>CAYXVY010000048.1:0-15214 GCA_964468745.1 uncultured Planctomycetales bacterium | reverse complement strand
CGCGTATAGCAAAGCTCTCGCGGGGAGGTCAGCGGAGCCGCCTACGAAGTCCGCTTGATGAGGAATCGCCAGACGCCGGGGCTCACTTCCTCGCGCTCGTAGGGGAGCTTCCGCGAGTCGAGCAGCGCCGGCATCGTCTCGTTGGCCGTCGGCGGATTGTCCGTCACGACCTCGAGCACGTCGCCAACCGCGATCTTCTTCAGCTCCATGCGCGTGGCGATGATCGGGTAGGGGCATACCTGCCCCTTCACGTCCACCGACTTCGCAATCGTCTCGTCCTTGAGCGACATCGGTTTCATTATCTAGGCGTCGAAGAGCGGGGTCGACAGGTACTTCTCGCCGCGATCCGGCAGGAGGGTCACGATCGTCCCCTTCGCGAGCTTCTTCGCCTGCTCGATCGAGGCCCAGACGGCGGTGCCCGAGCTGATGCCCGCGAAGATCCCCTCCTTGAGCGCCAGGTCCTTCGTCGTCCTGAATGCCGCGTCGTCCTGCACGATCATCCGCTCGTCGACGATGGACGCGTCGAAGATCTCCGGCACTCGATTCGCGGTGAGATTGCGGATCCCCTGCTGTTCGTGCTTCTCCGGCGGTTCGACGGAGACGATCCGCAGCCTCGGATTCTTCTCGCGAAGGAACTTACCCAGACCCATGATCGTTCCGCAGGTTCCGAGCGTGACGACCAGCACATCCACGTTGCCGCCCGACTGGTTCCACACTTCGGGTCCCGTAGTCCGATAGTGCATGTCCGCGTTGTAGCGGCTCTTGTACTGGTGCACTCGGTAGTATTTCTTCGGATCGCTCGCCGCGATCGCGTCCGCCCTGTCCCAGGCGTCGTCGCTCCCGCCGTCGACGAGAACAAGTTCGGCGCCGAACGCCTTGATCATCTTCCGACGCTCGACAGACACCTTCTTCGCCATGGTGATCAGGCACGGGTATCCCTTCACGGCCGCAACCATGGCAAGACCGATGCCGGTGTTGCCGCTTGACGACTCGACGAGCGTCATGCCGGGCTGCAGCGAACCGTCGCGTTCGGCCCCTTCGACGATGGAGAGCGCGATCCGTTCCTTCACGCTGCCGCAGGGGTTGAAGCCCTCGAGCTTCATCAGGATCTCGACCCCAGGCTTCTGGAAGAGCTTCTGCAGGCGCACCATCGGCGTGCGCCCGATCGTGCCGAGAATATCGTCTTTAACGTCCAAGGTCGGGCAGGCTCCGCGCGTCGACGAAGTCGTAGCGATCGAAGATCCCCTTCTTCACGCCCTTCAGGAACCCGTACTTCTCGAGCCGACGGTTGATCAGGATTCGCGGCTCCTTCGACGGCGCCTCGACACGACCCATCACCCACGGGGCATAGCCGAGATCAGCGAGCTCCGCCCGGATCCGCTTCGCGATCGCCGCGTCCGCCCCGATGATGATCGCGCCGTTCGTCCCGCTCGTGGGATTCGGCATCTCGACGTCCGCGACGCGCTCGTCGTGCAGCTGGAGATCATCCAGGTAGACATCGTTTCCGCTGTCCTGCGCCAGCTCCTCCACGGCCAGGATGCCTGGCCCCGTCATGTCGCGGCAGCTCATCACGTGCTTCGCGCGGTCGAACGGCTGCCCCTTGGCAGGCAGATAGCGGGCGATCAGCTTCGCGACCTCGACGCTCGGCGTCAGCATCTCTGAAAGGACCTTCTCGCGCAGCGGCTGCAGATCTTCAACGTCCTCCTCCAGCGACTGCTTGATCAGGATTTCGGTCAGCGGCGCCAGGTCTCCGACGGCGCGCGTCGCGATCAGGATCTGACCGGGTAGCAGGCGTTGATTGATCGGCACTTCGCGATCCGTGACGCCGACAACCGTCGCGCCCATCGACTTCGTGGAATATCCCAGCGGCCCAAGATCGACGATGTCGATTCCGAGCGGCGCCAGGAACTGCGCGTATTTCGATAGAGCCGCGCGAATTTTCGGCAGATCTCCCGGCTCGCGCGCATCCACGGTCGGGTAGATGCGGATACCGCGATAGACGCCCGACAGGAAGATGTCGTTGAGGGCGTTGTTCATCGCGACGAAGAGGCTCACCCAGCTCGCGTACTCGAGATTGGGATCGATCGTCGAGATCGTGTCGTTGTTTGCTACGCCGTAGAGGGTCGCTCCCGTCGAGCGCACGTACTCCGCGACCATGTACTCCTCGCGCTCGTGCGTGGCGATCTGGATCGTGTGTCCCTTGCCAACCGTGAACGGGATGCCGGCGCGATCCGCCGCCTCGTAGAAATTGAAGAACGCCTTCTTGAGCTTGTCCTTCGTCGGAAACGGCGTGAAATTCGCGAGCACCACGAGCCCGGTCGGCCGCGCGCGCCTCACATCCGCCGTGACCTGCTCCGTCCTGCCAGCGGCGAGATCGGCGATCGAGTACGTCCCGCGCGTGATTTCGATCGTACCGTCGGTCGGGAAGAGATAGACGTCGTCGCGCGGCTGGAGCGTGATCTTCGTCTTCTCTCGGAGCCACAGGGCCAGCTCGGCGAGGACCGGATAGACCGTCGACACCAACTCGACTTTTGCGGCGCACCCGAGGCAGACGATCTCGTTCGGCTTCTGCCCGCGCGCAAGCTCCGCCCGAAGCTCGTCAAGCGGGACACGCCACCGGTCGATCGCAAGCGCCGTCGCCATAGGGCGGGCGATTGTAGGAGAGGCGCGCCTAGTCTTCAACCGTGAGGATCAGCGGTTTCGAATTCACCTTCACGTGGTGCACGCGGTTGAAGAGCTTCATCAACTCGTCGCCCGGCGGGAGCCTGTTGAGCCCGCTCGTCCACTCCGAGAACTCGCCGACGCTCGTGTCGTAAGTGAACGTCAGCGTGTACTTCCCCTTCACCGTCGGCTTCCACAGCATGAGCGGATTCGCGAAGTAACCGTAGTCGTCGATGCGCACGTAGGGATCCAGCTCCTTCCCCGGCGCAAGTTCCATGAACTCTTTAGCACGCGGCGCGTTGATGTTGCCGCACTTGCTGATGTTGGGCGTGGCGATGACATGCCCCTCGGGATCCCGCAGCTCAAGGGTCAGTTTCGGATAGCGCGCGCCCGTGCTCGAACCGTCCAGCGATCCCACCACGACGACCGGTTCATCCCAGATGTTCTTGATGCGAATTTGGAGTCCAACTTCCTCCCCGACCTTGTGCTTCGACTTCGTCGAGCGCAATACGACCTGGAGACGCGGCATCGCGTCCAGGATCCCCTTGATCCTCGATGCGAGGTCGCCCGTCGCCGTCGCGAGCGCCTTCGTGAGCGGCTCCTTCGCGTTTACGCCCATTGCGTCGAGCTGAGCGCGTGCCTGCTCGCGAACATCGGGCGAGTCCGATTTTAACTGCTCGATGAGGGCCGCGGGGTCGGCCTGCAAGAGGAGCACGGTGGCGATCAGAAGTGAGATCATGCCCTCTTGGACGCTCCGCGCCTCGGCTCGGTTCGCTCAACGGTGAGAATGAGCGGCACGGCGGCAAGATCGATCCTCGCCAGCTGTGCGAATCTCCTCATCTGCTCAACTGCGACATGTGATTCCGCGCAGCTCGCGGTCCGGTACCGGAACTCGATTTCGTAGGTGCCCGCGCGGCGCGGCTTCCAGTCGAGAACAGGATCGCGCATGAACCGTCTTCCGAACGGATCGAAGAGCGCGTCGGGCTTGAGCAGGTGAAGTGCGGGTTCGTCCAACTCGACCGGTTTGCCGTGGCGTCGCAAGTTCAGATACGTCCAGCCCCCCGGCCCCCTCAGCTTCACGGCCATCTCGACCCTCGGATAGCCGTTCGTGCCAACACATCCCACGACCCAGAGCGGAGCGCCCGACACGTTGCGCAGGCGGGCTTCCAGTCCGGGCGACTTTCCCGGCGGCAGCGTCGTGCGACGCGCAATGATTGTCGCCTCGAGCACGGCCGCATTGTACCGCCGCGATCCCGCGTGCTATGATCGCCCCGCTTTCCTAATTTCCCTCCGTGCGAGGGTATCTCATGGCCGGCCCGCAACTCAAAACTTCCGACATCTACAACCTCATCATCGGCACCGCCGGGCACATCGACCACGGCAAGAGCACGCTCGTCAAAACGCTCACCGGCATCGACCCCGACCGCCTCAAGGAAGAAAAAGAGCGCGAGATGACGATCGATCTCGGCTTTGCCCCGTTCACGCTCAAGAACGGGCAGCGCGTCGGGATCATCGACGTTCCCGGTCACGAACGCTTCATCAAGAACATGGTCGCCGGCGCGACGTCGATCGACATCGTCCTCCTCATCGTTGCGGGCGACGAGGGTCACAACATCCAGACGCGCGAGCACGTGACGATCATGTCCCTTCTCGGACTCAAGCGCGGCATTATCGTCGTCACGAAGGCGGACAAGGTCGAAGCCGACTTCATCGAGATGGTCAAGGAAGACGTCGCCAAGATCGTGAAGGACACCTTCCTAGAGGGAGCGCCGATGGTCGCGGTGTCGGCGCTCACGGGCCTCGGGATGGATAAGCTCATCGACGCGATCAACGAGATGGTGATGGCGACCCCCGTGCATGACGCCCAGGGGGTGTTTCGCATGCCGATCCAGCGGATCTTCAGCTCGAAGGGCTTCGGCACCATCGTCACCGGCGTTCCCGTGAGCGGGACGGCAAAAATCGGCGACCAGCTGGAGATCCAGCCGCTCGGCAAGCGCGGACGCATCCGCGGCCTGCGCGCCTACATGTCCGAGGTGCCGGAGATTCGTGCCGGCCACTCGAGCGCGATCAACATCAGCGACGTGACGCACGAGGAGGTGCAGCGCGGCATGGTTGCCTGCACGCCGGACTACTTCAAGGCGTCGAACTACGTCGCCGCGCGATTCAAATACGTTCCCGACATCCCCCGCACGCTGCGCAACCTCATGCCGGTGAAGTTCCACGTCGGCACGAAAGAGGCCGACGGCAAGATCGTCCTCCTCGACAAGAAGACGCTCGAGCCCGGCGAGGAGTGCTTCGTCCAGTTCCGGCTCGACGAGTCCGTGGTCGTCCAGACGGGCGACCCGTTCATCGTGCGACTCCAGACTCCGATGTACACCATCGGCGGCGGACGCGTCATCGACTCGTCCGACGAGAAGCTCAAGCGCTTCAAGGACGAGACGCTGATGAACCTCGTCGAGAAGGAAGCCGCGCTCAGCGACAAGTACGCTGCGATCGAGGTGTCGCTGAAACAGCTCGGCGACCGCGCCGTCACGATCCAGGATCTCTCTGTCGCGACGAAGCAGCCCGTCGCCGCGCTCGAACCGGCCGTCAAGCAGTTCGAGACGGCGGGCAGGCTCGTGAGATTCGACAGCAACCGGTTCATGCACGTCGACGCGTTCGAGGGGACGATGCAGCGGCTGAAGGGCATGCTGGAGCAGTTCCACGCGAAGAACCCGCTGCGCGCGGGGTACGAGATGTTGCCGTTCAAGAACACGTCGAAGCTGGCGGACGACGTCTTCCGGAAGGGGCTCGACGAGCTGGTAAAGCGGGGCGTCGCCGCGATCGAGAACGATCGCGCGCGGCTCGCGACATTTGGCGTCAAGCTCTCGCGCGAAGACGCCGAGGCGGCGACGGAGGTGGAACTGGTGCTCCAGTCGACAAAATTCCAGACGCCGCGCCTGGAGGAGGTCTACGAGCGTTACAAGAACAAGTACAACAAAGAGCGCATCGACCGCGTTCTGGGGTTGCTGGTCGACAAGGGGGCGGTGATCTCGTTGAAGGACGGGGTGTACTTCCACAAGGACACGATCGATGACGCCAAGCGAATCATGGCGGAGACCATCAAGGCGCGCGGCCCGATCGAGGTCGGCCAGGTGCGCGACCTGCTCAACACGTCGCGCAAATATCTGATCCCGCTGCTCGACCACCTCAATGACATCGGCTTCACGATCCGCGCGGACAACAAGCACAACCTCAGAAAACCCTGAGGTGCCGGTGACTTCCGACGCTCCGGACGCCGGGCGCTTCAACGATCCCGACATCGATCTCATGCTGCGTTTCCAACGCGGCGACGAGGCGGCGTTCGAGCAACTCGTGGTGAACCATCAGAAGGGCGTGCTCAACGTCGTCTACCGCTATCTCGGCGACCGCTCGGGCGCGGAAGACGCGGCGCAGGAAGTCTTCCTCAAGATCTATCGCGCGAAGCGCAGCTACACGCCGCAGGCGAAATTCTCGACGTGGCTCTACCGCATCACGGTGAACCACTGCCTCAACGAAATGCGATCGCGCCGTTCAAAGCCCGAGCGGCCGAGCCTGGTCGACGATCTCCTCGAGGAGAACGCGCCGCAGTCCCCCGATGCGGGCATGCATCGGGCGGACCTCCAGCGCGCCGTGAAGGACGCGATCGACTCGCTGCCCGAAAACCAGCGCGTGGCGGTCATTCTCGCGCGCTACGAAGAGTTGTCGTACGAAGAAATCGCCGGCGCGATGCAGGTGTCGCTTGAGGCGGTGAAGTCGCTTCTCTTCCGCGCCAAGGAAAACCTCAAGCAGCGGCTGACTCGATTCGTGGGACCCGACCGTTCGTAGGCCTGAACCCTTCGTATTTCCACCCGCGGGCATCTAGCATGGGGGCGGCGGGATACGTCACTCTGTCGTATGAACTCTGGAGGCTCGATCGTGATATCGCTGGTCGCCGCGCTGACGCTCGCCGCCTGCATCCAGGTGCAGGAGGCGCCCGAGAAGGTCAAGGCATCGATCGAGAAGGTTCGCCTGCAGAAGAGCTATCGCACGACGTTCACGTCGAAGCTGGAAGTGCCGAACTCGTCGCCGATGGACATTGTCGGAGACAACGTCGTGGTGGCGGGTGGCGTCCTGTTCACGACCTACAAGGCCTCCGGCGGCGAGACGAAGCGTATCGTCCGGGCGGGCGACCAGGCGTGGGTCTACCACGAGATGGCCGAGGAGTGGGTGACCGCGGAGGAGGTCGGGATGAGCGGGGCCGGCCGCGGCGTTCAGAATCCAGACGACGTCCTCTCCGTCCTGTCGCATCATCTGAAAGGCGCGGCCCCGGTCGGCAAGTCCACGGTCGGCAAGATCGCCTGCGACGAATACCGGCTGAAGCTCACGGGCGGCGACATCGAGGACATCGTGAAGGAGCAGGCGCAGCAGGGCTCCTTCGACTGGAAGGAAAGCGCTGCCGAGGTGCGGTTGCACATCGGCGGCGACGGGCTTCTCCTTAGATTCTCGGTGACGGCCGAGCTGGCGAGCACCGACCCCGGCTTGAAGGGCGAGAAGGTGCGGCATTCCGCCGAGGTGACGGTCGTCGATTACGAGGCGGCCTACTCGATGACCTTCTTCGTCGAGGATTTCAAGACGAAGGCGAAGACCGACATCCCGTTCGACGGCGCGATGATCCAGGCCATCGCGAAGCGCCCGGGCATTCCCGCACCGCTCGAGGCGGAAGTCGCCAAGTGGCGCGACGCGCGGATCGCGACGCTCATTGAGAAGCTCGCCGACCGGGATGCCGACATGCGCGCCTTCACGGTGAAGGAACTCGAGGGGTTCGGAAAAGCCGCCGTGCCGGCGCTCAAGAAGATCGTGGAAGACAAGGAGCGCGGGGCGATCGCGAAGGACCTCGTACAGAAGCTCGACCGTTGACCTTGAGGGCCGGGGTCCCTACACTCTCCGGTCCTATGACAACCAAGCTGATCGAGTTCGGCGGCGATGCCCGCGAGCACCTCCGCGCCGGCGTCCGGAAGATGGCCGGCGTCCTCCGCGTCACGTTCGGTCCGCACGGCCACACCGTGATGCTCTCCAAACAGTGGGGATCCCCGCAGATCACGAGCGACGGCGCCACCATCGCGCGCCAGCTGGAGTTCGAGGACCGCTTCGAAAATGCCGGCGCTCAGCTCGTGAAGGAAGTCGCCATCAAGACCGCCGACACCGCAGGCGACGGCACGACGAGTGCGACGCTGCTGGCCGAGGCCATCCTTATCGAATCGCTCACCGCCGTCGAGGCGGGGTCGAACGCGATCAAGATCGCCCGTGGCCTCGAGCGCGCGCGCGACGCGGTTGTCGCTCACCTCAAGAAGACGGCGAAAAAGGTCGGCGGACGCGCCGACATCGAGCACATCGCGACGATCGCCGGCGGCAACGACCCTGAGGTCGGCAAGCTCATCGCCGAGGCCCTCGAACAGGTCGGCCGCGAAGGCGCGGTCATCGTGGAAGAGGGCAAGGGGATCGAGACGAAGCTCGAGAAGATCGACGGGTTGCAATTCGACAAGGGGTACATTTCGCCGTACTTCGTCACGCACCCCGAACGCAACGAGTGCGTCCTCGAAAATCCGCTCATCCTCGTGCACGAGAAGGCGATTTCGAGCGCGCAGCAGGTCGTGCCCATCCTCGAGATGGCGCTCAAGGCGAAGCGGCCGCTCCTCATCATCGCCGACGACGTCCAGGGCGAGGTGCTCGCGATCCTCGTGGTGAATCGCCTGCGCGGCGTGCTGCAGTCCTGCGCCGTGAAGCCGCCCGAGTTCGGCGACCGCCGCAAGGAGATGCTCGAGGATATCGCGATCCTGACGGGCTCCCGCGCGGTGATGGAGGAGGCCGGTGTAACGCTCGAACAGCTCCGTCCGACGGATCTCGGCACCGCGAAGCGCGTCGTGATCGAAAGGGAGCGGACGACGATCGTGGACGGCGCGGGCAAGCAGGAGGCAATCGCCGCGCGCATCGCGCAGGCCCAGAAGCAGCTCGATCAAGCCACGAGCGAATACGACCAGGAAAAGCTTCGCGCGCGCATCGGCAAGTTGAAGGGCGGAATCGCGAAGCTCAACATCGGCGCACCGACAGCTGTCGAAGCCGAGGAACGGCGCGGCCGGTTCGACGACGCGCTGCACGCGGCGCGCGCCGCGTACGAGGAGGGCGTATTGCCGGGCGGCGGCGTCGCTCTCGCCCGCGCTACCGCGGTGCTGGACGCGCTCAAGTTCTCCGATCGCGAGGAGAAGATCGGCGCCGACATCCTGCGCAAGGCGCTCGTTCAGCCGCTCAAGCAGATCGCGGAAAACGCAGGGCAGGGGGGCAGCGTCGTTCTCGAGAAGGTGCTCGCCCAGAAGAACCCCGGATTTGGATTCAACGCAATGACGCTCGAGTTCGAAGATCTGCTCAAGACCGGCGTGATCGATTCGACGAAAGTCGTCCGCCTCGCACTCGAAAACGCGGTCAGCGTGGCAACTCTGCTGCTCACGACGGAAGCCGTCATCACCGAGAAACCCGAGCCGGTCGCCGCGGCGATGCACGCCGGCGCGCCGGGAATGGGTGGGATGGGAGGCATGGGCGGGATGCCGGGCATGGGCGGGATGGGTGGAATGGGAGGGATGGGAATGCCGGGCATGATGTAATGCCGCCGCGCATCCTCACTTCGATCCCCGACGATCCCCTCGAGGGACTCCCGCTGCAATCCCCCACGCCGCAGGGCTGGGCGGACGCGGCGACGAAGGATATCGACGCCCTGCTCGCCGACCACGCACATTGCGAATTGAAGGCGGCATCGACGGCGATGTCGTTAGCCGGCCGCTTCGCCGAATTCCCGCGACTGGTGGAAGACATGGCCGCCCTGGCGCATGAAGAAATCCGGCACTTCGAACGAGTGCACGAGATGCTGCGCGCCCGCGGCAAGACGCTGCCGAGAGTCGGCCCCGACCGATACGTCCGAGAAATGAAGGCCTTCCGGCTGCCGAAGCACGCGGGCACGACGGCGATGCTCGACACGCTTGTCCTGTGCGGTTTTGTTGAGGCCCGCTCCTGCGAACGATTCCGACTGCTTGCGCGAGCCCCGCTTCCCGAAGCGCTGCAAGCCTTCTACGCCGAGCTCGCGGGGGCCGAATCGCGACATCACGAGATCTTCTTTGAGCACGGCGCGGCGGCGGTCGGCGCGGCGATCTCGAGCGCCCGCGTCTTGGAATTCGGCGCGCTCGAAGCGCGGCTCATCCGCTCGCTTCCGCTCGAGCCGCGGATCCACTGAAAACAAAAAGCCACGCCTGCACGGCGTGGCTTCGACCGCCCGGCGCGGCTTCCCAAGCGTCGTCAGGATAGCCGCTCAGCCGCGCGGTCGCAACCGCGTGATAATGGAGGGTGGGGGAATAGAACCCGCACCCCGCTTTCGCGGGGCCCCGGCTTGGGAAACCGTGTCCGCACCAAGCGGCCTCACCCTCCGCGACGAACCGCCTCCGCCTGGGTTCGCCGCCGGACACGGCACAATTTCGCCCCGGGGGCATTCCCCCGGGGCAGCGTTCACGTACATCGATTACTTTTTCAGCGTCGCGGTCCACGAGCTCTCCAGCTCGTCGAGGTCCCAGAGCGTGTGCAGCCCCTTGCCGCGCGCGAGCTCCCAGATCGCTCGCTCGCGTGTCCCGCCCTGGTTGCGCGCAATGAATCGCAGAAGCGATCCGGCCTCCGCGTAGTGCAGAGCGTGCGTTTCCCCATAGAAGGTGTCCCGCCCGGCCGCAAGCAGCAGGCGCAACCCGATGAATGAACCCTCTTCGCGAGCCCTGCGCACTTTCTCGTCGGCACTCTCGTGCGGGCCGCCCGGCACGATGCTCCCCTTTTCGACCGTATAGCTCGCGAAGTACTCCGCGAGACCCTCCGCCAGCCACAGCGGTTCGCGCCGCCCGAGGACGCGATCGAGATACGCGTGCGTCAACTCGTGCATGAGAAGCCGCCACGGAGCATCCTTGGCGGGCCAATGGACGACCGCCTCCGCGTTCTTCACGTCGTAAAAGGAGTCCGCTCCCTTCGCGCCGGCGCACGAGGCGTAAACGTCGAACGCATGCCGATCGCGGAACGCGCGCACGGAGAAACGCAGATCGGTCGAGTCCCCCGCCAGCACGTTCTCGATCGTCGCGATGAAGGCGTCCGCGTGCACGCCGACCGCGCGCAGATCTTCCACGGGAACGTCTCCGCGGATGGCGCAGACCTTCGTCAACATCAGCCGCCACCCGCACCCCTCGAGGCGCTTTACCTCCCAGTCTCGCGACCGCTCCTTGACCTCCGCCTTCGAGAAGACGTTGGAGGGCCCGGCGGGGGCATCATCCCCGTCGGGCCCCCTGGAGGAGACCCAGCCGCCGCTGGGGGAGCCACCCTGTATCTCAAGGGCCGCGCCGGCCGGGATCGCCAGGAGCGCCCACGGCAGATACGGCACGGCCAGTAAAGCGAGCATCGTTATCACGTCGCGCCTCCCTCTTAGCCACGTCCACGCCGCTTTCAACACGACGTAGCAGGAGCAACGCGCGTGCCACTCGCCCTATCCCGACCTCCATACCGCCCAACGATTTATGATGTGCCCTATTACGGCGCACCAAAACCGTAGCCGGGGGAAACGTCGGCGTTTCCCAGGGAAACTAAAACGCCGTCGCTACTTCGAGAGCCCGGCGTTGATGCCCTGGAAATCCGCGAGCGTCAGACTGCGTTCCTTGAGCTTGTGGTGCACGGCCGCGAGGAGCGCCGATCCTTCTGCCTGAAGCCTGGTCACATCGGCCGACCGCGACTCGTGCGCCGACTTGACGGACTCGTTCGGCCTCGCCGCCAGCTCCAATCCAAATTCCAGCTCCTTGACGTAATCCGCCGATTTCCAGAATCCGGGGATCACGTGCACCACCCGCTCGTCCACCGTCGTCACCAGGGTCGCGATATTGGTATCCGCGGTCCCGTTCGCCAGCTTTGTGAGTTGCTCCGTGTATTCCTTCGCGTACATCCCGTCCTGCATCGGCAGGCTCGGCCGGATGTTCTTCCACACGCAAACGAAGCGTTCATTCAGCAGTCGCACGACCTTCTCGTCAGAGAACGTCCCGGTTCTCTGCCCGTGTCCGGCCGCTCAGCACCCTTCCTTATATAGGTCGCCCACGACCTGGAAATAGAGCACGCTTCGCTTCGCGTGTTTCGCGAGCGCCTTCGCCTCTTGGACGTCCGTGTGCCAGGGAATCGAACTGTTGTATCCCTTCCACGGCTGCCGGCTCCCGGATCCGCCCACCTGTGGCAGGCGGCAGCGGCACTCCGACGCCGCATTCCCCCAGCGCTTCTTGTGCCACTGCTTGGGCTGACGGAGGTGCTCGTCGTGCATCTCCGAAAGGATTCGCTTCCCCTCCGGCTCCATCGCGCCCGTCTTGTCGAAGCAGAGCAGCCGCGCCAGATGCACGAATTCGAGCTCGGACTCGAAGTCCTCCGCATGCGCGCACAGGTCGAGTCGATGCAGGATTTCCTGCCTAGGCGTCAGGAAATACGTGCGGATCGGCGCCCCCTTCGGCATCTCGCGCCCGATCCCGGGATCCACGAGCCCCTTCGCATCGTCCACCGTCGCCCGCTTCTCGATCACGGCGATGTACTTCGCGTTGACGATGTCGCGCACGCCGGCGTCGTCGAGGAACAGAGGCCGCTTTGCCAGCTCGGCGTACGCACACGAGCGGTCGACGCAGTCGCACAGCACCTGCCGGAAGAGGATTAGCTTCCCCTCCTTCTCGGCGCGCTCGCAGGCCGTCGCGAGGTCGCTCAGCCATTCGACAGGGTTCTTCGCGTCCTGGGCCGGCGCTGCGATCGGGAGCAGCGCGAGCAATGCCGCCGCGACATACTTCATCCGAGCCTCCTCCTTGCGGTCCCCCTATCCATGAGACGCAGCAGAGGCCCGAATGGCTTACTCAATCTCCAACTATCGCTTCCGTGCGAGTTCCGATTCGATCACCTCTTCAAGACGCCCGCCGCCCGCGGCACCCACCCATACGGCCTTGCCGTCGACGCCGATCAACACCGTCCGCGGCCATGCGCGGATTCCGTACAGCGCACCATTCGCTCCGTCACGATCCCAGAGCACCGGGAATTTCATGCTCCCTTTCTCGACCCACTTCGCAAGTCTCTCACGGCCGTCCTGCCGGCCGTTGTCCACAAGGATGACCACGAGCCCCCTCGCCGCGTACGCTTCGTGCCACCTGACCAGGTGGGGGACGATCTTCACGCACGACTCTCAGGTCTCGTACTGGAAGGCGAGAAGGACAGGCTTCCCTTTCAGCGCCGCCAGCGTCAGCGGCTCGGACGCGTTGATCCAATCTTCCTTCGCCGACTCGATCTCGGGCGGGACGTCTCCGATCCGCACCGGCCGCGCCGCCGACGCGCTGTATTTCGCGCCGCTCGTCATGATGATTTCGCACGCGGGGAGCGCCTTCGCCAGCGCGGTGAAATCCTCGTCCGAGAGTCGCCCGGGCGTCCCCATGTCGTAAAACCGGACCTTCTTGAGCGTCCCGATCTTCGCGAGGTGCGCGAGGCCCGCGGGCGTGATTTTGAGCTCGTCGAGATTCAGGTCCCGCAACTTTGGCGCCGCGGCAAGATTCTCCATCGCCCGATCTCCGAGATTCCACCGCCACTTGAGGCTCAGCACTTCCAGCGACGGCATCGCCGCGACGTGTTTCAACCCCGTGTCGGTCAACTCGTCCTTGTGCTTGCGATTGTCCGCGTCGGTCGTCGCGCCGAGATCGAGCCGCACCAGCCTCGGCAGCTTCGAGAGCGCCTCCATGGCGCGGTCGCTGGCCGCGTAGCACGACTCGAGGTCGAGCTCCTCGAGCGTCGTGACGACGGCGAGCGCGACGATTCCGGCGTCGGTCACTTTCTCGCAGTGCGTGAGGTCGAGCGCGCGCAACGACGTCGACTTCGCCAGCTCGCGCAGACCGTCGTCGCCGATGCTGTCCCGCCCGGCCACCGCGAGACGTTCGAGACTCGCGCACGACGCCAGCGCGCGCAGGCTGGCGTCCGTGATGCGTTCATAGTTGATGTCCGGATTCCCCTGGTGATACGCGCGCGCACTGAGATCGAGGCTGCGGATGCGCCCGGCCTTCGCGAGAACTGCAGCGCCCGCGTCCGAGATCGTGTAGCACGACGGCAGCTTCAGCTCGCGCAGGCCTGCGAGCTTCTCAAGGCCGGCGTCGGTGAGCTTCTGCGTGCCGTCGATCTCGAGGGACTCGAGGGCGGGCAACGTGACGATATGAGCGACGCCCGCATCGCCGAACTCTCCGTCGAGCGCGAGCGATTTCAGCGTCTTGAGTGCCGCGACGGACGCCAGACTCGCGTCGGTGGCGCGCGTCAGCCGCAATCCGAGGTGTTCCAGCGCAGGGAGTGCTGCGAGCGCCTCCGTTCCCTCGTCGCCGATCCACACCTGGTCGAGATCCAGTCGGACGAGGCTCTTCATCGCCCCGATCGCGCGCGCGGAGCGAACCGTCAGGCGATCGTGCGCCTTCACGAGATGCAGTTCGCGGAGCTTCAAGGTTGCAATCGCCTCGATTCCCGCGTCGGTGATCCCGCCCATCCCCCGGTTCTCGCCGCTCTTGAAGGCGATGCGGAGCGTTTCCAGCGTCGCGATGCCCGCGAGCGCTTTCATCCCCTCGTCGGTGACCTGGGGGCACGGATCGAGGCGGACGGATTTCAACCGCTTCAGCTCGCGGAGGCTCGCCACCCCTTTGTCGGTGATGTGCGCCGCCGCCCCGCGGATGCAGTGATCGCTCACCCCGAGAATGACAACCGACTTCAGCTGCGCGTGACGCTTGAGCGCAGCAACGGCGTCGTCGTCAGGATCCTCAAGCACGATTTCGCGCAGCGGCGCGTCCTGTCGCGCGCTCGGCACGTCCCCCACCGGCCGCACCAGGATCGCCATCAGCGTCGCCGCCGCAAGGGCGACACCGAACGGCAGGCGGACGCAGCGCCGGAAGTGCCCGCGCCGCCGCGCCTCAGCGGCGATGCGAGCCGCGAGATCGCCGGGGCGCCCCACCACGATCTCGAGGGCGACATCGAACATGCGCTCGTTCATCGGACCTTCGCCTCCACGCAGGATTTCAGGATCCCCCGCGACCGGTGCACCAGGGTATTGACGTGCTCCTCGCGCAACCCCAGCTCCGTGGCGATGCGGGTGGCGTCGGCGTCCTCGCGGTAGCGCATCTCGATCGCGCGGCGTGCCCGCACGTCGGGGAGATTTCTCAGACAGTCGCGCAGCGCTTCGACATAATCGCCCTTGACCGGCGTCTCCTCGAACGCCCAGTCGACCGCGTCGAGATCTTCGACGGCCGGCCGGACGCGGCGTGCCCGCCACGCGGAGACGAAGAAATTGCGCGCCGTCGTGCGCAAGTACAGACGCGTCGTGGCAACGTCACGGTCTTCAAACTCGCGCTGGAGCAGCGACAGAAAGGTCTCCTGCGTCAGATCGTCCGCCTGTGCGCGATCGCACCCGAGGACGCGCAGGTACGCCCAGACGGCGCCCTGGTGTTCG
>CAYXVY010000047.1:0-2749 GCA_964468745.1 uncultured Planctomycetales bacterium | reverse complement strand
GCACCGCCAGCGTCGCCGACGAACTCTGCGGCGGCCCGAACTTCTCTCCCAGAATCCGCTCCACCAGAGTCGCGATCTTCTCGTTCGCCTGGTCCTGCAGCCCCACCTCAGCGGTCGCGTCCGGCCGCGCCTTCAGCGCCGCCGTCAGTTCCGCCACCTGCGCGCCGTTGAAGTACCTCGACACCCGCCCCAGCAGCCGCTCGAACCCGGCCCGCTCTCCCGCCAGCGTCCCCTTCAGCTGATGCCGCTGCGCCTCCAGATACTGGATGTAGCGGTAGATCGCCTCCGCGCGATTCTCCGCCTGCTCCATCTGCGCCGCGAGATCCGGATTCTCGATCCGCAGGAGATCCACCAGCTTCAGGAGATCGCTCCCGATCCCCGCGAGCTTCACCTGCGTCTCGATCTCCGCCCGCTTCACTCCCTTGCGCCGGAACTTGGTGGTCGTCGTCGACTCCGTCCCGTCCTCGACCAGCGGCTGCGAGAACGTCCCGCCCCGGTACTCGTACGCGCTGCGCGTCACCTTCGCCCCATCCATCGCGTAGAGGTAGGCGCAGTTGTGCTTCTGCGTCGACAGCACGTTGCGCGCGTAGCCGAGATCGATGTTCCCGTCGCCGCACAGGATCGCCAGCTTCCGCTCATGCGTCGACAGCACCTCGTGCAGCACGGGACTGAGCGCGTACGCGAAGATCAGGTCCGCGCTGGAGAACGGATACGCCTCGAGCCGGATCAGCCGGCCGCCGCGACGCGGCCCGAGAAACAGTTCAGGGATCACGTCGACGTCGTCGATCTCCCCGGTTCCCAGGCAGCGGATCGCGAATCCTCCGAGCGACACCCACGAAAAGTGCAGCCAGTGCGCCTCCGGCAGCTCCTCGGCGAAGATCGTGTCTCCCATCAGGTAGCACGGAACACGCGACTTCGAGAAGAGCTTCGCGGCCTGCCCGTAGATACCGCGCGCCTTCTTCCCCGCGGCCCCGACTTCGCCGAATTTTCCCGTCAGATCCTTCCGCCCCAGCAACTGGCGGTACGCGTTCGACGCCGCAACCTCCGGCCCGCGACGGAATTTCTCCGGACTGCGCGCGATCTGGTCGATGAGCCCCCAGACATTCGAGATTCCGAGTTCCTTGTAATGCGCGTCGTGCGCCTTCAGCTCCGACTGCAGTGAACGGCGCGCGGAGTCGAGCTGCAGATACTCCGTCTTGGAGAGCATCTGACCGGCGAAATTGCCGAGGAAAAAGACGCCCTGCGCGTTGACGTCCTTCTGCTGCGCGAGAGCGATCGCCTTGCCGACGAAGTCCATGTCGCCTCGCGGGTCGGACACGGAGAGGACCGTCAAGCGATTGGGCATTGGGCGACTATTGTAACTTCGCCTACGCTTCCGGTCCCAGCAACACGTCCGGCCGGGCTCCAACCGCCACGATCGTCCCGACGTGCACGCTCTGCGCCCCCTTCGGGCCGACGACCGTCAACCCGCCCTTGTTCGTCAGCCGCACCGGCCGATCCATCGCCAATACTTGCAAGGCGACCACCTCGCGGTCCGACAGCCGGTAGCGCCCCGCGAGACGCGCATCGACGTAACACGGGATCTGCGGCTCCTCGTGCATGCGTCGCCCGATTCCGTGGCCGCAATACTGGCGCACCACCTCGAATCCCGCCGTCCGGATCGCGTCCTCGATGACTCGCGAGATCTCCTCGACCGGCTGGTCGGGCGTGCAACGCGTCACGGCCGTCGCCAATGCGAGGCGCGCCGCGGCAATCAGGTCGCGCGCAACCTGCGGAACCGACGTGCCGATCGCGTACGTGTTCGCCCAGTACCCGAAGAAGGCGTCGCTCTCGATGCCGAGCTGCAGCTTGACGACATCGCCGTCCTTGATTTCGCGCTCGCCGGGCACGCCGTCGATCACCTCTTCGTTGATCGACACCGTCGTGCTCGCGGGATACCCGCGGTACCCCTTGAACGCCGCCCGCACGCCGTAGGCCTCGACGAGTTGCGACGCGGCGCGATCGATCTCCGCGGTCCGGACGCCCGCGCGAATCTTCTTTTCAAGGTCGCGCGTGATCTCTCGGAGCACCCATGCGCAGTCGCGCATGCCCTCGAGTTCGTCTACGGTCAGGATGGACATTACGGCGTCGCGGAGCGGTGATCCTTGCGGTACTGGGCCTGGTACGACGTGAACCAGCTCATCATGTAATCGACGAGCTTCTGCTTGGCGGGGACCATGTCGCCGAACTGAATCCCCGTGTTGTAGATGACGGTGTCCCCGTCCTTCCCCTCCCGCACCCAGATCACCTCCGACTCTGTCTCGAACGTATCGGAGAACTTGTTCAAGTGCAGGTTGAAGGCAACACGCGTGCCGAGAGGCAGCCGTTCGTGGCAGACGATCTGCGCCCCCGTGCGGCTGAGATCGACGACGGAGTGCGCCAGGTTTTTGCGGAGGCCGACGCTCGATAGCAGCCCCGTCCGGAAGGCCGTGACGACGTAATCATCGACTTTGAAGCGCGCGGCGGGTCCCGCCTTCGTGGCCGGCGACGCGCTGACGGTCGTTTCGCGGGCAGGAGTCGCCTGCAGCGCACCACGGCCGTGGAAGAACTTCTCGCGCTTCGCCAGCGGCGTGAAGATCTCGACGAACTGGATGCCGACGGTATGCGCCTGCTTGCCCTGCACGTCTCGCGACTCGCCCCACCGCACCGTGCCGTGCGCGTGGAACGCGTCGCCCGTCGCCGCATCCTTGAGTTCCAACGTGAGACCGCC
>CAYXVY010000046.1:0-16999 GCA_964468745.1 uncultured Planctomycetales bacterium | reverse complement strand
GATCTTGCGGAACACCCTGAGAAATGCCTCCTGGGACAGGTCCTCCGCGGCCCGGTAGTCACCCACGAAGCGGAACGTGTACGACACGATCGCGTTCTTGTAGCGACGCACCAGGATCTCGAACCCTGCGACCACTTCGTCGTGAGGCGCCGTCTTGAGGCGCTCCATGATCTCGTGGTCGGGCAGGGAGGACAGGTCCGCGGACCGGTTCCCGGAGTTAAACGACGTTTGAGCCATGGTGTTCCGTAGGCGGGCCATGCTAACAAGACGGTCGCGGCGGGTCGACACTCTCCACTCGGCCGCAGTCTTCCTGTGGTAGCATGAGGGCCAAATGGGTGAGCAGCATCACCACCCGAAGGTCACCGACGGCACGATCAGTCGGACCGGCGCGCTTCGCGAAGGCGAGCAGGGCCGGCTCCTGCTGGTCATGATCGTGACCGGCGTGACCATGATCGGTGAGCTCGTCGCCGGCTACCTGTTCGGCAGCGCCGCACTGCTCGGCGATGCCGTCCACATGATCACGCACTTCGCCGCGGTCACGGCCAGCTGGGTGGCGATCCGCATCGCGCTGCGGCCGGCGCCGCCCGAGAAGACGTACCGCAATTGGCGCTTCGAGGTCCTGGCGACGCTCTTCAACGGCATCGCGATGCTGCCGCTCGCCGCATACGTGCTCTGGGAGGCGTACGAGCGCTGGCGCCACGCGACCCCCATCCGGGTCGGCGGCGTGCTTGCCGTCGGCGGCATCGGGCTCCTGGCGAATCTCCTGTCGGCCGCGGTGCTGCACCGGCACGCCAAGCACGACGTGAATGTGCGTGGTGCGTTCCTTCACATGCTGGCGGATTCGGTCTCTTCGGTCGGCGTGATCGTCGCCGGCTTCGTGATCCTGATCTGGCGGTGGCAGCCAGCCGATCCGCTGATCGCTGCGTCCATCAGCGTGATGATCGCCGTATGGTCGTTCGCGCTGATTCGCGACGCGTGTCGCATCCTCCTCGAGGCCGCGCCGGAGCACCTGAAGCTCGATGAGATTCGCGAGGCGTTGCGTCACGAGGCGGGCGTCGCCGATGTGCACGATTTTCACGTCTGGACGATCACGTCCAACATGGTGGCGCTCACCGCGCACGTCGTGCTGACCGAGGACGTACCTGTCTCCCGGACGGAGGAACTCGGTCAGCGGCTGCTCAAGGTGCTCGACGAGCGGTTCGACATCAATCACGCGACGCTGCAATTCGAGTTCGGCACGGCAAGTGCGCTTGTGTGCGAGCACGAGGCGGCGGACCGGCGAGAAGTTTGAGGTCGGACGTTGGGCGCGCGCCGCTTGCGAAATCTTGCCGATGCGGGCGAGCCATCACCGCGTTCATTGCGCGACAGCTGAAGCCTGCCGCCGTTCCTCACACAGGTCACCGCGGAAACCAGTGACGTATCGCGCGACGGGCGAGCGACTGGGCCCGCAGTTCCGCGTGACGAGTGAGCGCGGTCCCTAGCCCCCAAATTCCTCGGGGTACACGCGCTGATGCACGCGCTCCAGCATTTTAAGCGCGTCCTTCAGGTACCGGATCATGTCGGCGCGCGCCCAGTCGCGGTGTTCGTCCAGCTTCTCCAGCATCTCCTCGAGCGTCTCCTTGCGCATCTGCATCCGCTTGCCGACCTTCAGCTTCTTCAGGTCGTAGCCGAGCCGGCGCGCCGCGTTGAAGATCTTGTCCGCCGTCCCCTTGGCGACCGCGACGCCCGGGACTTCCTTGAGGACGTCGCTGACGAGCCGGGTGTCCATTCCCAATTCGTCGGCAATCTTCTTGATCGATGCAGGCATGGGGTACCTGCAAATTATTACAAGCGGCCCGTTCGCAGTAAATAGTTCGACGCGTCGCTCGCGGACGTCACAGGCCCTTCAAGTCCGAAAACTCGCGGTCGAACTTGTCCTCGATGGACGCCTGCGGCAGCGGGATCCACGCGGGAAGATCGGCCGTGCACGTCCATTCGGAGGCGCCCACGCTGAACGAAACGCGCGCCCCCATTCCCGAGAGCGTCGCTCGCGTCGGCTCGCCCTCCTCCCACCTCTCGTCGAATCCCCGCAGCACGCCGTCGCGCAGCTTCGCGAGCTTGCCGCGCAGGGCTTCGAGGAAGCTCGCTCGGTCGCGGAACTGCCCCGATCGTGTGAATGTGCCCATCGTGAGAATCAGACTAGGGACTGGGGACCAAGGACTGGCTACACGTCCAGGTTCTTCACCTCGAGCGCGTGCTTCTCGATGAACTCGCGGCGCGGCTCGACCTCCTCGCCCATCAGGATCGAGAAGATCCGGTCCGCCTTGAGCGCGTCCTCGAGCATCACCTTGAGAAGCGTGCGACGGTCCGGATCCATCGTCGTCTCCCAGAGCTGCTCGGGGTTCATCTCGCCGAGACCCTTGTAGCGCTGGACGTCGTCGAGCCCGTCCGACCCGAGCTTGCGCATCCCCTTGATCACCTCGCGAAGCGAATGCGCCGGCAGCACCGCGCCATCGGACGACAGGCGGAACTTCGACTTGCCGTCGACGTCCGCGGCGTGGAAGAAGTCCGCAGGCACGAGACCGAGCGCTTCGAGACCGCGCACCGCCGCCTCGACGCCGTTGACCGTGTGGAATTCGCTTCCGCTCGCGTCGATCGCGCCGGGCTTCGGCGCCTCGTCGATGTCGCTGAAATTGAGCCGGATCTCGAGCTTGCGCTTCTTCTCCTCCTCGTCGATCCACTTCGCCAGCGCCTCCTGCGTGTAGAAGAAGCGCTCCTGCCCATCGAGCTTCACGCGATAGACCGGAAGCTTGCCCGTCTGCGGATCGCGCGCCGCGATGAACTTCTCCATGCTCGCGCCGCGCCGCTGCACCTCGATGATCGCGTTCTCGATCGTGTTCGCGTGCTCGATGAGCGTCTTCAGGCGCTCACCGTCGAACTTCCGGCCGTCCGCCGTCTCCAGCGTCGCCCCGTCGCACCCCAGTTCCACGAAGATCCGGTTCATGTGCCGCTCGTCGTGCACGTACTCGACCCGCTTGCCGCGAGTCACTTTGAAGAGCGGCGGCTGCGCGATGTAGATGAACCCGTTCTTGATGAGCTTCTGCATGTGCCGGAAGAAGAACGTGAGCAGCAGCGTGCGGATGTGGCTGCCGTCGACGTCCGCGTCGCACATGATGATAATGCGGCCGTAGCGCAGTTTCGTCTGGTCGAATCCCTCCTCGCCGATTCCGGTCCCGATCGCCGTCATCAGCGTGCGCAGCTCCTCGTGCTTGAGCATCTTGTCGAGCCGCGCCTTCTCGACGTTGAGAATCTTGCCCTTGAGGGGGAGCACCGCCTGGAATTTCCGGTTGCGCCCCTGCTTCGCGGAGCCGCCGGCCGAATCACCTTCGACGAGGTAGAGCTCGGTTTCTTCGCGGTTGCGGCTGCTGCAATCCGCGAGCTTGCCGGGGAGGTCGCCGCTCGAGAGCGCGTTCTTGCGCTTCACCTCGCGCAGTTTGCGCGCGTCCTCGCGCACGCTCGCCTCGATCACTGCCTTCTCGATGACCTTGCGCGCGACGTCCGGATGGCGCTCGAGGTAGTCGTTCAGCTCCTCGTAGACGACGGTGCCGACGAGACCCTCGATCTCCGGGTTCGTCAGCTTCACCTTCGTCTGGCTTTCGAATTGCGGCTGCGGCAGCCGGACGTTGATCACGACGGCCAGTCCGACGCGGTAGTCCTCGCCCGACGGCAGCGGGTCCTTTTCCTTGAGGATGCCCGCATCCTTCGCGTACTTGTTGCAGGAGCGCGTGAGCGCGTTGCGGAAACCCGTCAAGTGCGTGCCGCCGTCGTGCGTGTTGATCGAATTCGCGAACGAGTGCTCCATCACGTCGTAGTGGTCGTTCCACTGCAGCGCGAGCTCGACCATCACCTTGTCGACCTTCCGCTCGAACGTGATGACCTCGTCGTGCAGCTTTGCCTTCGTCTGGTTCATGAAGGCGACGTACTCGCGGATGCCCCCCTCGTAGTGGTAGTCCGCCGTCTTGCCCGACCGCTCGTCGGTGAGCTCGATCTTCACGCCCTTGTTGAGAAACGCGAGTTCGCGCAGTCGGCGTCCCACCGTGTCGTACGTGAACTTCGTGTCGGGGAAGATCTGCGTGTCGGGCATGAAGCGGATCGCGGTGCCGTGCCGCGTGCTCGCCCCTTTCTTGACGACCTCCGAGGTCGCCCTGCCGCGCGAGTATCGCTGCTCCCACTCGAAACCGTCGCGGTTGACCGTTGCGACCAGCTCGCTCGAGAGCGCGTTCACGGCCGTGACGCCGACGCCGTGCAGGCCGGCGCTGGCGCTGTACACCTTGTTGTCGAACTTGCCTCCGGCATGCAGATTCGTGAGGACGACTTCGAGCGCGCTGCGCCCCTCTTCCTTGTGCAGCTCGACAGGGATGCCGCGCCCGTCGTCGACCACGGAGCACGCCCCGTCCTCGTGCAGGCGCACCTGGATCGTCGAGCAGTGCCCCGCCATCGCCTCGTCGATCGAGTTGTCGACGACTTCGAAAATGAGGTGATGCAGGCCGCGCACGCCCGTGTCGCCCACGTACATGCCGGGGCGCTTGCGGACGGCCTCGATGCCCTCGAGCACCTTGATGTCGTCGGCGCCGTACGACTCGGCCTGCGTTTTGGCTTCTTCGGTCATGGGTGGATTTGCTGGTGGAGGCGGTTCGCTAGGACCCCCGGAGCACGCACTTCAATTTCGCGACACGGAGGCCGCCGAGTTCGCGGTTCAAGTTGGCCAGGATCTCCTCCTTGCGATAGGTCTCGATCTCCTGCCGCAGCGCGGCGGACTCGACACTCACCGTGAGCACGTCGCGGTGAAACGCGACGAGACGGCTCTGGCGCGCCACGTCCGGCCCTGCCGCGCGGGTCCACGCTTCCGTCAACTCAAAGAGCCCCCCGCGCTTCCGCGGGTTCACGTCGCGCAGGATTCCTGAAAAGAAAACCCCGACGCGCTTGGCTTCCCCCCCGCGCTCCATCGCACTCCTCGGTTCGAAAGGCCTCCTAGAGATTCACGGTCAGCGGCATCAGGACGTAGACGTAGTCTTTGCCGGCCTTGAACACGCCGGCGGACGTCTTGTCCTTCATCTGCAGCTCGACCTTCTCGTCCGTGACCACCTTCAGGTAGTCGACGATGTAGTCGGGGTTGAAAACGGCGTCGAACTCCTCGCCGCGATAGTCGATGGCCAATTCGACGTGCGCCTCGCCCACGTCCTGCGTGCGCGTGAAGAGCGTGAGCTTGCCCTTCTTGAATTCCAGCTTCACCGCGCGCGTCTTGTCGGTGGTCATGAGCGCGACCTTGCGCACCGCGGCGAAGAACGGCTCGCGCTCGAGGGTCACCTTCTTGTCGCGGTCGCCCGGAATGACGGCCTCGTAGTCGGGAAAGTTGCCGTCGATCAGGCGCGAGAAGAGCATGGCGCGCCGGGTGCGCATGCGGATCTGCGTCTCCTCGACGTTGAGGCTGACCGTCTCGTCCTCGTCCGTCAGCACGCGGTCGAGCAGGTTCAGCGTCTTCGTCGGAACGATCACGCGCATGTCCTTGTGGCCTTCGTGCTTGCCCGAGGCGCGGCTCTTGATGAACGCGAGGCGCTTGCCGTCGCTTGCGACCATGCGCACGTCCTTGCCCTTCACCTCGAGGAGCTGGCCGGTGAGCGCGTAGCGGACGACCTCGCCGGAGACGGCGAACTGCGTTTTGCGGATCATCTCGCCGATGTCGCCAGTTTCGATCTGAAGCGCGGCCTTGTCGTCGAACGACGGGATGGCGGGGAAGTCCGCGGGGTCGATGCCGACGACCTTGAACGCGGCCCCGCCGGCCTTGACGTGTGCGAGGTGACCGTCGGAGTCGATCGACAGGTCGGCGTCTCCCGACTCGCGGATGATGCCGAGCATGCGCGCGGCGGGCAGCACGACCGTCCCTTCCTCCTTCACGTCGGCGCCGGGGACGGTGTATTTCATGCCGAACTCGAGGTCCGTCGCGGAGAGCTCGAGGAGCGCTTCCTTGCCCGACTTTTTCGCTTCCAGCTTTACGTTCACGATTGCTGGAATCGTTGTCCGCTGCGGGACTATGGACGCCGCGAGCTGCAGTGCTTCATAAAGCGGACCGCGCGAGCACTTGACTTTCATGGTGGTGATCCCCCCTCCGAAGAAATGGCATTCTACCCGATTTTGCACCCGGAATCACGAAAGTCTCGGCCCATCGAAACCCGCGTGGAATGCCCCAAAATACTCCGTTGGACACGTTTTCCAGTTTTTGGAGTCGGGAGTTGGGGGTTCCGAGTCCGGGGTCGGGTCAGAGGCCCGACTTGATGTTCACGATGTCGAAGTCGCGCATGAGGTACGCCTTGCCCTCGACGCGTTGCTTCTGCCGCGCCGCGTGCGGAGACGCGGCTTTCTCCAGTTCCGCGTACGGGATGATCTCGGCGTTGATGAATCCCTTTTGAATGTCGGTGTGGATCTTCCCCGCGGCCTCGAGCGCCGTCGCGCCCTTGCGCACCGCCCAAGCCGTCGTGTCCTTGTCGCCCAGCGTGAGGAAGGCCTGCAGCCCGATCCCGTCGAAGACCGTGCGCGCGTAGTCGGCCGTCACGAGGACTGTCATTCCGTAATCCTTCATGAACGAATCGCGTTCGCCGTCCTCCATCGCACTGAGCTCCTGCTCCAGTTTGAAGGCCGCGGCCGGCGAGAAGGGAGGTTTGCCGAGATCCATTTCCGATACGTTGGCGAGCGCGAGCATCGGCTTGCGCGAGAAGAATTGGAATCCCTTGATCTTCTTCGTGTCGTCCTCGGAGATCGACTGGAACGCCTTTGCGTCTCCGCCGGACACCGCCTCGAGGAGTTTCTCGAGCACCGCGAGTTCGCGCGTGAGCTCTTCGCGATTGGGCAGCGACTTTTTAACGTCGAGACGCAGCTTGTCGATGCGCTTCTGCATGATGTCGACGTCGGCGAGGAAGAGCTCCCCCTTGATCGCTTCGAGCTGCTGCGCCGGCCTGGCGCCCTCTTCATACGCCTTGAGGACGAGGACGAATCCGTCGGCGTCGCGGAACTGCGCGAAGATGCCGGCGTTGTCCTGCTTCTCGGGCCCTTCGAGCCAGAGCGCGGGGGTGTCGATGAACTCGATCGACGGCGCCACGAGTTTTTTCTCGGGGCCGTTCTTCTGATGTGCCGCGAGCAGGCGCGGGTCGAGGATCCGCACGGCGGCCGCGGCGATCTTCCCCTGGTGCGCCGCTGCGCGGGTCGCCTCCAGGCCCGTCAGCGCGCAGTACAACGTCGTCTTGCCCGCGCCCTGAACGCCGATGATCGCGATTCGCGCCGAGGGTCCTTTTTCTGCCATGGGCGCGACAGATTAACAACTCGGAGGTCGGGTGTCGACGGTCTAGGCTGCGACCGGCTTTTTCTGTACGGCGTACGACAGCAGGACGCCGAGCAGGTACAGGACCAGCAGCGGCCCCGCCATCAGGCACTGCGTGAAGATGTCCGGCGACGGCGTCAGCACGGCCGCCAGCAGGAACAGCGCGACGATGGCGTGGCGCGAGTACTTCCAGAAGAAATTCGGCCCCGTGAGCCCGATGGACGACGTGAACATCATGATCAGCGGCAGCTCGAAGATCAGTCCCGTGAAAATCGTCAACGCCATCACGAGATCGAGGTAGTCGCGAAGCTGGTACTGCTCGGTGACGACGTCCATCTTCAGCATCGAGGCCATGCCGAAAAGTCCGTAGGGAACCAGGACCAGGTATCCGAAGACGCTGCCGCCGATGAACAGCAGCAGCGACGGAAGAGCATAGACGAGGACGTACTTCCGCTCGTGCCGGTAGAGCCCCGCAGCCACGAATCGCCAGATCTGCCATGCGATGATCGGCGAGGCCGCGAAGACGCTCACAATGAAGGCGAGCTTCATCACCGCCCAGACGCTGCCGGCGTACGCGCCCGTGAAGAGCTTCGAGGTCTCGCGCGTCCTCCCCATCCATTCCATCGCGCGGAAGTGCGGCTCGCACACGAACGTCAGCAGCGGCTTGTAGAAGTACATCGCCACGAGAAAGCAGACGAGCCACGTGAGCACGCAAGCGATGAGCCGTACGCGCAGCTCCTCGAGGTGTTCGCCGAACGACATCCGGACTTCGTCCACATCGTCGCGCTTGGCGTCCTTCAATGCGGCTTCCACGTCGCTCATTTAACACGAGCTGCGGCGCCGGCGCACCGCAAATAAAAAAGCCGGCGGGGGTCGCCCGCCGGCTTCGTGAGGCTTCGTTGAATTACGGGATGCCGAGGTAATCGTAGAGGTAGCGCTCCAGCAGCACCTTCACGCCGAGGTCCTGCGCGAGCTTGAAATTCGCCTCGTCGTCGTCCGTTCCGATCGTGCCGTCCGGTCCCGCGAATCCTTCGCCCACGACGACATAGTTCGTCTTCTCGTCCACCCTCTCCTGGAAGGTGTCCCCGAATTCGCGGATCTTCTTCGCCGCCTCCTCGTTGGAGAGCTTGCCCGTCAGGCGCCCCGAGAGGGCGATGTAGCGCTTCTTGCCGCGCTCGTAGAACTCGTTGTAAATCTTGTCCCCCCGCTTGATCGGCTCCCTCGGATCCACCGTCTTCAGGATCGCCACGCGGCTCGATACCGCGTCGCGCACCTGGATCACCTCGACCTCGCCCTTGTCGAGCTTCACGCCGCCCTTCTCGAGCGAGTAGACGCGGAAGCGCGAGCCGGGCCAGATGCGGTCGGCGTGCAACAGGTCGATGTACGCCACGTTGTCGCTAGCGTCCACGCCCAGGACCGTGCCGTCGGGCTCCTTGCGCTCCTTCGCCTCTTCGCGCTTGTACTGGATCCAGTCGATTCGCGTGTTGAGGTCGGCGCGGCGGTCCTCGTACTTCGTCGACTCCTTGACGTTCTTGTTGCGAAGCTCCGTCAGCTCGCGCTGCTTCGTGAACGTTTCCACCTCGAGCGCCGAGAGCTCGTCGGCGTGCTGGCGCTCCTTCGTCCCGAAGCTCGTCAGCAGCTGCATGTAATCCTTCTTGAGCGTGCCGTCGATGTCGGCGAGGTTGCGCGTCTCGGTGTTGTTGATGTCCTCCATCGCGGTCTTCGCCTGCGCCTCGACCTCCTTGAACTTGTTGTCGAGCCGCAGGTTCTCGTTGCGGTAGAAGTCTTCCTTCTCCTTGAGCTTGTCGAACAGCGTCGTGAGGACCAGCGGGCTCCCCTGGCCTTCCTGCAGCCAGGGCTTGAAGTCCTTGATGTCGTATCCCGGCCGCGCCAGCTCCGTCACCCAGTGATCGAGGTACGCCTTCATCTCGCTGCCGCTCACGCCCGTCGTGGGAAAGCGGTCCGACGACCCGCGCGACGCCAGCCGCCACCCGATCGCCTTCGAGAAGGCGATGTAGATGTCCTCGTGGCGCCGGAACGTCTCGCGCTCTTCCTTGATCTCCTGCGCGAGCTTGCGGATGGTGCCGTCGGGCTTCTCTTTGTTGTCCTCGATGTTGTTCGTGTTGACCATCGCGTAGATGCCGCCTGCAAGCGAGAACGTGCAGACGACGATGCAGATGATCAACGAGATCAGCCGTCGCTGATTTTCCTTCTTGGTCACGAATTCCGACATGCTTCCCTCCCGCTAGTCGCCGAGGAACCTGAAGATCTCGGCGGCTTCCTCGTAGGGGACCCCCAGGGTCGCCGCTCGCAAGAAGTTCGGATACTGCGCAGGGGTTTTTGCCCCGACGCCCGTGAGAGCCTCCGTGAAGATCACGTAGTCGACGTCAAGCGTCACGGTGGTGCGCACCTCAGTGCCGATTTCGAGGATGCGGCGCGTCGCTTCCTTCACGTCCCACGCCGGACGGAGCCGTACGGGCTGCTCCTCGCCGGCAAAGGCCACCACGATCGCGCGACGCGTGTTGAAGAGCGGATTCACGATCAGGTCGCCGTCGATGACGGGCACGTTTTTGTCGAAGATGCGCGTGACGGACACCTCGGCGTGCGTGGGCCACACCTTTTTGACCTCGAGCTCCGCCTTGTAGACGAACTTGCCTTGATCGCCGCGCTTGGCCGCCAGGAACTTGAGGCCGGGCACCACGCGATCGCGGCTGCCAATGTCGATGAATGCGGTCTTGTTCGGGACGTCCGGCCGCAGCACCTTGCCGTGCACGGTGTTGACGTCGTACTTCACGATCTCCTTGATCTTCAGCTCTTCCAGCTGCCGGCGAAGCTCCGTGATCCGGTTCCGGATGTCGAGCTCCCACTGGTAGTAGCGCTGGTTCTCGGCGTCGATGCCTTGCGTCGCTGTGTCGCGCGCCGCTGTCAGCTCCTGCTGGCGGGCCGCGAAGCGCTGATCCTCCTCCTGGATCTTCTTGTTCACGTCCGCGATCTGCTGGGTGAGGAAGGTCTTGTACTCGATCTTGCGCGTCGTCACCGGAACTTTCATTTCCGTGACCGCCTTCGCGTGCGTCTCCGCGATCTGCAGCTGCAGCTTGAGCTGGTCGTTGAGATTCTTCACGTACATCAGGCGCACCGCCGCGCTCTCGACGAGCGACTGGAGCGTCTCGTTGATCTTGTAGTTCTTGCGTGCGTCCGCGATCTCCTGCTCTTTCTTCGCGATCTCGTCCTTCTTGGAGTCGTAGTACGCCAGCTTCTCGGGCATCGGGGCCCACGCCTGGTCGGCGCGCTTGCGGAACTCCTCCGCCGGTCGCGCCTCGGGCAGCTCCAGGATGTTCTCCTGCTGGTACAGGCCGCTGGCCTGCAACTCACTCTGGATGCGGCGGATGAGCGCTTGGGTGCGCGCCTGCTCCTCCACCTTGATCTCCTTGAGCTGCTTCTGCACCTGCTCGAGGTGCTGGAGTCGCGCATACATCAGCAGGCTCGTGATCGCCAGGATGATCGTGACAATGACCACGATCACCACCAGGATCATCGAGATCCCGCGTTGCGACGCATACCGGTCGCGCGTCATACGGACCCCCCCTGTGCGAATATCGTTTTTGGCAAGGAAGCGCCGCCTATTCTAATCCGGCTCGATTGACCGTCAATACATTATGGACGGTCACAGTTTCTAGACGGTCCCGCGCAGCCGATTCCTTCAAGAAGTTCTATCTTCACGCCCGCAACCGCACCGATCCTGCCGAGGCACGGCTCGCACCAAGTGCGACCCCGGGTGCCTTAACGAAGGCGGGCCTGCGCCACCGTAGCCCGCGAGAATCTCCGTACACAGACTCTCGGCGGAGGCGGGTTGACATGCCGATTTCGAGCGTGATAGACTTCTTGCAGTTCAACACCGCTGTTGCCAACCCTCTAGTCCCCTTCAACCGAGGCCCCCATCCGGAGAATAATCGTCATCGGTCTGGCCGGGTCCGTGGCCGGAGGGAAAAGCACGGTGGCTTCGCTCTTTCGAAAACTCGGTGCCGTAATCGTCGATGCCGACGCGATCGCGCACGACGTCCTCGCACGCCCAGCCGTCCGCCGCACCCTCGCGCGCGCCTTCGGCGACGACCTGATCGAGGGCGGTCGCGTCAACCGCGCCTCTCTCGCCGTGCGTGCGTTCCGCTCGCAGACAAGCGTGCGACGACTCAACGCGATCACGCATCCGCACATTGGCCGCGAGATCCGCGCCCGCGTCCGCCGCGCGCGCGGAGTCGTGCTCATCGACGCTCCGCTCCTGCAGGAAGCCGGACTGGATGCGATTTGCGACGCGGTGGTGTTCGTCGACGCGCCCCGTCGCCTCCGCGAGGCCCGCGCCGCGTCGCGCGGCTGGACGCGCGCAGACCTGCGCCGGCGGGAACGGTTTCAGTGGACCGCAACGCGCAAGCGGGCGCGGGCCGGCTACATCGTCAAGAACGGCGGCTCTCTCGAGTCGACCGCACGGCAGGTTCAATCCATCTTCAGGGACGTACTCATCTCCCATAAGTGAGGTCCACGCCATGGCGAGTGCAATGCCGCCGCGCAAGCCCCGCACCGACGAACCGGAGACCCCCATCGTCCTCCCCCCCGCGGCTCCCGCCGCTCCGACGATGCCCCCCGCTCCCCTCGCCGATCCGGCACACACCGTCGATCAATCTGAGACGGCGCCGCTCGACGCGAACGACAAGTACGAACGGGTGAAGCGCGAGGAGATCTATCTCTCCAAGCTGCAGGAATGCACCGTCGCCGAGCTCCTCAAGATCTGCAAGCACGAGGGGCTCAAGGACGTCATGGGGATGAAGAAGCAGGACCTCATCTATCGCATCATCCAGACCAAGGCGCAGCAGAACGGCCTGCTCTTCGGCGAAGGGGTCCTCGAGGCGCTCCCCGAGGGGTTCGGCTTCCTGCGCTCGGCGAAATACAACTTCCTGCCGTGCCCCGACGACATCTATATCTCGCCGTCGCAGATCCGCCGCTTCGGCATGCGCACGGGCAATCTCATCAGCGGCCAGATCCGCCCGCCGAAGGACGGCGAAAAGTACTTCGCGCTCCTCAAGGTCGAGGCGATCAACCACGAGAATCCGGACGCGCTGACCGCGTGCACGGTCTTCGAAAACCTCACGCCGCTGCACCCGGAAGAGCGGATCCAGCTCGAGACGGAGCCCGGCGAGATCTCGATGCGGATGATGGACCTGGTGGCGCCGATCGGCAAGGGCCAGCGCGGCCTCATCGTTGCCGCGCCCCGCACAGGGAAGACGATCCTCCTCCAGAAGATCGCCAACTCCGTGCTCAAGAATCACCCGGAAGTGCTCCTCCACGTGCTGCTCATCGACGAGCGGCCCGAAGAGGTGACCGACTTCAAGCGCAATCTCCGCGGCGAGGCGGAAGTCATCGCCTCGTGCTTCGACGAACCGCCGGCGCGCCACATCCAGGTCACCGAGATGTGTCTTGAAAAGGCCAAGCGCCTCGTCGAGCACAAGCGGGACGTGATGATCCTCGTGGACTCGATCACGCGCATGACGCGCGCCTACAACACCGAGGCGCCGCACTCCGGACGAATCATGTCGGGCGGCATGGACTCGACGGCATTCCAGGGGCCGAAGCGCTTCTTCGGCGCCGCGCGCAAAACCGAGGAGGGCGGCTCGCTTACGATCATCGGCAGCTGCCTCGTCGATACGGGGTCGCGCATGGACGAAGTCATCTTCGAGGAGTTCAAGGGCACCGGCAACATGGAACTCCACCTCGTCCGCGAGCTCGCTGACCGGCGCATCTTCCCTGCGTTTGACATCACGCGCTCCGGCACCCGCAAGGAGGAGAAACTCCTCCACCCCGACGAGCTGTCGCGCGTCTGGATGCTCCGCAACGTCGTCGCCGACATGAAGCTGCTCGAGGCGGCGGAACAGCTTATCAAGCGGATGAAGAAGACGAAGTCGAACGCGGAGTTCCTGATGTCGCTGGGGAAGTCGGACTTCTAGTTACTTCGGCGGGTCCTTCACCGGCACGCCCGTCGCGGGATCGACTGGTTTCCCTTCGTCCCGCGCCTGTCCATTGAGTTCCCAGCGACCGACGGACGCGTCGTACCACATGTACGACCGGTTCTCGTGCCACCACTTTTTCAGCCGGTCGAGTGCGACGGCGTTCTCCGCCGCCAGCTCGGGCGAGTCCGTAAACACGTCGCGCGGCGAGACGTATCCGAAGCGACGGCCCAGCAGCGGCTCCAGAAGCACGAACTCGGGCTCGAGCTCGGCGTCGGCGTGCATCCAGTCGATCAGCCGCTCGACGTCAGCCCGCTGCGAGGGGTCGAACGCGCCGCCGATCGAGTACGCAACCGCTTCCGTGATCCACTCGTTGCGCGACTTTTTCGCGTGCGAGAGGTACCAGCCGCGCCACGTGCGCGGCGTGATGTTGCCGGCCGCGACGTGCAGCTCGGCGCGCGCGAGCTTTGCGCACTCGGGGGTGTCGATATCGACCAGTCGCGACAGGAAGTCGAGCGCCTCGCTCCTCCCGCGCCGTGCCGCGCGGCCGAGATAACGGAACGCGACATCGCGCCCGGCCGCAGTGTCGCGGGTGACGGTGCGAGAGACGTAGATCATCATCGCTTCAAGCGCCTCGAACTCCGTCATGGCCGCCGCATGCCGCACGACGGGAGCGGTGATTGCGGTCGACTTCAGCAGCGCCCCGATGAGCGCCGAAAGCACCTCGCCGTCAGGGTCCCGGAAATACGGCGCCTGTTCAAGCAGCGCGGCCGCCTTCGCGTCCTGGGCCGCGGAGAGTGAGGCCAGGTAGCCGTTGAGCGCGACGGACGAACGCGTGGCGCGCAGGATCTCACCCAGCGCGCGCGCGATGCTCGAAATCTGCGCAGGTGCCGTTGCCGCCTTCAGTTCGCGCAGCAACGCCGGAACGGCCGCCTCGCCCCGCTCGACGAGCTGCGCCTCTGTCGCGGGGAGTCCACGCACGAGCAGGGTGTTCTCGTCCGCAGGCGGTTGCGCGGGCGCCGCGCATCCGGCGGCAAGCAACATCAGGGCCGAGAACTTCCTCATGCTTTCATCATGAATGATTCGACGACGTCGTGGATCGGACCGTTCGGAGTAAGCGTGCTCTTATACATGACGAACGCCTTCGCCGTTTGCCTTCCGATGGGCTCGTCCTTGCGCAACTCGATCTGCCTGGCGAGTTCCCCGTCGATTCGCGCCGATCGCGATCGGCCGATCGTGATGTGCGCGTGGAACGGATGTTCAGCGGGCGACGCACCTATCGTGACGGCGGCGCGATCAATTGCCGACGCGAGAGCGTCGAGCGGCCCTCTACATGCGACCCAGACTACACGTCCGCCGAAGTACCCCACGCCGCGGACGTCGAGTTCCACCGGATCGAGTCGAATGTCGCCCAGCAGCGATTGCATCCTCGCGCATCGCACGGAGTCGATATCGCCCAGGAACTTGAGCGTGACGTGCATCGTCTCGCGATCCACCCATCGCACGTTCGCGCCGGCGGGGCGGAGCGTGCGCGCTACGCGAACCAGTGCGTCTTTCACCGGTGCGTCGAGGGGGATGGCAACGAAGGCCCGCATAACCGGTGTTATAATCCGCGCCCCATGAAAGCGGTAGCCCTCCTCTCCGGAGGCCTCGACTCGACTGTCGCATTCGCGCGTGTGGCGCAGGAATGCATCGTCGCGGTGACGTTCGATTACAAGCAGCGCGCGGCTCGACGGGAGATCGCCGCTGCACGTGCGATCGCCGGACGGTACCGGGTGCCGCATCGCGTTGAATGCGTGAACCTCCCCGCATCGGCCCTCACCTCCCGCGGCGCGCTGCCATCGCCGGATCTCGAGAGCGCACGTGCCACGCGCGCGTCCGCGAAGGCCGTGTGGGTGCCCAATCGGAACGGCGTCTTCATCAATATCGCGGCGGCGATCGCCGAATCCCTCGGCGCCGATGCCGTCGTTGTCGGCTTCAATCGCGAGGAGGCCGCGACGTTCCCCGACAACACTCGCGCGTTCATGACGGCCGCGACGAGGGCCCTCGCCTACTCGACCGCGAACCACGTGCGCGTGGTCAGCCCGACCGCGTCGTGGGACAAGCGCCGCATCGTGCGTGAAGGCCGGCGCATGGGCGCCCCGCTCGATCGCATCTGGCCGTGCTACGAGGGCGGCCGCGAATGGTGCCGCCGGTGTGAGTCGTGCAAGCGCTCATTGAGGGCGCTCGCATGAACGGTCACCTCGTCGAGATGTTCCGGTCGTATCAGGGCGAAGGCCCGTACGCCGGCGCGCGCCAGATCTTCGTGCGCCTGGGAGGCTGCCACATGCGCTGCGTCTATTGCGACACGCCGGAATCGTGGACGCGCCTGCCGCAGTGGAAGCTGGAATGCGGTCTGCGCCCGAATCCCGTCGATGCAAGCGCCGTGCTCGCCACGATCGATGAGTGGCGCGCGCTCGAGCGATTCCATTCGGTGAGCTTCACGGGAGGCGAGCCGCTCCTCCAGCATGAATTCCTGCGCGAGATGATGGCCGGCGTCCGCGGGCGCGGGCTTCCCGTCTATCTCGACACCAGCGGCACGCTCGCCGACAAGCTTGCGCACGTGGCGGACCTGGTCGATATCTTCGCGTTCGACATCAAGTTGCCGTCCTGCGAGGGAGTTCGCATGGACTGGGACGATGTGTCGCGCTGCCTGCACCTGGCCGAGGGTCGCGACGCCTTCGTCAAGATCGTCGTGATTCAGGACTCGGCGCCTGAGGAACTTGCGCGTGCCTGTGCGCTCGTTCCCGCGTCTATGGCGGTCATCCTGCAGCCGGCCACCCCCGTGAATGAGCGAACGATCGCACCGTCCGGCGAGGCCCTGTCGCGCCTTCGGGCGGCGGCCGCGCGGGACGTGCTGGTCCTGCCGCAGCTGCACCCCTTGGTCGGCTGGCGATAGGGTTAGGTTGCGCTTTACGGCAAGACTATAATGGCCCGAGCGTCGTTATAGTAGGTAGCCGCTGGGAGGAACGATCATGCTGCGCTTCACCCTCGTCGCCCTGCTTTCGATCGGCGCCGTCGCGCTGGGCCAGGATCCGCCGCCGAATCCGCCCGCCGACAAGCCGCAGGATCCGCCGGTGAGTGACAAGGTCAAGCCGCCGGGCCCGAAAAAGGCGGACGATTGCGATCTTAAGGGCGTGCAGATCAGGTACATGTGCGATTGCATGGGCTTCCTCGACGAGAAGGGCCTGGCGATGCACAAGAAGCCCGAATTCAAGGAGCATCAGCCGCAACAGGTGAAAGTTTGCGTCAAGAAGTACTACCTCTGCCAGCAGCATCCCGAGAACGCGAGCCTCGACAAGACGAAGTGCGCGACATGCAGCGCGCCTTTGACCGAGAAGGTCGAAATTTCGCCCGCCTTTCACATCTGCGAGGGATGCGGCACGCGCATGGGAGCGGACGCGTTGAAGTGCACGCTGGTCGAGTGCCCGAAGCCGAAGCTCCGCATGGAATGCGCCTTCCAGCCGCGCTTCCCGCACACGAACGAAAAGAATTGGCGCGAAAAAAAGAAGCAGCAGGACGCGAAGGACAAGAAGAAGTAGGCGCGTCCGTTGAGGGAGGGCGGATCCATCACGGTATGACGCGCCGGTCGCTCATCGCTGCGGCCGTTCTGGCG
>CAYXVY010000045.1:0-28569 GCA_964468745.1 uncultured Planctomycetales bacterium | reverse complement strand
GTGCCGGAGGAGGAGCCGAAGGCGGCCGATGGCAAGCGCGGCGCATCGTGGCTCGGCATTGTCGCGCACGAGTTCGGTCACCTGCTCGGCCTCGAGGACAAGTACGAGGACAAGGCGGCGAAGGTCGACCGCTGGTGCCTGATGGGGACGGGCTACCTGACCGACAAAGGTGAGCTCCCGATGCCCCTCTGCGGCGTTTGCCGCGAACGCCTCGGATGGGCGGCGGCGGGGTCGATTGACGCGAACGCCGTCGATCGGCTGTCGCTCGGGCCCGGTGAACTGGCGCGGATCGCCGTCAACACGGGAGGAAGCGAGTCGCTCATGATCGAAATGCGCGAGGGGGGACCCCTCCTTGTCTGGCACACGGGGGGTGACAAGCCGATCGCGCTCGCGGCGCTGCTGTCGCCGAAGACCACGGATCGCCTCACGCCCTATTGCGACCCGCCCTTCCTGGGTCGCACGAAGGGGTCGCATCCGGTGTGGCTCACCGACGTGCGTGTCGAGTCGGGCCACGCGTACGTGCGGATCGCTCTCGACGGCCCGCTCACCGCGCTCGAAGAGCTGCGCCGGTCGCGCGTCGGCAAGGCGCTCGGCGGCAAGTAACTTCTACTCGTCCGCCTGCGTCCGGTACGACTTGAGTTCGTACACCGTCCCGTCGCGCACCAGCCGCACGATGCCGACGCCGCGCGCCAGCCACAGCGTCGGAAGATCCTCGCGTATGCAGTCGGCCGGACCCTGGAACTCGATGCGCACGCAATCGAACGTCCCCGCCGAAACGGTGACGCGCTCTTCGAAGCGCCGGGCCTGAATCCTGTCGCAGTGGCCATAGCCGGGATGCTGGTCGACATACGTCCACGACTCGCGGTCGCGCACGATGAGGCGAACGACCGACTCCCCCTTCCCCGGTTGCGTGCTGTAACGCGATCCGAGGACGATCGCGCCGTCGCTCTCCGCGACCCAGTCGGCGCCGATCCAGTCGCTGAGCCGCCGCGCGCGCAGGTAGGTGCCGAGCTCCACTTTCTCGACGTCCATGAGCTCCACGTCGAAGGCGTCCTCCATTGAGAGGGTCGCCTCGCGATCCGCCACGCGGTACGTCCAGCGGAATCCCTCGCCGATCGGGAACCAGCTCCGCGATGCGCGGTCGGCGCGATCGATACGGTCGGCGATCTCCCGCGCCCGCGCGGCAACGTCGGCGTCGGCGTCGTTCCGCAGCGGGCGGAGCGAGGGGAGGGCGCCGGTGCCCATGCGCGTCAGCAGGCGCGAGGCATCCGTGCGCACGTCGATCGCATCGCTGCGGAGGTCGCGTACGAGCGACTGGAGATCCTGTAAAAGCAGGGCGGCGAGGAGCAGCGTCATCTGCTGCGCTGTAGTGCATTTGCCCCGGTGTTCGAGGATCTTTCGTCTTTCGTTTTTGAACGGTCGACCATAGAATCGCCGCGACCGCCGGAGTGGCGAAATTGGCATACGCGCTGGATTCAAAATCCAGTCCCCGCAAGGGGGTGGGGGTTCAACTCCCCCCTTCGGCACCAGCCTCCGCCGTCCCAAGGCACTTCGCGTGCGTTGGGAGGGCTGCGGCTGGGTAAGCCACCCCGCGCCGGCGGTCGAGACGAGGAAGGATCGAAAGGACATGAGCAGCGGCACGGAGGTGCTCCGGCGTGAAGCTCCGCCCTTGGCGGACTACGCGGGCGCGCGTTCCTCGTTCAGCTGGGACGCCGTGGCCGCCGACCTCGGCGGCGACCAGGCTGCGCTCAACCTCGGTGATCTCGCCACGGCGAAGCAGGTCGCCCTGGGCCGCGGCTCGGAGCACGCCTTTATCTGGCACGGCGCCCAAGGCGGCGCGCCGTATCACGTGACGTACGCCGAACTCGCCGCGGCCACGGCGAGGGCCGCGAACGTTTTCGCCGGTCACGGCATCGAGCGCGGGGACCGCGTCCTCTTCCTCCTCCCCGTGATCCCCGAGCTGCTGGTCGGCGTCCTCGGCGCGTTGCGCGCGGGCGCGGTGGTGGGCGTGCTCGGCGCCGGCCGCAACATGGAGTACCTGCGCAACATCGTCACGCGAAGCCGGCCGCGCGCGTTCGTGACCGCCTCCTCTTTCCGCAACACCATCGGCGCACTGCGCACCAGCGTGCCGGAGCTCAAGACCGCCTACCTCGTGAACCGGTCCAAGCTCTCGATGCCCGCGCTCGACGCCGGCGAATACGCGTGGAGCGACCAGCTTGAGTCGGCGTCCGAGGATTTCACCGCCGCCGCCACGACGGCGGCCGATCGCGCGTGGCTGCACTACACGGAACTCGGAATGTCGGGGAGCGTCGTTTCGCACATGGCGGCGCTGCCCCTCTTCAACACCGCGCGAAGCGTCCTCGAAATGCGCGCCGGCGAGAGCGTCCTCTCGGTCTTCGTGCCCGGGGACGAAGCGTACCTTCCGTACGGCATCCTCGCCCCGCTGCTCGCCGGCAGTACGCAGCTCATCCTGGAGGATCCCGTCCACTGCCAGAATTGGGCCGACCTGGCCGCGACGCACCAGCCTCGCGCGTGGTTCTCGGGGTTCAAGGCGATCGACGTTATCCTGCGCGTGGACTCGCACCTCGGCACGCTCCTTCGCAATTGCCGAAACGTCGCCTGCCTATGGCCGTACGACAAGGGCTTCATCACGATGACGGAGGGCTCGTACGGATCGCCCATCCACGCCGTGTGGACCGAGCGCGAGTTCGGCGCGATCCAGACGGCGGAAATGCGCGGCACAAAGATCCGCCCGGGGTCCGTCGGCCGCGCGGTGCCGGGGACCGAAGTCGCCGTCGTGGACGGGGCCGGCAAGCCGCTCGGCGCGGGCGTGACCGGCAAGCTCGCCGTCAAGCTCGGTCCCGCCGCCCCGTTTGTCGAGTACTGGGGCGACCCGCAGCTCACGGGCGACCGCTCGAAAGACGGCTGGTTTGTGACGAACCACAACGCGAAGATCGACAGCGACGGTTACGTCTGGATCCTGGCGTAATCCACCGGTCAGGGCGCCGTCTTCGAGGCGGCTGCGATCCACAGCGCGTCGTTCGGCATGAAGTTCCCGACGTCGCCCGCTTTCCGTATCACGTTGCCTCCCTCGCCCGGCCCGTGGTTGCCGTCGAGGTCCGCGCCGATCGGATCTCCGTCCTCGAAAGGCGTCGCGACGTTGTTGATATCGAGCGTGGGCCCGCGGTACTTCGTGCTGCCGGCAGGCGTCGGCGATGTGTCGATCGGGCAGTCGTAGATCGAATTCGCGCCGGAGGCGAGGGACGCGTCGATGAGCGGCGGCGTGACCACGGTCAGCTTGAGCCAGAAGGCGCTTCCCGTCTCGTGAGGCATGAGGTGATCGGCCGTGCCGAACTGCACCATGTAGTTGGCCTGCATCGTCCAGAGCTGCTTGAGGTTGTTCTGGCAGCGCACGTTCCTGGAGTTGCGAATCGCGCGCGCGATGGCCGGCAGGAGGAGCGCGGCGAGCACGCCGATGATGACGATGACGACGAGCAGCTCGACGAGGGTGAAGCCAAAAGAAAAGGGCCGGACCCGAGGCGAGCGGATCCGGCCCTTCATTATGACGATCGACTTTATGGCGAGGTCTTCGTGGCCGCCGCGACCCAGAGCGCGTCGGACGGAGGTACGTGCATCACGTCGCTCGACTTGCGCAAGACGTTGCCGCCTTCGCTCGGTCCGTGGTTGCCGTCGACGTCGGCGCCGATCGGGTCACCGTCGCCGTACGGGGTGGCCACGCCGTTGATGTCGGCGGACGGGCCGCGGAATTTCGCGGTGCCCGGAGGCGTCGGCGCGGTCTCGATCGGGCAGTCATAGATCGAGTTGGAGCCGGAGGCGAGAGACGCGTCGATGAGCGGCGGCGTGACCATCGTCAGCCGCAGCCAGAAGGCGCTGCCGGTGTCCTGCGGATACAGCTTGTCCGCGCCGCCGAACTGCGCCATGTAGTTCTGCTGCATGACCCACAGCTGCTTCAAGCTGTTCGCGCACTTCGCGACACGCGAGTTGCGGATCGCGCGGGCGATCGCCGGCAGGAGCAGCGCCGCCAGCACGCCGATGATGACGATGACGACGAGGAGTTCGACGAGGGTGAACCCCTTCTTCAACCGATTGAACATTCTTACCCCCAAGATGTGAAAGGCTAACCACCACCCGATGACGTAACCGGCATTCTGTAGCCGATTTTCCCATGGGATCAGGAGGAAAAGCGCGCTCGCAACACCTTGGAGGGCAAGGTGCTAGACGTTTTTCATCCCGAAGAGTTCCCGCAGTTCGTCCCGGCACTCGGCCGGGCTCGTGACCGACTCCGCCACGACCTCCACCATGTAACCGCGTAACGCAGTCCGCGCCCCGGTCAGGATGTCCGAAATCGCCGTGCGTGTGACGCCGTGCTTGCGCGCCAGCGACTCGTAGTCCGGTCGCTCACCGCCCGCCAGATCGTGATCCTTGAAGACATCGAACGCCTTGCGCTTCCCGCGCGCGTCGTACTCGCGTTCGAGGCGGCGAAGCGCCTCATCCAGCACGCTTGCCTTCCACGCCGCGTCGAGGGCATCATCCGGCGATAGCGCCTCCGCGGCATACTCCGCCTCCTCCTTCGGATCGACCTCGAGGCGCCGAGTTTCCGTCCGGCCGCCCCGCTTCACCGTAGCATTCGCCGCGTGGTCGTGGTTCAGGAAGTTGCGCAGCACGACTTTGAGGAACGACCGGAACCGTCCGCGCGACGGCTCGAGCTTGGACAGCACGTCGGTCTCCGTCGCCCACACGAAAAACGCCTGCGCGAGGTCCTTCGACTCCTCGACCGGCTTTCGCCAGCTCCTGCGGATGAAGAAGTACACCGGTTTCCAGTAGTGCTCAGCGAGATGCTCGAGCGCGGCGGTCCGCTGCTTCTCGTCGTCGCGCGCCGCGATCAGCTTCGACCACGCGGTCTGCGGCAACTCGTGCGCCGTCCCTCCCATGCTGGTCTCGGGCATGTCAGCGTCTCGCCTTCTCCAGCTCCGCGCGAAACCACGCGTCGTTCGGCCGGCGGCGCTGCGCCTCCTCGAGGTCCGCGACGGACTTCGTCACGATGCCCCGCAGGAGGAGATAGTCTTCCACCCGTCCGCCGCGCGCGATCGCGGCCGACGTCTCATCGATCACCGTCTGCCGTCCCCCTTGGAGGTAATCCAGCCAGAGCTTCGCGAGATGCATCTCGCGGCGCCCGGCGACGCCCTGCTTCACCGCGGCAGCGAAATCCGCCGCCGCGCCGTCGGTTCCCTGCTCCAGACTCAGTAGCGCCCGCTCGTAGTACGCATCGCCGTACTCCGGAAGGCGCCGGAGCGCCCGGTCGAAGTCGGCGCGTGCGAGGTCGAAATTGCCGAGCAACCGGTAGGCGCGGCCGCGCACGACGTACGCTTCGACGAGCGTCGGGATCATAGTGGCGATGTCATGTGCCGTCTGCCGCGCTTCTTGCGCGCGCTGGCGCAGCTCCTCCGGGGTGGCGTTGCCGTCGTACACGAGTTCGAGCGCGCGGTCGAGCGACGCCTTCACGCGCGCCGTCGCCGCGAGCCGCTGTTCCGCGATCCGTGCGCGCTCCTGCCATTCCCTATAGTTCGACTCGGCTTCCAGCATGCGCGGCATGGTCAGCTGCAGCGCGATCCAGACGGCCAGCGCGCCGGCGATGGCGACGAGCGACGGAACGACCACGGCTCGGTGTTGCCGGAGAAAGCGGAGCGTGCGCTCGATCGGGCCGGGCGGACGCGCCTCGATCGCTTCGCCGTCAAGGTAGCGGCGAAGCTCGTCGGCCAGTTCCGTGGCAGTCGGGTAGCGTCGCCCAGGCTCCTTTTCTAGGGCGCGCAGGCAGATCGTCTCCAGGTCGGGAGGCACGCGGCGGTTGAGCGAGCGCGGCGGGACCGGTTCCGCCGTCAGGATGCCGTTGAAGGTCTCCGCGACGTTTTCGCCCGGGAATGGAACCTGCGCCGTGAGCGCCTCGTAGAGCATCGCGCCCATCGCGAAGATGTCGGTGCGCGGGTCGATCGCGCCGCCACGGAGTTGCTCGGGTGCCATGTAGGGGGGGGTGCCGACGGCGAGTCCATCGCGTGTGAGCGGTGCGCCGTCCTCGAGCCGCGCAAGGCCGAAGTCCATGACATGGGGCTCGCCGGCCTCGTCGATGAGCACGTTTTGCGGCTTGAGATCGCGGTGAACGACGCCCTGTTCGTGCGCCGCATGCACGGCGCGGGCGACTTTCTCGATGAGCTCGACGCGGGCGCGCATGCCTCGCTTGGCAAACGCGCCGGCGAGATTATCGCCGCGGATGAGCTCCATGACGAGGTACGGATCGCCCTCAAGCTCGCCGACGTCGTAGAGCTTCACGACGTTCGGGTGCGTGACCTGCGCCATGGCCTGCGCCTCGCGGCGGAAGCGCTCGAGATTGCCGGGCGCGGCGACGTTGGCGCGCGCGACGACCTTGAGGGCCACGTCGCGTCCGAGCACGGAGTCGTGTGCATGGTAGACGACCCCCATCGCGCCGCGGCCGATCTGCTCGATCATGCGAAAGCGGCCTGGAACCATGGGGGGCGGCGTCGGCGCGGAAAGCTGGGCGCGACATCCGGGGCAGGCCATCACTTCGCCGGGGGTCCGGCCAGCGAGGTCGAATTCGCGACCACATGCGCGGCAGACGGTCGGAATCGCACGGGTCGAACCCTCTGCGATGAGGTGCAGCAGCCGTTCGCGCGCCTCGGGGGCCACCGGCTCGGCCATACGTGGCAGTATAATCGACCCTCGCCGCCAACTGTGATAGAATGCCCCCTGTGGCGCCCCGCACGAAGGCGCGGACGCTCGACGCCATCGAGCGCCTGCCCGCCGTCATCCGACGACTCCTCACCGTTCAGGATCCGGACGATCTTCTGCCGGAAATCCTCAAGGTCTGCAAGACGCTGCTCATCTGCGAGGAAGTGTCGTTTCACATCCTCTCGCCGGACGGCAAGGAGCTGATCGACCATACGGTCGTCGGCGGCAAGCTACGTCCCACGCAGGTGCGCGTGCGTGTGGGAATCGAGGGGGTCACGGGATGGGTCGCCGGCCGCAAGAAGATCGCGCTCGTCACCGACGTCCGCAAGGACAGCCGATACGTGCAGGCCGATCCGAAACGCCGCTCCGAGGCGGCAATCCCCATCATGTCGGGCGATCGCCTGATGGGCGTTCTGAACTTCGAATCGAATCAGGTGGGATTCTTCAAGCCTGCGGATCTGCCGGTCCTCGAGTTCCTGGCAGCCCAGCTGGCGATCGCCCTGCGCGTCCTCGAGATCCGCCGAAGCGAGGAGGGCCTGCGTGATCGCGTGGCCATGATCCACCACCTTTCGCGCCTGTCTGGTGGCTTCCTCGCTACGGATCAGTACCTCGCCCGCATCGTGGAAGTCTCCCGCCGCACCATCGGCTGCTACTACGCGGCCATCTTCCAAGGGGACTACGACCGCGAACACGTCGTCCTGCTTGCGCAGTCGAGCGCGGAGCCGATCAATATCACGATCGGCGCTACGCAACGGTTCCGCACGGGCATCATCGGGTCGGCGTTCGAGCTCGGCGAGATTGTCTACGTCCGGGACGTCACGAAGGACAGCAAGTACATCGCCCGGCTCAAGGGGGTGAAATCAGAGGTTTCCATCCCCATCCGAGTCGGCGATCACTGCCTCGGCATCCTGGATGCGCAAGCGGATCGCATCGACGGCTTCACATCCGATGATCTGATGGTTCTGGAGACCGTCGCGCGCACCTTGGTGCCCACCATCCAGAGCCTGAAGGTGCCGACAGCCTAGGCGAACTTCGCTTGCACCAACCAGAATCCGCTTGATCGGCTAAGTGTATCGGTATATGATGCGATATATACCGTATGCTAAAACTCGCAGTGCAAGCAGGCTCCAGAGAGCCTCTCTATCGACAGGTAAGTCGCGGACTTCAGAGCGCTATCGCGAGCGGGCGGTTGAAGGCCGGCGACCGCATCCCCTCAGTCGTAGATCTTGCAAAGCAACTGGGGGTCAATCGCGCCACGATTGTGGGTGCCTTCCAGGAGCTCGAGCGGGCGGGCTTGATTACGTCCCACGTCGGCAGAGGTACATTCGTAGCCGAGCCGCTTGCGCAAGCAAGTGACCCGGCAACCGGCAAGCGCGCACGCACCCCATTCATTTCAGGGCTGACGGAGCTGCTGGCGATGGAGCGTCCCGCAGGCACACTGAACCTTGCGGCAGGAGTTCCCGACCCGGCCACGATCGAGGACGGTACTCTGGAACGTCTTGCGCAATCAGCGCTTGCGCGGAATCCACGACGTCTACTGGAGTACGGCGGCGCCGGGGGATTGCCTGAACTTCGGCGAGCCGTCGGCACGCGACTCGGTGTCGATACCGACCAGGTCCTGATCACCAACGGCTCTCAGCAAGCAGTATCGCTGCTTGCGTGCTGGGCGCTTCAGGAGGGCCGCGACATCCTCTGCGAAACCCCTACGTTTACAGGAATTCCAGCCGCGTTCATCCTGCTCGGCAATCGCGTGGAAAGCGTTGCGTGGGACGGAGAGGCGCTCGATTTGGCCCGTGTGCCGCGCGGCCGGTCGCTCCTCTATGTCTGCCCTGATCATCAAAACCCGACGGGCCAGTCGATGTCCGTCGCAGGCCGGCACGCGCTCGCCAATTTCGTAGCACAGAACGACTGCGTTGTTGTGGTCGACGAGATCTTCCGTGATCTCCGTTTCGCGGGAGACGAGCGTCCGTCGCTCTATGGCCTGCTGCCGGTGGGCAAGCGGGTGCTTGTCGGCTCCATCTCGAAGAGCTTCATGACCGGTCTGCGGATCGGTTACCTGGCGGCCGATCGGCCATTCATCGACGACCTGCTGCCCTACAAGCGCTACCTCGACCTGGGCGGTCCCGCCCTCACGCAAGCGATCGCCGCCGCCTTCCTGAACGACGGCTATGACGCCCACCTGCTCCGCGTGCGCGAGTACTACCGCGTCCGCGCGGACGCCACCGTCGAGGCACTTGCGCAATCGGTGCCCGCCGGGGTTACGTTCACTCGGCCCGAAGGGGGCTTCCAGCTGTGGGTCCGCATGCCCGCCGGGGCGAGCGCCATTCAGCTCTACCTGCGCGCCCTCGAAAGAGGAATCGCCATCTCGCCGGGGCCCGCTCACGACGTCGACGGTCGCTACGGCAACTGCTTCCGGATCAGCTACGGACATGCAACTCCTGGCCAGCTGCGCGACGCGGTCGCCAAGCTGGCAGGAATCATGAAAGACCATTCGCTCGCGGAACGCTCCGTGGGCCTCGGGATCTCAGTGTAGGAGGTCGGCTATGGAACTCGGAACCCTTCGCATCAAGACAGGCTTGGCGGAAATGCTCAAGGGCGGCGTCATCATGGATGTCGTCAACGCTGATCAGGCGAAGATCGCCGAGGACGCGGGCGCGTGCGCCGTCATGGCTCTCGAGCGCGTGCCGGCCGACATCCGTGCGCAGGGCGGCGTGGCGCGCATGTCGCCGGTGTCCAAGATCCGCGAGATCCAGAAGGCCGTGAGCATCCCGGTCATGGCGAAGTGTCGTATCGGTCACTTCGTCGAGGCACAGATCCTGGAGGCGCTCAAGGTCGACTTCATCGACGAGAGCGAAGTCCTGACGCCTGCAGACGAGCAGTACCACGTCGACAAGCAGGCATTCAAGATCCCGTTCGTCTGCGGCGCGCGTGAACTGGGCGAGGCGCTCCGGCGCATCGCCGAGGGCGCCGCGTTGATCCGCTCGAAGGGTGAAGCGGGCACGGGCAACATCGTCGAGGCCGTCCGCCACATGCGATCGATCACGTCGGGCATCCGACAGCTCGGTACGCTGCGCGAGGAGGAATTCGTCGCGAAGGCGAAGGAGCTCGGCGCGCCGGTCGAGCTCGTCAAGTGGGTCGGCCGCAACGGCAAGCTGCCGGTCCCGCTCTTCTCCGCCGGCGGCATCGCCACTCCGGCCGACGCGGCCCTCATGATGCAGCTCGGTGCGGAATCGGTCTTCGTCGGCAGCGGCATCTTCAAGAGCGAGGACCCGGCCAAACGCGCGAAGGCCATCGTGCGCGCCACGACCTTCCACAAGGACCCCGCCGCGCTGCTCGAAGCGTCGAGCGAGCTTGGCGACGCGATGTTCGGCATCCAGAAACCGGCCGAGCAGCTGGCAACACGCGGATGGTGACGGGCGTACTGGCCCTGCAGGGAGACTTCGCGGCACACGCTCGTGCGTTCGATGCCCGCGAGGTGCGTCGCGCGGCGGAGATCGACACGCTGGACGCACTCATCCTGCCCGGCGGCGAGTCGACGACCATCCTCAACCTCTGCGAAGGCACCGGCATCGAGGAGGCCGTCAAGCGTCTCGTCGCCCGCGGCGGCACGGTGTTCGGAACGTGCGCCGGCGCGATCCTCCTGGCGAGAGAGGTCGTCGAGCCGCGCCAACACTCGTGGGGGGTGCTCGACATCACCATCGAGCGCAACGCCTACGGCCGGCAGGTGGACAGTTTCGTCGAGGGTGACCGCATCTTCATCCGCGCGCCCCGCATCCGTCGGGTCGGTCCGGGCGTCGAGGTTCTGGAATCCCGCGACAGCGAGCCCGTCTACGTACGGCAGGGCCGCGTGTTCGCGACGACGTATCACCCGGAACTGACGAACCGTCGGCTGTCACTGCCCGCCTGACGGTTATACTCTCGACGGGCAGCCATGCAGGGGTCCAAGGACGACACCGAGTTCGCAGATCTGCTCATCGAGTGGGGTCTCCTCACGCACGATGAGTTGAGCGAGGCGATCCGGGCGCACGAAAAAGCCACGCGCAATGCCGGCGTGGCCCCGTCCTTCTCGGACGTGCTCGTCAAGTACGGCTATCTCACGCCTCGACAACTTGTCGATGCCCGCAGCGCCGACTCGAAGGTTGCGCTGTACTGTTCGCCGTGCGGCGCGGGATTCGAGGTGCGGGTGAGCGCGACTCCCCGCGTCTACCGGTGCCCGCGCTGCCAGGGCCCGCTGGAGAAGAGCCAGACGACATCGAGCGACAGCACCAAGCTCATTCTCGACACGGTGCCCGTCGACGTGCTGGTCGCACAGCACAATGTAGAGTCGCGGTTCGGCAAGTATGTCATGCTCGGGGAGGTGGGTCGCGGCGGCCTCGCGGTCGTTCGCAAGGCGTGGGACACCGAGGAGAAGTGCTACGTCGCCCTCAAGTTCCTCAAGCCGGGCGAGTCAGGTGCCGACCCGGAAAAAATCGAGGAACTGATCCGCGAAGGCGAACGCGCCGTCCACCTGCGGCACCCAAACGTCATCCGGGTCTTCGAGCTCGGGTACATCGCGCGGCAGTACTACATCGCCATGGAGTATCTGGAGGGATTCACGCTCGCGGACCTCATCCGACACGCTCGTGGTCGCAGCAAGGTGAGCCCCTTCTACGAGGATCCGACGCGGTATCTCTGCATGCTGCGCGACGTCGCGCGCGGCGTCCACTACGCTCACACGCGCACGCCACCCCTCGTTCACTGCGACCTCAAGCCGGCGAATATCTTCATCGAGCTTTCCTGGCGGCCGTACGTGCTCGACTTCGGCGTCGCCCAGGAGCTCAACCCGGACGCGAGCAAGCACGATGACGGCGCCGTTCGCGGTTCGCCCGCGTATATGGCGCCGGAGCAGGTATTGGGCAAATCAGACCAGATCGATGTGCGCACGGACGTCTACGGCCTGGGCGCAATCCTGTACGACATGCTCACGGGTCGTCCGCCCTTCGCGGGCGAGCTTCAGGAGGTGCTCGACAAGAACCTCCTCATGGTGAGCGTGCCCCGGCCGACCGAGATCCTGAAGCTGCGAAGCGAGATCTCAGGCGGTACCGCGCGCGGCTACCGCGTTCCTCCGGAGGTCGAGGCGATCGCCATGCGGTGCCTCGAGAAGGAGAAGGACAAGCGGTACGCGACGGCGAAGGACGTAGCCGACGCCCTCAATGACGTGGTCAAGGCGCGGCCGGTGACCCAGCATACGCGACGGATCGAGTCGAGCACCAAGCTTGCAACGATCCAGGCCCCGGAGCTTCCCGCACAACCGGAGCAGCGGGGCGCCGCAATCGTCAAGCCGCGCCGGCTGCCCGTCGCCACACTCGCCTTGGTGCTCCTCGCGCTTGCTGCCGGGGCCGGCATCGCCTACATCAAGTGGGGACGCGTGGGCGAGACGGGTGAAACGCCGCGCGCGAAGCTCGCGATGGAGATGAACGGCCGGGCGGCGGTCCTGCAGCTCGAGGCGGCGCAAGCCGGATACCGCGAGTATGAGGAACAGCACGCGGACGTGGCCACGCGAGCCTGGGTGAAGGAGCGACTCGAAGATCTGGAGATGATTCGCGAGCTGATGAATGCGCTTGAGGCGCATCTCACGCGCGCGATGCCGACCGTCGCGGTCTTCAAGCTCCGGGGCGGTGCGATCCGGGACGCGAAGGTCCTTCGTGCGTCGGACCTGGGCCTCGAAATCGTCGCGGACGGTCAGCGTCAGTCGATCGCCTGGAGCCAGGTTCACCCTGAACAGTTCGTCGCGTTGACGAACGACATGGAAATGTCCCCTCGCACGAAGCTCGGCCTGGCGTCCTTCTCGCTCAAGAGCCAGCTCTGGTTCCACGCGGGCCGGCTCATCGTCGAGTGCAAGAACACGGCGGTCGATGCGCAGGCACGGGCGCTCGAAAAGGACATGCCGCGGGAATAGCGGCGGCCGCCTAGGGTTTCTTGGGCTGCTCCCACTTCACGAGGATCTCGAGCTCCTTCCCGTCGCGGTAGAGCTTGATCTTCGCCTGCCGGCCGTACGGAACTTCCTGCATCTTCACGCGCAGGCGCGTGATCGCGTCCTTCTTCGGGAAGAGGTAGCCGTCGAAGCTGATCATGATGTCGCCGGCAAGCAGGCCGTGCTTCTTCGCCACGCCGTCGTCCGAGAGCCGCTCGATCTTGATGCCGGTCTTCCCCTCGGGGAAGTTGAGCGCCGCGGCTTCCTCGTCGGTGATCTCCGCTCCACCGAACCCGAGGAACTTCCCAGGATCCATGTCGAGGATGTACTTCTTCCAGATCTCCTCGAGCTTGTCGAGCGGGATGTCCTTGAAGGCGTCGCCCCAGGCCTTGTCGTGCCCCACGCCTCCCGGCCGGATGAGTTCGTAGTACGTGGCCAGATTGCGCCGGAACTTCCCGTTCGCGGGGATCTGGTGCTGGCGGTCCTCCTGGTCGGGATAGGTGATGAGGAAGTGGCAGAACGACCAGCTCTGCGCATACGCAAGATCGACGTTCTGCTTGTTCATGAACTCGCCGGCCGACATTTTCAGGAGCTTGCCGAGCGGGAAGTGCTTCCCCTGCTTGATTGCCCCCTGCACGATCTGGAGCCGCATGCGCGCGATCGTCCCGCTCTTCACGCACATGTAGAGCTTCTTGTCGCGCACCTCGCAGTTGCCGATGCAGTCCGCGATCCCCTCGCTGAACCAGTAGGGGAAGTCGCGCATGCTCTTCGACGTGAGGTCGGTGAACTGGTGCATCCCCTCATGCGCGAAGAACGGCTTCATGAAGTGCGGGTCGTACCATCCAACGAGTTCCTTCGACTGGAGGCTGTAGTACGCGCCCGACCCCGCGGGGGCCCCGGAGGCCATGTAGTCCTCGTTGCTCTTGTAGAGCAGGATCGTCGAGCGCGCGCCCTCGGCGGATTTCGGGTCCTCCGGCTTGAGGAGCGCCATGTACGTGACGAACACGAGCTCCATGAAGTCGAGGAGCTCCTGCCCCTGCTCCGTCGTCGCGTTCGTCTTCAGGTCGTAGTGCTTGCTCGCGAGCGAGAGCGGCAGCTCGATTTTCTTCGGCCTCGGCGGTGCGGGCTGCTGGGCGATGAGGAGCAGCGCGACGATCAGGGAGTTCATGGGCTCTGATCTTATCAACACGCTATAATCCCCGGCCATGTCAGCGAAAAAGACAACCACCCCGCGGAAGCCGCGCGCGAGGAAGGGTCGCGCAGAATCGAAGTCGAGGGGGCTTAGCCCGATGGAGTGCGCCGGCGCGTCGGATGCCGCGCTTGCGGGCAAGATCGAGGCGGTCGGCGGCGCGGTCCTGACGACGTATCGCGAGCCGCTGGGGGGAACCACCGTCGTCCTCGCCGCGCTGCCGATCGATCGCGTGCAGCCGACGCCGTTCCAGCGCGATCTGTCGGAGACGCATGCGAAGCGGCTGTCGGGGACGATCGGCAAGATCGGTCGATATCTCGACCCGATCATCGCCGTCGCGTCCGGCGATTCGTTCTGGACGCCGAACGGACGCCACCGCCTCGAGGCGATGACGCGCCTGGGCGCGAAGACGGTGACGGCGCTCGTCCTGCCCGATCCGGAGATCCAGTACAAGATCCTCGCCCTCAACGTCGAGAAGGCGCACAACCTGCGCGAGAAGTCGCTCGAAGTGATCCGCATGTACCGCTCCATGGTCGAGCACCACGCCGAGCCGGAGTCATCCTATGTGCTCGAATTCGAGGAGCCGGCGTTCGCCACGCTCGGCATCTGCTACGAGAAGAACGGCCGTTTCGGCGGCGGCGCCTACCAGCCGATCCTGCGACGCGTCGATGGGTGGTTCGACGCCCCGATCAAGACGGCCCTCACAATGCGCGAGAAGCGCGCGGCGAAAATCGAGAAGCTCGACGCGCGCGCGACAGAAATCGTGAAGGCGCTCCAGGCGAAGGGATTCAAGAGCCCCTACCTGCGCGCGTTCGTCGTCGCGCGGGTCAATCCGCTCCGCTTCATGAAGACGATGCCGCCGTTTGACGAGGCGCTTGACGACATCCTGAAGCGCGCGGAGCGCTTCAAGGTCGACAACGTGAAGCAGGAAGACATCGCCGCGACGGCGGGTCTGGCGCCGGACGAGAGTTAGCGATCCTTCGACTCGCCCGCGGCTCCGTCAGGATAAGCGGGCCTCGCGGGGTCGCGCATTTCCGGCCCGCTTATTTTCCCAGCGACTTCTTCGCCCCCTCCGGAATCTCCACCTTCGTGCTGCCGATGTCGAAGATCGTCGTCGTGCGAGTGGCGGACATCTCCAAGTCCATGCCATTGAAGGACGCGGAAATCTTGCCGGTCGACTCGTACTTGACGATCACGCCGTCGCCGTTGACCCAGAACTTGCCGCTCGCCGACATCTCGGCGTCGGGAATCTGGTTCAGCCAGCCGCTGACGCTCGGCATGAGGTCCTTGATCATTTCCTCGGCGGCGCCGTCCGTGAACTCGACGTCGTACTTCTCGCACTCGGTCTCGCCGATCGTCTCCTTCGCGGCCGACTTCTTCACTTTCTTGAGCTTCGAGGCAAGCTTGCCGAGCTCGCTGCCCGGCGCGCGCACGGGCTTGTTGCTCGACATCATGCCCATCATGCGGCGGGCGCCCGCCATCATGTCGTCTTCCTGCACCTCTTCCCACTTCTGGATCGGGCACGAGACGGTCTTGCCCCCGATCGTCGCGAAGTCGTGCGTCGCGGTGCGCAGAGTGGCCCCCGCGTCCTTGTCGTGCTTGCCCTCGAACTTCTGGGGCTCCGCATCGCCCATCCCGCCCATCATGGCGGGCATCTCGGTCTTCGTTTCGCCCTTGAACGAGTAATTACCGAGCTCCGACGTCTTCTTCGCCGCCGCAGCGGCATCGTCCTTCTCATCGGCCGCCACGGGCGACACAAGCAGGACCGAAACGGCAATCGCGCAAATGTATTTCATCAGCCCCTCCAAGTATCCAAGTGATACGTGCCCGGGGGCGGAGAGACTAGGATTTTTTGAGCCGGGCGAGGAAGGTCCTTCGCTCGGCGCGAGTCACGACCCGCAGCCGCCGCCACGCGCCCCGGACCTTGAGATCCGCGAATATCCCGGCCGGGTCCTCGTGGAAATGCAGATGCGCTGCACTCTTACGATAGAAGATCCCGCGCGAACGTTCGACCGTCGATGACAGGGCGCGCGCCGCGACGAGGAGGTCCTCGACAGAGTCGAGGGCCGCCGCGCCGGCATGTTTCACGACCGCGCTTTCTCGACGATCTTCCGCAGCCGCTCGACGTGGTCGGTGCAGAGCTTCTGGATGTCCACAAGCGCGCCTGTCGCTTTCTCGACGTGCTTCGACACGGTGTCGAGATCGCGCAGCGTGGCGGCCACCTCGGCGGCTACGTCCTCATCCAGCGCGGCGTCGCCGCAGGCGAGCCGCTCAATCATGGGCCGCAGCACTTCGAGATCGCGGCGAAGCCACGCGCGCGTGGTCTTGAGGACCCAGACGTCCTGCTCCTTGCTCCAGCGCACGTCGGCGTGCTTGCCGGTCAGCTGTTCGTTGCGCTTGAAGACGAGGATTCCGACGGCCATCTTCCGGTGCTTCGCCGCCGCGACTATTTCCTTCACGTAATCGCCGTTCACGCGGTCGTCCTTGTTGTCGACGATGAACGCATTCGGCGCCCGGTTGAGGTTGCCGGCCGCATCGCGCACGCGAAGCCACAGCTGATAGTCGCCGAGCCGCAGCTCCTTCTGTCCCAGCTCGACCTCCGCCCACCCGCGCACCTCGGCCTCGAAGTCGAGCTCCTCCACCTTGCCCTTGATTGCCGACACGCCGGCGAGTTTCATCCGCAGCTCGTCGAGCTCGCGGCGCAGCGCGACGTTCTCCTGCTGAGTCTTCTCGACGGCGATCTGCTTGTGTTCGTCCGCGAGTTTCAGGCGTTCCGTCAGCGTCCCGAGCTGTTGCTGCAGCTGCTGTGTCTGCGCGACGTTCTGGGCGGAAAGCTTGTCGCGCTCGGCCTGGAGGCGCTTGTCGACCTCCTGCTGGTGGCGCAGCTCGACGACCTCGGAGTTCTTCACGGCCGCCTGGGCGGCGAGCTCGGCCACTTGCGTCACGTCGCGCACGCCGAGACGGGCGAGCTCCGCGCGGCTCAGACGGCCGCGTCCGTCGCAGAGTGGGCAGGTCGCGGATTCCGTCTCCAGCAGCGCGGCGCGTTCGGCCGCGCCCGCAGGCTTCTCCTCCATGGTCGCCATCCTACATCGGGCCGTGTCACCCGGGGACACGGATATAATCGTCCCGTGCACATCCTCTTCCTCGACGACGACGAGTATCGCCACATGGCGGTGAAGCTCGACACGCGTCGGATCGCCAACGCGCAGCTCGTCGCCGTGCGCACCGTCGACGAGGCCATTGGCTACATCGACGCCATGAAGTTCGACCTCATCCTGCTCGACCATGATCTCGACGGGCAGGTCTTCGTGCCGAGCGGGCCCGGTACGGGATACGAGGTTGCGGAGTATATCCCGGGCTCGATCAACGCCGACACGCGCGTCATCGTGCACACGATGAACGAAGCGGGCGCGCGCGCCATGCTCGAGGCGATCGGCCCGACCGCGTCGTGGGTGCCGTTCCCGAAGTTGAGCGACGTGCTTCTACGACTCTGATCGCTGGGCGTCTTATTTGTCCGTCGTCATCTCCTCGATGAGCCTGTCCACCTGCTGCCGGCCGTACGGGCACGATGCGCGATGCTTGATGAACGTGTAGGCGGTCGCGCCCATCATCTCCTTCGACTCTTCGTGCGGCAGACCCTGCGACTTCACCCACGCGATGCGCTTCTGGTCCGTCGTCCATCCCACCATCTGGATGCAGTTGACGGCACGCTTCACCTTCTTGCCCATCATTTCGAGACGAATGTCGCAGTCCGGGTCCTCCGTGGCCACCTTCGGCGGCTCGGCGACCGTCTGGCCGACGCGCTGTTTGTGACAGGGGCAGCCGCAATTCGGGCACTCCGCCTTTGCCGGGGTGGGCGACGGCTCGGTCGACGCCGACGTCGACTTCATGATCTGCACCGGATAGCCCTCGAGCTTCAACCCGGTGAGGAGCGCCACCGCCTCCTTCGCATCGTCCGAGTCGACGCGCACGATGATCTTGAGGTCGCCGTTCACGCCCCCGACCGAGACGTCGAGCACGCCTGCAACGCGCTTCAGCGCCTTCTCGTATCGGTACTTCGTGTACTGAATGCTGTCCTGCGCGAGGAGGGGCGCCGCGACCAGGAGCGCCGCGAGCGGAGCGAGAAATGTCTTCATTGGGGATCTCCGGTACCTTTCCGCTCCGCCAGATTGGACGCCTGCGGCCCGCCGGATGGTGCGATCGGCGCGCATCTTGACACAGCGAGGCAGGCCGTCCAGACTCTCACCCATGCCGGCGGCCGACCCCGAAGTATTGGAAGATCTCGTCATCGTCGAGGATGCGCGACGGCTCTTTTCGGCCCTCGGCAAGCCGATCGAGTTCTGGGAGGGGCTGTGCCTCGTGAAGGGGGATCGCGGCCTCATGCGCGAGGAGGTCCGCCGCCTGCGGGAGCTGCACGAAGCCGGGCACGCGGCGGGCGTCGCGCGGCAGATCATCGACCGCCTGCGCATGCTGCGCGAACAGATCGGGCCGCTGGTGCGCGGCTTGCAGACGTTCATCCATCTCGTGCCCGGCGCGCCCACCGACCCGACGATCGTCTCGATGGCGCTCGGCTTCGTCGCCATATCTCCGAAGGGCCGCGAAGCCGCGTCGCGCTGGGCGGCTGATCCCGCACGTCACATCAACGAGGCGCGCAGCAAGCTCGGCGTGATCGTAGACGTGGTGAACATGTATCGCGCCGCGCTCAAGGCGGTCCGGCCGGCACCGCCCGTGATGGAGCAGGCGGTCTTCAAGCCGGCCGTCGCCGAGCCTCCGGCGCCGCCGCCCAAACCGGTTGAACTCGAACACGCGGAGTTCGGCGCCGATGCGCCGGCCCCCGTTGAAGCGAGACCCCCCACCGAGAGCCGGATGAAGACGCAGGCGTCGCCGCACTGGGAGGGGATGGAGCAATCTGCCCCCGCCAAGCCGGTGACCGTACCCCCCAAGACGTCGGGCGTGCCGGCCAAATTGGGCGATCCGTTCTCCGCGGTTCCGAAGCCTCCGCCCAAGGATCTCCCGCCGGGGGTGGACGTCGACATCCTCGACGACGTGCGCCGCGTGCAACAGTGCCGCACGGTCTTCGAGGTGACGCACCAGCAGATCGAGGTGTGGGAGGTCTTCTGCCTCGTGATGCTTGACCCGGCCACGAAGCCCATGCTCGACCGCCTGATTGTGCTGCGCGACTCGGACGATATGGAGTTTACCGACGGCGCCCTCGCGCTCTTCGAGAAGCTGCTCGACATGCGCGCGAAGCACGGCCGGTTCGTGCGCGCCTTGCGTGACTACATCGCGGAGCTCCCGATCGGCCACTTCGGCAAGGACACGATGGAAATGGCGCTCGGTTTCATCGTCGCCAGCCCCCGCGGACGTCAGGCCGCCGAACGCTGGGTTGCCGACGGCCCGCGCTTCAAGACGGAGGCCGCGGGGCGTCTCGAGGACCTCATCTCGAAGACGATGAACTACGAGACGGCGCTGCGGATGATCCAACAGTGACCGCGGCGGCGACGGAACGCCTCGAAGGTCGCGTCTCGATCCTCGCCGCGCTCGAGGCACGCAAGCGCACGATCGAGTCGATCCTCGTCAGCCGCACGGCCAACTTGGAGAAGATCGCCGACGTCATCGAGGTGGCGAAGAAGCGCGGCGTGCCGACGCAGACCGTCGCCGAGGAGGACCTGCAGGCACAGGCGAAGTCCCATGGCGGCGTGGTCGCGATCGTCTCTCCGAAGCCGCTGACGACCCCGACCGAGCTCTACGCGATGCTCGAGAAGACGAAAGCGCCGTTCGTCGTGCTCTTCGAGGGGGCGGACGACGTGCGCAACTTCGGGTACGTGCTGCGCAGCGCGGAAGCGTTCGGCGCACAGGCGGCGCTCGTGCGGCGCCGCGCGTGGGACATCGATTCGACGGCTCTCTCGCGCGCCTCGAGCGGGTCGTACGAGCGGCTGCCGATCGTGCTGGTTGATCGCGAGCTGGAAGAAGTCGCCGAGCTCAAGAAGCGCGGGCTCAAGCTCGTCGGGTGCATCCCGCGCGCACGCACGTCGATTTACGACACCGATTTGAAGCAGCCGCTCGTGCTCGCCATCGGGGGGGAGAAGCGCGGGCTTTCGGGGGCGGTGCGGTCGCGCTGCGATCTCCTCGTCAAGATCCCGACCGTCGGGGGCCCGACATCACTCTCCATGACGCAGGCAGGAGCGATCGTGTTGGCAGAAGTTGGGCGTCAGCGCGGGTTCAAATTACAATAGGCGCGACGTGGCCGAACCCGACGACCTGTTTCTGGCAAAACACGCGATCGACCGCTGCGGCGTGTCGAAGGCGGAGATCCGGGCGTGCCTGCTCGAGCAGGCGAAGGATCGCAGGGAGAAGCCCGACCAGTCGCCGCGCACGCTCGGCGCGATCCTCGTCGCGAAGACGATCTTCGACGAGGAGCGCGTGAAGAAAATCCTGGCGAAGCGCGTGCCGCTGCCGGGGGCGGGCGGGAAGATCTCGCCGGAGCTGGAGGTCGGGCATCTCATCGTGATGGCGGGGGCGGCGACGGGCGCGCAGGTCGGCCAGTGGCTGAAGCAGCCGGAGGGTCGCCTCACGCAGTTCCTCTTCGAGCGCGGCTACATGACGGCGCGTCATCTCGCCCGCGCGCTCACGTATCATCGCAAGGCGATCTTCGTGTGCATCAAGTGCAAGAAGCGCCTCACGATCCTCAACCCGCAGGCGAACGGCGAGTACACGTGCAACAAGTGCGGGAGCGAGATGATGCCGGCGTCGCCGGAGCCCGCCAGCGGTCAGACGACCATGATGCTCAAGGCGGTCGCCGAGGACCGCCCGCACGAATCGATCGACAAGATGCTGCAGGCCGACCGCATCTTCGCCGTGCAGGCGGAGACGAAGGGGTGGCTGACGAAGGACCAGCTGCGCGACGTGTTGCGCGTGCAGACCGATCTCATGCAGTTCGGCGACGTCGCCACGCTGCCGACGCTGGCGGCGCAGACGGGCCTCCTCAACTCGGCGGTGATAAAGGAGGTCGAACGGGCGAATTACATCGATCAGATCGACAATCCCGAGTGGCACCGCCAGGCGCTCCCGGGAATGAATCTGGTCAGACGCGTGGCGATCGGCGGCGACGCTTTTCTCGCCGAGGCGGTCGGGCAGGATGGGCCGCATGTGCTCGTCAAGATCCTCAACACCGACCGTTCGGGCGACACCAACGCGGTGAAGCGCTTCGAGCGCGACGCGTCGACCTTCCAGAAGGTGTCGCATCCGGCGCTCGTGAAGGCGATGGACACCGGGACGATGGTCACGCGGAAGGGCGGCGAGGTTCCGTACGCGGTGTTCGAGTTGTCGCCGGGGACGGAATCGCTGGAGCAGCTGCTGGTGATGCGCGGCGCGCTGCCGGCGACGGTGGCGCTGCGCGTGGTGTCCGATCTCGCCGGCGGCCTGGCGTACCTGAAGCAGAAGGGTCGCGTTCACGGCGACTTGCGCGCGGAACACGTGCTGGTCGACGCAAAGGGGCGCGCGAAGATCTTCGATCTGGGCAAGTTGTCGGCGTTTACGGAAGCGGGGGGAGCGGCCGATCTCGAGGCGCTGGGACGGTTGCTCTACGCGATGCTGGCGGGAAAGCCTGCGCCTGCAGGCCAAGTCACGGTTGACGGTGTCCCGGCGCCGGGGTGGTCGCTCGCGATCGCGGCGCGGCTGCTCGGTCCGGAGGCGGAGCGCTTCAAGACGCCGGAAGAGGTGATCGCGGCGCTGACAGCGCACGTCGCGGCGTAGCGGAGCGATCTTCAGCGCATGTAATACGCCTCTTCCGCCGGCTTGAACGGCCGCGCGCCCGCAGTAGACTCCAGACTCCCGGCGGCGGGACGTGTACTGACCGGCGCCATGCAAGGAGACCACCCATGACCCTCGCCCTTCTGGCCCTCGTCGCCGCCCTTCAGGACCCGATCCTCTCCCGTACCGTGGTTCATACCCTCGGCGCCGAACATGAAGGCGGTTTCCTTCACATTTCGCCCGACGGCTCCCGCGCCGTCCACGTCGATCACGGCCGCCGATCCATCTACGTCGACGGCACCCCGATCTTCGACGGCCAGCATCTCCACAAGATCGCCTTTTCCCCCGACGGCTCCAAATACGCCATCGCCGCCATCAAGGACGCCAGCACCTCCTTCCTCTTCGAAGGTCAAAAGCCGATCGTCAAGGGCAAGCTCAACTGCCGCGGCCTCGGGTTCCTCGCCGGCTCCCTCACCCCCTGGTTCGAGACGTCCACCGCCTCCAGCCGCTCACTCACCATCGGCGACAAGGATGCCGGCTTCTTTTCGCCCAACTTCGGCGGCCCCATCCTCAGCCCCGACGGATCCCGCATCTCCTGGCACTACATGCTCGACGCCGGCGGCCGCAACTTCGCCCTCGGCGTGGACGGCGTCGAGATCGCCCGGAACTGCCCGAGCTGGCCACCCGCCTACAGCGCCGACGGAAAGCGCGTCATCTACGGCTACGGTCAGCGCGACGACCACAAGATGTTCGTCGACGGAAAGGAAGTCGGTACGTACTTCTACGCCGGCCCCGGCCTCTTCAGCGCCGACGGCAAACACTACGCCTACTCCGCCGCCCCCAAAGGGGAGCGGAAGTACCGCGTCTACCTCGACGGCAAGCCGGTCGACGACCGAACGTACGACTGGGCCTCCGCCGTCGCGCCCAATCGCGACGCCTCCCGCCTCGCCGTCGCGGAGAACCGCTCCGGCAAGGTCGTCCTCACTCTGGACGGCAAGGAAAGCGGCCCGCACGACGCCCTCATCTTGCACACCCAGTTTGATCCAAGCGGCACGTGGCATCACTTCATCGCGGTGCGCGACAAGAAGTCCATCCTCTTCATCAACGGCGAGGAACAGAAGGGAGAGAGGTTCTCCAGCCCCGCGTTCACCGCCAATGGATCGCATTGCGCCTTCGTCGCCGCTCGCGGCGAGGACTCCGTCGTCGTCATCAACGGCAAGGACGTCCACACGTACCGCGGCTACGCCCCGAAGGAGATCCGCCTTTCGCAGGACGGCAAACGCTGGGCCCTCGCCAGCGGTGGCGACGGTTCGCAGTTCACCATCGTCGACGGAACGCAGTCTGCCGCGTGGAAGGAGGTGGACATCCCCGTCTTCACGCTCGACGGAGCGCACGCCGGCTTCCGAGCGATGAAGGACAACCGCTGGCGCATCGTCTTCGACGGGAAGGAGATCGGGTCCTACGGCGAGATGTCGGACATCGTGGCGACCGCGGACGGCAAGCTCGCCTTCGTCGCGACGGAAGGGAAGGACGTCGTAAGGGTGACACTCGCGGGGAAGTGACGGGCGCTCGTGTCCTTCAAGGTGCGCGATTACCGGATGTAATACGCCTCCTCCGCCGGCTTGAACGGGCGCTGCAGCCACATCGGCCGCCGCAGCCCCCCCGGCCCCGGAGCCGGCTTTGTCATCGCCAGCCATTCGCGATAGACCGCCATCGCTTTCTTCGTGTCCACCTCGATGTCCCCGTAACGGTCGTCCGGCCCCGCCTTCGCCACCCGCACCTTTTGGTGCCAGCAGTGCATTCCTGATAGCGGATCCGGATGAACCGAGAACGTGAGGTTTTGGTGCACCCCCACCTCGCGCCACCATATGCGGCCTGAATCGGGATCGCTGCTCTCGAACGGGCGCGCCCCCTCGACCGTGCGCATCCGGTACTTCCCGTCGCCTTGCTCGTCGATCTTCACCAGCGCCGACAGCCACCGATCGTTCCCGCGCTCCTCGACACGCCACCGCCCGAAATGGTGCGAACACCCGACGATCCCCGGCATGATCGCCTCAGTCACCATCGCGCGGTTCACGAAGTGCCCGATCTCCGTCTCGATGCGCACGAGATCGCCGCTGCGCACGCCGAGCCGCTTCGCGTCCTTCGTGTGGACCCACACCGGATTCGCGTGCGCCAGCTCCGCGAGCCACTTCGCGTTCCCCGTCCTCGTGTGGACTTGCGTCGGCAGACGGAACGTCGGCAGCAGACAGAAGTCGTTCGGCGTCTCCATCCGCGACCGGTGGACGTGGCTCTTCGCGTACGTCGGCAATGCGTATTCCTTCCACCCCCACTCGACGAGCGTCTTCGAGAAGAACTCGAGCTTCCCCGACGGCGTCGGAAACCCCGTCCGCTTCACGCCGTCGATCTCCACGCCGTCCGCCTTCTCGCGCTCGTGCAGCTCGTACTCGTCGTGCGACACCTCGAACGCGCCGTACTTGCGCATGTACTCGAGCGGCGTCAGCCCCTCCGACTTCGCCTTCTCCGGCAGCCCCGGCACGCCGTTCTCGAACGTCCACCCGAAGAACTCGTCCATCGTCAGCTTCTCGCCGGGGCGGTACGGCGACTCGAAGTGTTTTCGTATCCCGAGCGCGCCGTCGGGATCGATACGCCACGACAGCTCGATCCAGAACTCGTCCTCCTCCCACACCTCGCCGGGATTCGTCCCGAGCGTGCTGGTCGTTTTCATGCCGAGCCGCTCCATCGCGACGCGCCGCACCGGCTGGCGGAAGGTGATCCACTTCGACGCGTGCGACTCGAAGCTCATCGTGTCGTGCCGCTCCGGTCCGAGCCCCATCGGCAGCACGTAATCGGCGAACCACGCCGTCTCGTTCCAGACCGGCGTCATCGTCGCGTGGCAGGCGATCTTCGACTCGTCCTTGAGCACCTCCATCCACGTGAAGCCGTCGGGGTTCGTCCAGACGGGGTTGTAGGTGCGCGTGAAGTACATGTCGAGCTTGCCGCGGCCTTCCTTGAGGAAGTGCGGCAGCAGGATCGACATCTCGTGATGCGCGAACGGATACTCGCGCGGCCAGAGCATCTCGCTCCAGACTTTCTGGGGCGACGGCGGGTTCGGCATCTTCGGGACGAACTTGTTCCAGACGTTGGGGAGGACGCCCCCCGGGGTCCCGACGCTCCCCGTCAGCACGTTGAGGAAGAAAAGCGCGCGCGCGACGAGCCATCCGTGCAGGTTGCCCGCGGTCGCGTTGCGCCAGACGTGCGACGCGAACGCGCGGCCGGCCTTGGCGATGTCGAGCGCGGCTGATTCGATCTTGCGACGGTCGAGTCCGCTCTCCTGCTCGGCGAACTCCGGCGTGTACGTCGCGTAGAGCTTCTTCAGCTCCGCGACGAACGCGTCGAAGGTCGCCCCCGGCATGTACTCCTGCCAGTTCGTCCAGCGTCGCACGAACTCGCGGTCGAAGAGGTTGCGCTGGAGAATCACGTTCGCCATCGCCAGCAGCACCGCCGCCTCACTGCCCGGCCAGGTGGGCAGCCAGTCCGTCGCCATCGACGCGGTATTCGAGAGTCGCGTGTCCATGACGGCGACCTTCGCGCCGGCGAGCTTCGCCTCGATGATGCGCTGCGCGTGCGGGTTGAAGTAGTGGCCGGTCTCGAGATGGCTCGACAGCAGCAGGATGTAGCGCGCGTTGGCGAAGTCCGGGGACGGACGGTCGTTTCCCATCCACAGGCCGTAGCCGAGCCGCGCGCTCGACGAGCAGACGTTGGTATGGCTGTTGTGGGCGTCGAGCCCCCATCCCTGGAACGTGCGCTGCATCCAGCCGTCTTCGCCGGGACGGCCGACGTGATACATGATCTCGGTGAAGCGCTTGTCGAGGATCGCTTTGCGGATGCGGGCGCCGAGGTCGTCGAGGACCTGCTCCCACGTGATGCGCTTCCATTGGCCGCCGCCGCGCGGGCCGTCGCGCTTCATGGGGTAGAGGATGCGTTCGGGGTCGGTGATCTGCGCGAGGGTGGCGGGCCCCTTGGCGCAGACGCGGCCGCGCGAGTTGGGGCTGTAGGGGTTCCCTTCGAGCTTGCGGATCTCGAAGGTTTCTTTGTCGACGTACGCGAGCATCCCGCAGGAGGCTTCGCAGTTGAAGCAAACCGTCGGAACGATGGTGTAGCTCTTCTCGACGCGCTTCGGCCACGACGCGGAGTCGAGCTCCTTCCAGTCGTTCCACTTGTCAGGCGGCGGGAAGGCTTGGAGTCTCATGACAACTTCACCGATTGGCCGGCCTTGATCCACAGTCGACCGTACTCAAGGGCACCTGCGAGTGCGATGACGGCCGCAACAACTGGCGTGAGCGCGAGAAGGGCGAGCGCGACGGCGCTGCCGGCGACGACGATCGCCCAGAACGTCGGCTTGCGCAGGATGTATTGCGACGCCTTGCGGACGTCGACGTTGGAGCGCCGCTCGAGGAGTTCGCCGAAGATGAAGGCGAGCTGGAGCACGATCGACGTCCCGAGGATGCACGTGAGCGCCGTCCCGCGCTGGAAGAGGAGCAGGGTCGCTGCTCCGCAAAGGGCCGCTTCCACGAGGAGCTGCCACAGGAGCATCGGCGACTGCCAGAAGTTGCGCCCCCGCGCCTGGTTGAAGAGGAAGGCGCTGTAGCCGGCGGTCGCGGCCGCGAGCGCGATTCCGACGATGCGCGCCCAGAGCGGGATTGCGATGTGCGCGAGTTCCGCTCCGAGGGCTGCGGCGCAGAAGGCGCTGAAGAGTCCGAGGATGAGGCCGCCCCAGACGAGCCACGAGCGGAAGTTCGGACGGACGAGCATGTACCAGAAGCGCTCGGGGCGCTTGAGGTCGAAAATGAGCAGAAGCGTCGTGAGGACGGTCATCGCGAGGCCGATCGACGCCGGAACGAGGCCGATGGCGCCGAGCGCGGCCGGGACGCCGACGACGCCCGCGGCGATCGACTTCGTCCAGAGGTAGAGCCAGACGCGCCAGCCCCAGGGTTCGTCGTGGGCGACGTCGTAGACCTCGCGGACGTTGCCGATATCAGCGGATTCGAACTTGAGTTTGCCCGGGTCGGTGAACATCGGCGCTTCATCGCGTTCGATGCGGGGGTCGAGAAGCACAGGGTCGGCGCCGACGTAGAAGACTTTCGGTTTCGTGCCCTGATCCGGCTTGCGGACCTGCACCGGCTGGCTCGCGACGATCTTCGCGATGGGGCTTTCGGGATCGTCCAGGTCGCCCGAGATGATCGCCTGCGTGGGGCAGACGATTTCGCAGGCGGGTTGGAGACCGACGTCGACGCGGTGGGCGCAGAGGTGGCACTTGGCGGCAGTGCCGAGGTCGGGGTTGATGTAGAGGGCGTCGTAGGGGCAGGCCTGCATGCAGGATTTGCACCCGATGCAGGCGTCGCTGTTGAAGTCGACGATGCCGTTGTCGCGTCGGAAGAGGGCGTTCGTGGGGCAGATGGTCATGCACGGCGCGTCGTCGCACTGGTTGCAGCGGAGGACGGCGAAGTTGCGTCGCGCGTCGGGGAAGGTTCCCTGGTCGATGTACTTGACCCAGGTGCGGAAGCTGCCGAGCGGGACCTGGTTCTCCGATTTGCACGCGACGGTACAGGCGTGACAGCCGATGCAACGCGTCTGGTCGAGGACGAAGCCGTACCGCACGGCGCCATTGTTCTGCGAGGCGCTGACACTCGTCAACGAATAGAACCGAGAAGGGCGCGAAGGGAAGAAAGAACGTCTACGCCGGCCGGCCCAGCTGCAGGCGCATCCGTTCGGGACGACCCGTCGGTTCTTCGACCAGCGCGTCGTACGCCGCCAGCAGCGCGCCCGCGTCCTTCCTCGCGTGCAGGATCTCCAGCCGCATGTCCTTCTCGACCGCCCACGTCATGGCCGTCGGCCGGGTGCGCGTCTTTTCCCACTTCAGGACCGCGGGATGCGTCACGCCGAAGCGCTTTCCGAATTGCTTCAGGTTCATCTTCATCATGTGCCGGATGAACCGGACCTCATGTCCCGTCAGGCGCGCGGGCTTGAGTACGAGAGAGCGCAGCAACCTACGCGCGATTTCGGTGTAGTTCACGTCCGGCGTCCAGTCGCCCCGCACGAGCACCATGGGAACGTTGACGAATGCCACCGGGAATCCGAACCCTTCGTACACGAAGAGGTCCTGCCGCTTTCTGGCTCTTGCCACGCTCGATCTCCTTAGGCGTTCAGGTCGATGGCCGTGATGATCAACAAGCAGTCGTCTTCGGGGTCGAACGAAACGGCGATCCGAAGCGACCGGCCGACATCGGTTTTCCCGCGAAGGGCATAGTTCCACGCCCTCCACCCTTCGTTGAATTGGTCCTTTCGCTCCTCGTGGAAGCCGCTTTCGATCACTTGCCAGATCTCCGTCACTTGGATGTCCCGTTCCTCTTTTCGCTCCGCTGCATGCCGCGTGTCACGATACCGTTCCTCCGCCAACCGCAGACGCGCCAGCCCGAGCACGTCGTCGTGCTTCGGCGGCCGCTTCCCGCCTGTACGCCCCATCAGTGTAACTCAGTTACATTGCCACCTCAAGCGCCCGAATGGGGCCGTACGTGAGCGGAGTATCCCACGTGCTGTGCCGCGGGGGGGGCACGGGATGCGAGAGGGTGAACGCCGAAGCCCTGGACCTATTTTGTAGGTCCAGGGCTCCGACGCCTACTTCACCAACTACGCCGAAGCGGCCGCGCTGGGCGGCAGCGTCGACTCGGTGGAACGGGCCTCCTCTCCCGGCTTCGCTGAACGCGAAGCACGATAGAAGAAGCTCGACACCTTCCGGGGATCGCCCGGAAACAGCTTCACGACATCGGCGTGCAGCGTCCGGTAGGCGTTGACCCACTCGGAACGCTGCGCCACCTCCGCGCCCTGGGCGCGGTCGTGCACGACGAGCGCT
>CAYXVY010000044.1:0-3051 GCA_964468745.1 uncultured Planctomycetales bacterium | reverse complement strand
CCGGCGGAAGCGCGCCGACGGGAGGAAGTATGGGTTGGCCATCCAGATCCGCTCGCGTGCGTTCACGATCGCGTGCCGGTAGTGCTGCGCGGTCTCCCAGCGGTCGAGAAAGCGCTGCGAGCTCAGGACGAGGACTTGCGCTCCTCCGCTGACCGTCGCGCGGGGCGCCGGAGCCGGGGTCGAGTCCTGCTTGCGCGTCCGGCCCCACAATTCGAGGAACATCTCGGCGAGTTGCCGCACGCACGGGCCTTCGATCTCGACCTGCGTATCGCGCCAGCCGAGGCCGCCGTCGGCGGTCGATGCGTACTCGCGCGCGATGTTCAGCCCGCCGACGAAGGCGACGCGGCCGTCGACGACGAGGAGCTTCCGGTGGTTGCGTCGACCGAGCGGATACGGATGGAACTCGACGACCTTTACGCCCTCGCGCCGCAGCTCGCCGAAGAAGTCGCGAGGCGTGTCGCGGCAGCCGATCGCGTCGTAGAGCACGCGCACGTCGATGCCTGCCTTCGCGCGTTCGATCAGGGCGTCGCCGAAACGGCGCCCCGCCGAATCCGCGGCGAACGTGTACATCTCCAGCAGGACCGAAGAGGTCGCGGACCGGATCGCCGACAGCATTGCGGGATAGGCCTCGGCGCCGTCGCGGAGCAGGCGTACGGTGTGACCGCTGCGCAGCATTTCCGGGCGCAGGCTGAGGCCTTCGGTCACGTGGACCACGATACCAACCGCGAAGGGCGCGAAGAGGATGTGAAGAGGAAATGAGGGGCGTGCCTCGGCATTCCACTGCTCCCTACTGTGCATCTGCGAAGAGCGAATCTCACCACAGAGGCACGGAGACACGGAGGGGGGAGGGGACATCACTCCGTGTCTTCGTGCCTCTGGGGTGAAGACAGGCGGAGGATCCGGATGCGGACCGATAAATACCGAGGGAGCCGAGGGAACCGAGGAAGAATTGGGGGGGGGGGGATTCTGGGCTTCTTGGGATAACTCGGCGTGAACCGGGGCATTGCGTTGCACGATCCATGTCAGAGGCCTCGTTCGCTCTTTGCGATAGTGGAGTTCTTCGCGGTTCATCTTTGTTTTCGCGCTCTTTGCCGTTCGCTAAGATTCCCGCATGAACGATAAGACTTCCGCCTTCAGGGACGTGCCCTACATGGGGGTGATCTGGGTGGTCGCCGAGGCGGCGAAACTGGGGTTTCACACCGACAACCCCGAATGGTGCAACCTCGGGCAGGGGATGCCGGAAGTAGGCCCGCTACCCGGTGCGCCGGATCGGATCTCGCAGGTCTCGATCGACGTGCGCGATCACGCGTACGGTCCGGTCGCGGGCATCGGCGAGCTGCGCGAAGCGGTGGCCGCGCTCTACAACAAGTGGTTCCGACAGAACAAGAAGTCGCAGTACACGGCGGCGAATGTCGCGATCAGCGCGGGGGGGCGGCTCTCGCTGAGCCGCGCCGTCTGGGCGCTCGGGAACATCAAGCTCGGCTACTTCACGCCCGACTACACCGCGTACGAGGATCTGCTTGGCGGCGTGCCGCGCGTGCACGTCCATCACATCCCGCTCAAGCCGGAGGACGGCTACGCGATTACGCCCGACGCCCTCGCGCACGAGATCGAGCACGCGGAGCTGCAGGCGCTTCTGGTCTCGAACCCGTGCAATCCGACGGGGCGCGTCGTGCGCGACGCTGAGCTGGCGGGGTGGATCGCGCGGGCGCGGACGAGGAGCGTTACGCTGCTGCTCGACGAGTACTACTCGCACTACATCTGGAACGGCGCCGCGCCGGTGAGCGCCGCGCGCAGTGTCGACAACGTGGACGACGACTCGGTCCTCATCTTCGATGGTCTCACGAAGAATTTCCGCTATCCGGGCTGGCGTCTAGGATGGACGCTCGGCCCGAAGAAGGTGATCGAGACGCTGACGTGCGCGGGGAGCGCACTGGACGGCGGGCCGTCGAGATGGGAGCAGCGGGCCGCCCTAGCGCTGCTCGCACCCGATCGCGCGCAGCAGGAAACGCAGGCGATGCGCGATGCGTTCAAGCCGAAACGCGATCTCGTTGTCGCGCGACTGAAAGAGATGGGGCTCACGTTCGCGCGCGAGCCGGAGGGGACGTTTTACGCCTGGGCGTCGATCGCGAAGCTGAAGCCTCCGTTCAACGACGCGATGAAGTTCTTCCGCGCGGCGCTGGAGCGCAAGGTGATGACCGTGCCGGGCGAGTTCTTCGACGTCAATCCGAACAAGCACCGGCCGGGGAAGTCGCACCTCGCGCAGTGGATACGATTCAGCTACGGGCCGCCGATGGAGGTCGTGAAAACGGGACTCGACCGGCTGGCAGAGATGGTGAGCGGTTAGTCCTTCGCCAGCGCCTCGAGCAGCCGGTCTTGGAACTTGTCCGCGTCCGACGAGCTCCAGCCGCGGCCGCCGCCGTTGACGAGGATCGAGAAGATGATCGTGTCGCCACTCTCGACGTCGAGGTAGCCCGACAGGGTCGCGACCCCGTCGACGTGCCCCGTCTTCGCGTGCACCTTGCCCGCGATCGACTTCATGCGCTTCGAAAGCGTGCTCTTTTCGCCGCCGCTCGTTGCGAGAGAGTCGATGAAGAGCTTCGCCTGCTCATGTGAGCGCATGTGGGCGAGAAGCTTGTGAATCGCCGCGGCCGGCGCGCGGTTCTGCCGCGAGAGTCCCGATCCGTCGGCGAGCGTCACGCCCTCGATGCCCGCCTCCTTGAGGAACTCCTGGATGACCTCGATGCCGGCCGCGGTCGTTCCCTTCAGGCGCATCCGCGCGCCGAGCTGCTTGCAGATCATCTCGGCGTAGAAGTTCTGGCTGACCGTGTTGCAGACTTGGAGCGTACGTGCCAGGGGACTCTCGTGGACGGCGATCACGTTGAGGCCCGGGTGCTCGCGCTGGGGCGTGTCGGCCTCGCGGATTTCGCCGACGGCGATGCCCGAGCGTTCGAGCGTTTCCTTGAGCACCGCGCCGAAGAAAAGCGCGGGGTGCTGGATCGTGAGCCACGCCACGCGCTGCTTCGTGCCGAGTTGAAGCTCGCCGCGCGC
>CAYXVY010000043.1:0-1863 GCA_964468745.1 uncultured Planctomycetales bacterium | reverse complement strand
GCGCTCGATGCGATCGAGCAAGGCCTTGTAGACGGCCGAAATCACTGCCGGGCACGGACGCGACGCGCGCGCGAGCATCGGGATCAGCTTCTCGCCACTCGCAAAGAACTGACGGGCGCGCGCGATCTCGAATTTCATGAGGTCCACGAATTCGCGCGTCACGCGACGGGCCGAAATGTCCGCCTCAGTGACGCCGAAGCGCTTGAGATCGTCGGCGGGCAGGTACACGCGGCCGCGCCCCGCATCCTCGCCCACGTCACGGATGATGTTGGTCAGCTGCATCGCGATGCCCAGATCCTCCGCCGCCTGATGCGCCCCCGGATTCCGGAATCCGAAGACGTACAGGCACGCGAGCCCGACCGCGGACGCCACGCCGTAGCAGTACTTGCGCAGCTCGTTGAAGTCGGCGTAGCGGACGTGCGTCAGGTCGTAGAGCACGCCGTCGATGATCTCGTCGAGATACTGCTTGGGAATATTGAAGTGGCCGACGGTGTGCGACAGGGCCGTAAAGAGCTCGTCCTCCGGCCGACCCGACAGTCCCGTGCGCAGGCCGTCGCGGAGGCGCGTCAGGGCGCTCTGCTTGTCGGCGCCGTCGCCGTCGGCGATGTCGTCCGCCGTGCGGCAGAATGCGTAGATGGCGTGAAGCGACGCCTGCCGCCCCGCCGGCAACGTGGCGAAGGCAATCGCAAAGCTCGATTTCGCGCGCCGCGTGATTTCACGGCAATGCGCGTAGGCGTCCCGCAGCCGCATCGTCGCGACAATCCTACGGGGGGCGCGGGAGGCTGTCAACGGCGCTTCGCCACCGGCTTGGTCCCGAGCAGGCTCTTGAAGGCCAGCCACGCCTTGCCCGGCTTGGTCACAGTCGGTCGCTTGCGATAAACGTCGTAATCGACCTTCTCGATCAGATCGAGGATCCGCATCCCGCCTAGCGAGAAGAGCCGGATGTCGAATTTCGCACGCCCGCTCAGGCGGTCGCACAACCCGAGCCCGATGTCGAAGAGCTCGCGCGTCCTGGCGATCTCGAAGCTCAAGAGCTTTCGAAACGCGTCGTTGACCACGCCTGCCGCGATCTCTTTCTCCGCGTAACCCGACCGGATCAGGTCGTCCTGCGGGATGTAGACGCGCCCCTTCAGGTAATCGATGTAGATGTCCTGCCAGAAGTTCGTCAGCTGGAGCGCGGTGCACGTCGCATCCGAGAGCCGTTGCGACTCCTCGTCGCGGACGCCGAACGTGTAGAGCACCATGCGGCCGCACGGGTTGGCCGAATGGTCGCAGTAGAAGGCGAGGTCCTTCCACGTCGCAAACCGCTTGATGCGCTGGTCCATGCGGTTCGCCTCGATCAGCTTGTAAAACGGCTCCATCGGCATGTCGAAGGTGCGAATCGTGTCTCGAACCGCGGGGAGGATCGGGTGCTCAGGCTCCTCGCGATCGAGATCGCGCTGCCACGCGTTGAGAAGCGACGGCCGGTCGCCCTCCGCCTCGTCGCCCAGATCGTCCGTCGTGCGCGCGAACGAATAGAGCGCGAAGATGTGCCGCTTCGTCCCGCGCGGGAGCAGGAACGAACCGACGCTAAAGTTTTCGTAGTGCGACTTCGCGAGCTGCTCGCAACGCTTGTAGGAGCTCTCGAGATCGACCGACATGCGCGTGATCGTATCAAACCCCCGCGCATCCCTCCCGTATCACTGGACATGAAGCACCTTCTGATCGCATCGCTCGGCGTCGGGATCATCGCCGGCCAGCTCGTACTTTTCCTGCGGATGCAGCGGCTCGAGAAGCACATCGCCGGCATCGAACAGAAGAGGCCCGTGACGACAGTGGCCGCGAATTCGCCGCGCGAACCGCTGAATCCGCTGGGGGAGGACA
>CAYXVY010000042.1:0-24836 GCA_964468745.1 uncultured Planctomycetales bacterium | reverse complement strand
CGAGCGACGAGCCGCCGTACGACACGAACGGAAGCGTGAGCCCCGTAATCGGCGCGACGCCGATCGCCATTCCGACGTTGACGAATACCTGCATCGCCAGGAAGACGAGCAGGCCCACGGCGATCAGCCGCCCATAGGGATCGCGCGTCTGCGCGGCCGTCCACGCGGCTTGCGTGAAGAAGATCGCGAAGAGGAAGAGCAGGAAGCTCGAGCCGACGAAGCCGAGTTCCTCGCCGATGAGCGACATGACGAAGTCGGTATGCCGATCGGGCACGTAGCGGCCGCCGTATTCCGCACCTGTGAGCCCCCCCGCCGCAATCGCGCGGACGGACTGCATCTGCTGATATGAGAGTTCCTTGGGCACCTGGTCCGGCATCCAGAACGAGAGGATGCGGTTGCGCTGATACTCTTTCAGCCCGAATCGGAACGCAAACGGCGTGGCGACGAGGAGGATCGCCAGCACGATGCCGAGATGGCGCGCGCGCGCCCCCGCCACGAACAGCATCGCGCAGAGGACCGGGACGAAGAGCATCGCGTTGCCGAGATCGGGCTGGACCAGGATGAGTCCCATCGGGACCAAGGCCATCGCCGCCGGCGCCGCAAGCCCGCGCCATGTCTGGAGGTCCCGCGCCAGCGACAGCCACCGCGCCAGCGCGAGCACCACGGCGATTTTCGCGAGCTCCGCCGGCTGGACGTTCACCGGCCCGAAGGCGAACCAGCCCCGAGCGCCCCGCGTATATCGACCGAAGACGAGGAGTGCCGCGAGCGCCACGAGCGCAAGCGCGTACACGGGATAGGCGGCGATGCGCGTATTTCGATAGTGCACCGCTGCCGTCGCGCACATCGCAGCGAAGCCCACGCCGCACCAGACAAGCTGGCGCTTCATGTAGCCGTGCCCGTCCTGGTCGAGCGATCCGAGCGCGAAGATCCCCATCGCCGCCAGCAGCAGCGCGCTTCCGAGAAGGGCGACATTGATCTTGCCGAGCCGCGCGATCACTTGAGAGCCTCCAGGATCTTCGCCACCACGGGCGCCGCCGTCGCGCCGCCTCCTCCGCCAAATTCGACGAGGACCACCACGACAAGATCCTTCGTGAAGCCGCCGAACCAGGCGTGCGACTCCTGCCCCTCGCGCGTTTGCGCCGAGCTCGTCTTGCCGACGATGTCGAATTTCGAGAGCCCGCTCGCTTTCGCCGTACCGTGCGGCCCATGAACGACGAGGTGCAGGCCCTCCTTCACCACGACGAGCGTCTCCTTCGATATCCCGAGGTCCTCGACGCTCCCGTTGCCGCGGAGCAGATGCGGCTTCACGAGCTTTCCGCCGTTTGCGACAACCGCCAGCATGCGCGCCACTTGAAGCGGCGTGGCCGCCAACTCATGCTGCCCGATGGCCAGCGAGTACGAATCGCTCACGCGCCACCGGGGGTGCGATTCAGGCCGGGGGAGTGCTCCCGCCGCTTCGCCGACTTCGATGCCGGTCTTCCGGCCAAACCCCACCCGTTGCGCCCAACCGGAGAGCTGCTCGAACGACAAGTCGTGCCCCATCTGATAGAAGTAGCAATTGCACGACTGCTCCAGTGCGATCGCCACGGTCATCATCCCGTGGGGCGGCAAGCCGTGGGAGACCGTCCAGCAGCGGAAGCGGTTCACCGCCTCCGTGAAGTGGCCTCGACACTCGACGGCGCGCGCGGGCGTCGACTTCTTCTCCTCCAGCGCGGCGATCGCCGTCAAGATCTTGAAGATCGAGCCGAGTTGGAACTGCCGTTGCGTCGCGCGATTGAGCAGCGGCTGGGGTCCGTCCTCGGCCGCGTAGGCCTTGAGCGCGGCGCTGTTCGTAGGCGGGATGAAGTGATTGGGATCGAACGGCGCGTTCGTTCCCATCGCCACGACGGCGCCCGTCGCGTGCTCGAGAAGGATGGCGGTCGTGCGCATCGCCTGCTGCGACAGGACCTCCTCGACGCGCTTCTGGATCTCGATGTCGATCGTCAGCTCAACGTCCTCGCCCGACTCGGCAGGGAGGAGATCGACAGTAGTGCGTTCGCCGGTGGCCGGGTCGCGCTCCTGGATGACGATGCCGGGCCTCGCACGCAAGACGTCGTTCATCGCGCGTTCGATCCCGGTGCGCCCGACGAGTTGCTCATCGATCGCGCCGCGCCGGGCAAGGATGTCGCGCATCTCCTCCTCGATGAAGTCGGCAAGGCGCGGGTCGTCGAGCACCCGCTGGGCCTCCTCCTTGGAGGGCCAACCGAGCGTCCCCACGATGAGGGCGCCGGTCGGTCCGTACGGGTAGATGCGGCGACGCGCCTCGCGCACCTGGCAGCCCGGGAAGCGAACCAGGTTGGTCTCGATGCGCACGGCGGTATCAAACGGGAGCCCCTTGAGTACAGGGTACGGCGTGCGACGTTCGCGCGCGTAGATGCGCCAACGCTCCTTCTCAGGCCGGGCATTCATCAGTCGGTCGATCCGCTGGTAGACACGCTCGATGGCCTCGTCGAGACCCGCGAGCGCGAGTTCGGCGCGCGCCTCGGGGCGTTTCTCGAATTCGTCGAGGATGAGCCAGAGATCGAAGGACCTCGCGTCGCGCGCCAGCACGATTCCGCGGCGGTCCACGATACGCGCGCGGCCGTCCATGGCGAGTTCGGGCTGGCTGCGCCTCGCGGGTCCGGCGAAGTCGTCCTTGCAGAAGACCTGCATGTAGGCGAGCCGTGTTTCGAGGCCCGCAAGCGGGATGATCAGGGCCACGAGGAAAACGATGACGCGGCGTCGATCCATGTCAGCGCCCCAGGAACCGGGCGGAAGGAAGCGTCGTCAACAGCAGGGGGGCGAGCAATCCGGTCAGCGCGCACGAAACGGCAAGGCGCGGCATCCAGACGCTCGCCGGAATGCCCGAGCCGACGACGCAGGCGATGCCGACGACGGCCGCCGCTCCCGCGCCGAGCCCGAGCTGTATCGCCGGATGCTCGCGCGGCACGAAATGTCGCAGGCGCGACATGGCCAGGGCAACGCCGAGGTAGAGGAGCGCGTGCCAGCCGAAGAGGCCCGTGCTGGCGGAATCCTTGAGGACACCCAGAATCCACGCGGCGAGCAGTCCCTGCGACGGCTCCCGCGCATAGAGCGCCGCGAAGCAGGCGAGGAGGAGGAGGAGCTCGGGCCGCCCACCGCGCCACGCAACGGCATCAAGCGCCGTCACCTCCAGGATGAGCGCGACGATGCCGACGGCTGCCAGGCGCAGCGTGTGGAATCGCGTCATCGATCCTCTCCAAGAATAACCGTGACCGACTCAAGCGCCCGCGCGTTGACGAACGGCTGCACATCGGCTCGACCCCGCGATGGCTCGCCCGCGCGACCGAGGATCAGGCCGGCGGGAACGCCGTTGGCCGGATCGACGGTCGTCACAACAAGAGTGCCGGGCTCGACACGCGCGTCGCCGGCGATCCATTTGAGTACGCCGTGCCGGTCGCCCGAACCCTCGAACACGCCGGTCTCGCGCGTGGCGATCGCGCCGCCATTCTCAGCGGGGCGCGGAGCGGCGACGGCGCCCGCCTTGAAGGCAGGATCGCTTGCGAGCTGCACGCGGCTCGACCACGGGCCGACCTCGACGATGCGCCCGACGAGGTGCCTCTCCCACAGGACGATCTGGCCGAGGCGGACCCCCTCCGACGACCCGCGCGCGATCATGATCGAGCGGCGCCATGCCGACGAATCGGCGGATACGATGACGGACGCCGACAGGAGCCTGAGCTGCGGATCGACGAGAACTTCCCGCAATCCCGTGAGCTGTTCGATGCGCGCGATCGCTTGAGACAGCTTGTTCTGATACTGCAGGGCCCTGTCGCGCTCGAAGTCGAGGAGCTTTTGCAATTCGTCGGCGGGCGCGCCCGCGCCGCCCACCAGCCGTTCGGCGCCGAGAGCGGTCGATCGGAAAGGCACGAGGGCGAGGGCCAGCGTCGTGCGCACGGAGCCCGGGAGTCCGCGCGGCAGGAGCATCAGCATGGCCGCCGCGACCGCCAGCACGACCGGCACGGCGGGCGTCCTTCTCCTCGAAGACATGGGATCCCCTCTCTACCGGCTATTATAAACTATGATTTATAACTTACAACTAGATTCTCGACGCGCCCCTGCGGATGGTGCACGGAGTCCGCCCCTCGCTTCAGGACGGATTGGCCCGATGCCCCAATCCGGGCTAGAATCTCCTTCGTGAGCCCCGTCGCAACCGCAACGCCTAAGAAGATCCTCATCGTCGATGACGAGCAGTCAATCTGCGACGTGCTCTCTATCGCGCTGAAGAAGGACGGGTACAGCGTCACGACTGAGACAAACCCGAAGAAGGCGCTCGATCTTGTCCGTCGCGACCGGTTCGATCTCGTTCTGCAAGACCTCAAAATGCCGGAGATGGACGGCCTCGACCTCCTGCGCGAAATCAAGAAGGCTCGCGAGGACGCGATCGTCGTCATCATGACCGCGTATTCGACATGGGATCGCGCGGTCGAAGCCATGCGCCTCGGCGCCTTTCACTACATCAAAAAACCGTTCGACAACAACTCCGACATCCGCGCCGCCGTCTCGCGCGCGATGCGCATGAAGGATTTCGGGCAGCAGCTCGCCCGCTCGTTTGACGACATGATGGGGGAGATGGGGCAGCTCATGGGAGACAGCAGCGCCATCCGCGATGTGCGCGAACTCGTTCGCCGCGTCGCCCCAACGGACTCGACGGTCCTCATCCAGGGCGCGAGCGGCACGGGAAAGGAGCTCGTCGCCCGTGCCCTTCACTACGGCTCGTCGCGATCCGGAAAACCGTTCGTCGCAGTCAACTGCGGCGCGATCCCGGAGCAGCTTCTCGAAAGCGAGGTCTTCGGTCACGTGCGCGGAGCCTTCACGGGCGCGACCTCGGACAAGATCGGACTCATGGAGACCGCCACCGGCGGCACGTTCTTCCTGGACGAAATCAGCGAGATGCCCGTCACGCTCCAGGTGAAGCTGCTTCGCTGCATCGAGGAGCACGAATTCAAGCCGGTGGGCAGCAGCCAGACGCGCAAGGCCGACGTCCGCTTCATCGCCGCCACGAACCGCGACCTGCAGAGCGAAGTGAGGACCGGCGGTTTCCGCGCGGACCTCTACTACCGCATCAACGTGATCTCGATCTACATCCCGCCGCTCAAGGACCGGCGCGGCGACGTCCCCATTCTCGCCGGCTATTTCATGCGCAAGTTCTCGCGGGAGATGGGCAAGCCCGTGACGAATTTCACTGCGGACGGTCGCGACGCCCTCGAGCGCCACGACTGGCCGGGAAACGTGCGCGAACTCGAAAATGCCGTGCAGCGCTCCGTCGCGCTCTGCGACGGAAATGAAATCGACGCGGGCAGCCTCAACGTGACGGGCGGCTCGCCGACGGCCCTGCTTCCCGTGCAGCAGGCGACCCCCAGCACGTACGCGCTCCCGGAAGACGGTCTCGACCTCGATCGTACGCTCACCGAAATCGAAGTCGGATACCTCAAGGAGGCGCTGCGCCGCACAGACGGCAGCTACACGCAGGCGGCGCAATTGTTGAAGATGAGCCTGCGGTCTCTGCGCTACAAATTGCAGAAGTACGGCCTCGACAAGGAATCGGTTTGAGCCTCAGTCGAGAAGCCGCAAGTCGTTCGTGAGTTCGTTCACGTCTGCCGCACCGATGGGGACGTGCTTTGCGAGCAGGTCTCCGCACTTCGCGATCGCCTGCGTGAGCGCATCGACGTGTTTTCCAGCCGCGAGACCCCGCGTAACGGTGTCGCAGACGTCGCGCCATTCAGGTTCGCCGACCTTCTGGGAAATCGCCTCGTCCCCCAGGACGCACACAATGCGCTCGAAGAGCGAGACGTAGATCACGATGCCCGTGGCCCCCTTCGTCCCGCGCGCGTGGAATCGATCGAACGCCGCGGCCGCGGCGCGCGTGACGTCGGCCCGCATGCGTTGACGCCCCGTCAGCATCCGCTTGAGCGACGGGAACGATCGCGTGCCGACCGAACCGGCGAGATAGCCGCCGCCCGCGAGGGCGAGGACATGCCACAGGCCGAGTGCAGGCTCGTATCCCGCCGTCCACTCTCCCTGCGCGGGCACCACGCCCTGCCAGAGCGCCCAACCGCCGGCAATCGCAGCCAGGGCGCACACGATTCCCGCGAGACCCTCGGCACGCTCGTAGTTCTCGGACGCAGTCGCCACAACAGGGACGATCTCACCGGCCGTTCCTTTCTCGGCCGCGGCAACCGCCTTCGCGATCGCTCCCCGGTCCTCGTCGCTGAACCACTCGCTCGCGGTTTTCACCAGCTACCGGTGGCGCCACCGCCTCCCGAGAATCCGCCGCGCGAACCTCCGCCTGATGACCCTGACGATGGCCGCGAAGATCCGCCCCACCCCGATCCCCAGTGCGAACGGCGATACCCTCCGCCGAAAAGGCCGCCGGGCGAATAGCCTCCAAAATAGGAGGGACTCCGCCACATCCCACCCGACCAGGGCGAGACGACCCCCATGACCATGCGAACGACCATCATCAGAATGCTGAAGACGATGATGACGACCGCCAGCGCAAAAACGCACCCGAAGGAGCCGAACCCCCAGCCGCTATTGTAGCTGTGCAAAACTGGATCGACGTTCACGCGCTGGGACGGCGACGGCCAGGGTGTCGCGGCCGGCGTGGGAACCGTCGACGCCGGACGCATCCGGATCCCCGGTGCCGAGTTCGCGAGCGCCGCCACACCCGACGCGATTCCCTTGCTGTAGTCACCGCGACGGAATTGCGGCACGATCGTGCCGCTCATGACCGATGCCGACTGGCCGTTCAGGCTCGTACCCCAATCGTGCCCGCATTCGATGCGCGCCTTGCGATCGTCCTTTGACACGAGGAGGAGGATCCCTCGCGTCCAGTTCGAACGCGTCCCCCCGTAATAGTCGAAGACCTGCGTCGCAAAGCGTTCGATCGTCGTCGTTCGGATCCCGCACGAAGCCATCGATGGAATCGTGATCACGACGAGCGGGATCTGGTGGTCGCGTTGCAGCTTCTCGCAGGCGGTGCGCACCGATGTGGCATCCGCGTCCGAAAGAAGCCGCGCGGTATCGGCGATGTGCTGCCCGTCCGGCGGACATGGCGGGTACGTGACCTGCGCGAGGAGCGTCGCCAGGAGTGTGAAGAGCATAGGGTTAGGACAGCGGACGGCTTCGATTGTAACGTGCTTCATCGATCGCTACGCTTGAAACCCATGAAGCCCGCAGCGGTCACCGTCGAGGAGGCGCAGCGGCGACTGGCGGCGGAGGTTCCCGCTCCGACCCCCGAAACCGTCCCCCTCGCCGACGCGTGCGGCGCGATTCTCGCCGAAGATGTCATGAGCGACATTGACATGCCGCCGTTCGACGTCGCGCGCATGGACGGATACGCGGTGATCGCGGCGGATACTCCCGGCGAGCTGCAGCTTCTCGAGGAGATTGGCGCCGGTCGCATGCCGACGCAGACGGTCTCGCGCGGACGTTGCACGAAAGTCATGACGGGGGCGCCTCTCCCCCCCGGCGCTGATGCGGTCCAGCAGGTGGAGAAGACATCGCGCGACGGATCGCGCATCCGAATCGACGAATCCGTGAAGCCCGGCCAGAGCGTGGGAGTCCGTGCGAGCGACATCCGCAAAGACGCCGTCGCCTTGCGCCGCGGCAAGGTCGTGCGCGCCCCCGAGATCGCGGTGCTGGCGACGGTGGGCCGCACGTCGATCGCGGTTTTCAGGCGGCCGCGCTGCGCGATGTTCGCAACCGGCGACGAACTCGTCGAACCTGCTGCCGCGCCTGGGCCCGGACAGATCCGTAACTCGAACGCCCCGATGGTGGCGGCGCAAGTTCGAGCGTTGGGGCTTGAGTGCGACGTCCTGCCAACCGTGCGCGATCGTGTGGACGACGTGCGCGCGCGCGTGCGCGAAGCACTGGAGCGCGATGTCGTTCTCATGTCGGGCGGCGTCAGCGCGGGCGACTGGGATCTCGTGATCCCTGCGCTTGAGGCCGAGGGCATCGCGTGCGTCGTCCATCAGGTGAAGCTGCGCCCCGGCCGTCCGTTCTATTTCGGGCGGCGCGACCGCAAGATCGTCTTCGCGCTTCCCGGCAATCCGGTCTCGAGCTTCGTCACGTTCGAGGTGTTCGTGCGACCGTTTCTCGGCCGCATGATGGGCCGCGAAGACCACCCCACTCTCGTGCGTGGGAAGCTCACGACGGCGCTGCCGAAAAAGCACGACCGGCGCCAGTACCTGCCCGCGGTCGTGGACGGCGATACGGTGGCCGTGCTCCCATGGCAGGGATCGAGCGACATTTTTGCGCTGTCGCGGGCGAACGCGCTGGCAATACAGCCGATCGATACGTCGCTAAGAGAGGGGGATATCGTGGACGTCCTCCTTATATGAGATTCACTCTGCCGTTCGCGTCCGCGCTCCTGCTCTATCTGGCCTTCCCGCCCGCGGATCTTTGTTTCCTCGGATTCGTGGCCCTCGCCCCTCTCATCATTTACGCGGTGACGGAAGAGAAGGGCTGGCGCGGATTCCTCGTCGGATGGGCGGCGGGCATGCTCTTCCACACGCTCGCATTCTGGTGGCTCACCTGCACCGCGCCCGTCATCGGCCCCCCCGGGCTCGGGCTATACAAAGGCCTCTACTGGGGGCTCTTTGTCTATCTCGTGCGCTGGGCGTGCAGGCCGGGCGATGTGCCGATCGCGCTCGCGGCGCCGGTGGCGTGGATCACGCTCGAGCTGACGCGCTGTTATCTCTTCGGCGGCCTGCCGTTCTGGATCGTGGGCTACGCGCTGCACGGGTTCGGGACCCTCATCCAGATCGCCGACCTCGGCGGCGTATGGCTCGTGACCTGGCTTGCGCTCCTGGTCAATGCGGCGATCGCATGCGCATTTCTGCGTGGCGGATCCTCCCGGGAGTATCGCCTGAGCGCGGGACTCTCGATCGCGCTGATCGCCGTCTCGGTCCTCTACGGCCTTGTGCGACTCAGCACGATCGAGATGACGGACGGACTCGTCATCGGCGTCGTGCAGCCCAACATCCCGCAGGACATCAAGAAGCAGATCAGGGGACGCGATCAAGAGTATCGCGATAGCGCCTACAAACAGCACATGCGACTCACCCACGAGGCGGCGACGCGGAAGCCCGACCTCATCGTCTGGCCGGAAGTCGCACTTCTCGAAGTACCGACTGTCCAGGACGGCCGCTTTCTTGAGGACTTCGGCCTCAAACGCGCGCAGTCGCCGGCCGTGGAGACGGGCATCCCGTGCCTGATCGGGCTGCAGATTCGCGACGCCCCCGCTGGCGTGCCGCCGTATTCGAAAGCCGCGTGGGATCAGAGTTCATGGACGAACAGCGCGATTTACATCGACGGGGCGGGCCGCGTGCTCGGCCGCTTCGACAAGATCAAGCTCGTGCATTTTTCGGAGACGTTTGAGCTCGCGGGCGGCCTCTTCCCCGCTGAGAAAATCGCAGCGTGGTTCCTGGGAGCGGAGCGACTTAACCCGTTCCGGCGCGGCACGTCTTTGCCTGTCTTCGAGCACCCGAAGGGGCGCTTCGCGGTGAGCATCTGCAGCGAGAATTACTACCCGGAAATTTCCCGGGAATTTGCAGGGAGAGGGGCCAAAACCATCGTCAATATTTCCAACGACGGGTGGTTCGGCGAAAGTGCCGAACTGGATGCCCAGATGTGGATGGCCCAGTTCCGCGCAATCGAGAACCGCGTTCTTTACGTGCGGGCGACGAACACGGGGATTTCCGCGATGATCGAGCCCACAGGGCGCATCGCCGCGGAACTCAAGTCGCCCGCCGGCAAGCGGAAGTGCATCGAAGGCACGCTCATCGTGACGGCGCGCGTGACGGACTCGACGTCCCTCTACCGCGCGATCGGCGACTGGGCGGCCTGGCTATGCGCGGGCCTTGCGGTGGGCGGTTTCGTCGCCCTCAAGCTCGCGCGCAGTCGGCAGAACGTTGACAGAGAAAAGAGCCAAGCCTAGTATGTTCCGGACTTGGGGCGTTTGGCCCGGTCAAGATAACGTAAGCGGGGGGTATCGATGAGCACCCTGTCCAAGGTCTTCGTGATCCTGGTCTTCCTGGTCGCGCTTGTGAAGCTCGGCGTGGACGCCACGCTCTTCGCGCAGCGCGTCGACTGGAAAGACAAGTTCGTCAAGGAAGTGAACTACCACTACCAGACGCAACAGATCAAGAACGCGGAGATTCAGGACCTGATCTTGCAGCGTGAGAATCTCAACGAGTTCAACAAGATCCTCAACGACAAGATCAACATGCTGGACATCGAGTCCGCGGCCAAGAGCCAGCAGATCGCCAACCTCCAGCGCCAGTTCGACGCCGTCGACAGCAACTTCAAGAAGCTAATCGCCGACGTCGACGTGTTTGTGCGCCAGCTGGAGGTGCAGATCACCCAGATCACCGAGATGTCGAACAAGGTGGAAGACTACCGCCAGAAGCTCGTCAAAGCCGCGGCGGAGAAGTCGACCGCCGTCCAAGAGCTCCAGTACGCACGCCAGGAAGCGGAGGTGCTCTCGAAGAGCCTCGCCGGCCTCGAAGAGAACCATGTCTCGCTGGCGCGCGACAAGAAGCGCCTCGAAGAGACGATCAACGCGCTCAATCAGCGCGGTATCGACACGGACCTCGTGACGCCGAAGAAGCTGCTCGAAGGCAAGGTCACGGCGGTGTCGAGCGAGATCGGCCTCGTGGTGATCTCGATCGGTCGCGACGCGGGCGTGCTCGAAGGGAACGAGTTCACGATCTATCGCGGCGGGCAGTTTGTCGCAAAGATCACGATCGACCGCGTCGATCGCGGCTGGAGCGCCGGACGCGTGACGCTGAAGAAGGACGATCCGCGCGTCAGCGACGACGTGTCGAACTCGATCTTCGTGAGCTCCTTCAAGAGCAATCCGTAACGGGAGAACGCCATGGCCGACGAAGAAAACGTTGAAGACGGCGGGACCACGGAAGACCAGCCGATCGCCGATGAAGGGGCGGTCGAAGGGGCTGAATTCGTCCCCGAAGTCGTCTCGAAACCCAAGAGTGACGTCTACTCGGCAATGCTCGTCCTCGCGTTCCTCGCATTCGCGGTCGGCATCTATCTCGCCGGCAACGAGCTGAACGAGTTCTATGACGTGCAGTTCTGGGTCTTCACGAAGAAGTAGCCTTCACCCGACTTCATCAACCGGCGCTCCCTCGGGGGCGCCGGTTTCGTTTTAAATCCCGCGTCGAATCACACCGCTCGGACGCCGAATCTACCCGAATTTCCCGCACAATCTCCTTGCATTTTGTAGTTTACATTATATAATTTACATCTAGAGAGAGGTCGCGGACGCTCCCGCCACGGAGTGACGGGGGCGAACCGCCGGAGAGGGGGAACCCACGCCATGCTATCCATCATCAAGCGCGCCTTCGGCATGTTCTCGAAGGACATGGGCATCGATCTCGGTACGTGCAACACGCTTGTCTACGTCAAGGGCGAAGGCATCGTGATGTCCGAACCGTCCGTCGTCGCCGTGAGGAAGGGGACGAACAAGGTCCTCCTCGACGGCAAGGCGGTGGGCAATGTCGCGAAGGACATGCTCGGAAAGACGCCCGGCAACATCATGGCCATCCGCCCGATGCGCAACGGCGTCATTGCCGACTTCGACATCACGGGCGCAATGATCTCGTACTTCATCCAGAAGGTGCACAATCGCAAGTTCGGCATCATGCCGCGCGTGGTCATCGCGGTGCCAAGTGGCATCACCGGCGTCGAGAAGCGCGCCGTCATCAACGCCGCCGAGAACGCTGGGGCTCGACAGGTGTTCATCATCGAGGAACCGATGGCCGCGGGCATCGGCGCCGGCCTGCCCATGCTCGATCCTGTCGGAAGCATGATCGTCGACGTCGGCGGAGGCACGACGGAGGTCGCCGTGCTCTCCCTCGGAGGTGTCGTCGCCAGCCAGTCGATCCGGATCGCCGGCGACGAGCTCGACGATGCGATCATCCAGCACATGCGGCGCGCCTACAATCTGCAGATCGGCGAGCAGACGGCCGAGCGCATCAAGATCGGCATCGGCTCGCTCTTCCCTCTCGAGCAGGAGCTCACCATGGACGTCGCGGGCCGCGACCTCATGGCGTCGATGCCGCGCAAGGTCACGCTCAGTTCGCAGGAGATCCGCGAGGCGCTCAAGGAGCCGTTTGAACAGGTCCTGCGCGCCATCAAGGACTGCCTCGAACGTACGCCGCCCGAACTCGCGGCCGATCTCGTCGAGCGCGGCATCGTCATGGCAGGTGGAAATGCGCTGATTCGCGGCATCGCGGACGCCGTAAAAAAAGAATTCGACGTGCCGGTGCGCGTGGCCGAGGACCCGCTGACGTGCGTCGTGCGCGGCACGGGGCTCGTCATCGAGAACCTCGACAAGTTCAAGGACGCGCTCGAAAGCGGCGACGATTCGGATTAGCGTTCGGCGACGGCCACAGCGACGGCCATTCCGGCGGCGTGACTGATGGACAGATGGATCTTCGCGCGCCCGGCCCTTTTCGCAACGGCGCCACTTACCTTCACGGACACGCGACCGTTCGCCGCGCGGACTATTTCGACGTCGCGCCACCTCATGCCCGCGGTCAATCCCGTCCCGATCGCCTTGAGCACCGCCTCCTTGGCGGCGAAGCGGCCGGCATAGTGCTCGACGCGCGCCGCCTTCCCTTCGCAATACCGGCGCTCACGCAGCGTGAAAACCCTCTCGAGAAACCCCCGCCCCTGCCGCCGCAGCGTCGCACGAAAGCGCGCCACGTCCACCACGTCCGTCCCCAGCCCGACGATCATACGCTCGATGGTATAATCGCGCTTCGCCTGTCATCAATAGTATGAGTGTTCTGGTCGCGGTCCTTCTCGCTCAGGTGGGCCCGCATTTCGGGAAGAGCGACGAGTGGCGCCCGTTCGATCCAAAACAGCGCCTCGCCGCCGCCTATTACTTCGTCCACTGGGACGCCGAGAGCGGCGCGGGGATGAGCGACCCCGACGGCACCGAGGCGCTGCAGGACCATCCGCCGTCGCTGAAGGACTTTTCCTACCGCAAGCCCGCGCGCCATCGCACCGAGCTGGCCGATATGAAGGCGGCGAAGGTCGATATCGTGCTTCCTCTATATCAGGGGGATGCAGCACCGATTCGCGCCCTCGCAGAAGCGATCGTAGATATCGACAACGCACCGCGCGTGGCCGCGCTGATCGACCTCGCGAAATGCAAAGACGTCTTCGCCGCGGCGCGTGACATTTTCAGCCTCATCCCGCCGAAGTACTGGGCTCTCATCGACGGCCGGCCGCTTGTCTGGCTCTCACCCACGGACAAGCCCCCCTCCCTGGATGCAATTCGCGACGGCTTCAATGCCGCACTCGGCGTCGCGCCGTTCGTGGTGGGCGATTTCAAGGAGGCCGACGCGCGTTACGCATGGGGCGCCGCGAGGACGGGGCCGCGCGAACTCGACGTCGTGTCCGTCGGACCCGGCTACAACGACACCACCGTCCCCGGAAGCGAACCGACGGTACTCGACCGCGTCAAAGGCGCCGTGTACGAGATGGCGTGGTACGTCGCGCTGCGCATCCAGCCGCGCATCGTCGCAATCGAGACGTGGAATAATTTCCGCGACGCGACGGAGGTATGCGAGTCGAGGGAGCATGGACGCGCTTATATCGACATCACGGCCAAGGCGGTCGAGAAGCTGCGCAAGGGCGAGGGGATGATGCTCCCCAAGGGCCGGTGGACCGGCGCGGACCGTGTCCTATGGAACCTCAAGACCCCGCCGCTGGAGCGCGGGCTCGTTCTGGTCAAGAGCCTCGACGGTCTCTTCGAGAAGGTCGATCTCGCGGGCATGGACGTCGTGACGACAAAAGCGAACGAGCTCGGCAAAACGCGCAGCCTCCGCTTCGCCATCGACGACGCCTGGTCGTACTGGGAGAAGAAATCGATGGAAGTGACCGTCGAGTACTTCGACCAGGGGAAGGGCTCGTTCAAAATAGAGTACGACTCCGCCGACAAGACTTTGAATGTGCAGGAACGCGCATATAAGGCGGGAGGGGAGGAGTTTTTCAGCGACACACGCGACTGGAAAACCGCCCGATTCGACCTCCCCGACGCGCTTTTCGCCGATCGGCAGGCTGGGAACACCGATTTTCGCCTCATCGTCGACGGCCGCGGCCTCATGATCCGTCGCGTGATCGTACGTCCGAACCGTTAGCGCCCCTCGCACTTGACCTGCCCACCTCGGCTGCTATAATCCCGCCCTAATACTTGTTGTCAGTCAGTAAGGAGGACTCTGGAATGACTACGGGGACTGTGAAGTGGTTCAACGACCAGAAGGGGTATGGCTTCATCAAGCAGGATGGCGTGAACGAAGACATCTTCGTTCACCATACGGCCATCAAGATGGAGGGGTTCCGCACGCTGGCTCCCGGTGAGTCGGTGGACTTCGAGCTGAAGAAGGACGAGAAGGGTCTGAAGGCGATCAACGTGAGTCGCGCAGGCACTCCCGTGACGTCGGAGGCCCCGTCGGAGGCCCCGTCGGAGGCCCCGTCGGAGGTCCCGTCGGAGGTCCCGTCGGCCTCCCAGCAGTAGGTTTCACGATCTACCGCACCCCTCGGGGAAACCCGAGGGGTTTTTTTATCGATACGCATCGCCGCCTCGCTACTTCGGCAGATATCTCTTCAACGGACACTCCTCGCACTTCGCCGTCGGTCTGCAGTAGCTCTTTCCCACCGCGACGATCTGCGCATGGAAATCGTTATAGAGAGCGCGGTCTCTCGGCAGCCCGGACTCGAAAAGGTCCTTCAGCTCGTCGTACGACGCGTCCTCGGCGGCGAGCTGATGCCGTGTCGCCAGCCGGTACGTGTACTGATCGACGACGAAGCTCGGCACATCGAGTGCGTAGAGCAGGATCGAATCGGCCGTCTCGGGTCCGATCCCGTTGACGCCGAGCAGCTCTTCGCGCAACTGCGACGAATTGACGGCCTGCATGCGCGCGACGCTTCCGTCGAACCGCTCGAGAAACCAACGCACGAACGACTTCAACCGCTTCGCCTTCACGTTGAAGTACCCCGCGGGCCGGATCGCGAGCGCCAGCGTGTCTGCGTCAAGAGTATCGATCCTCCGCGCATCAAGCAGGTCGTGCGCCTTGAGCGTCGCGATAGCCTTCTCGACATTTGCCCACGCGGTATTCTGTGTGAGGATGGCGCCGATCATGACCTCGAACGGCGTTTCGCCCGGCCACCACTTCTGATGCCCGAATCGCTTCCGCAGCGCGCGATAGTAGGTCCGCAGGTCCGCGCGACGCATCAGCGGGTTGGCCCGTTGTCGTCGCCGAAGAGCGCCTCGACGAACTCGTCCGCGTTGAAGCGCGCGATGTCGTCCGGCGCCTCGCCGAGACCCACGAATTTCACGGGAATGCTCAACTTGTCCTTGATGGCGACCACGATTCCCCCCTTCGCGGTGCCGTCGAGCTTCGCGAGGAACAGCCCTGTCACGTTCACCGCCGCTCCGAAATGCTGGGCCTGCGAGATTGCGTTCTGGCCGGTCGTCGCGTCGAGAACCAGGAGCACCTCGTGCGGTGCGCCCGGGATCTTACGCTGGATGACGTTCCTGATCTTCGTCAGCTCCTTCATCAGGTTCTCTTTTGTCTGGAGCCGGCCCGCCGTGTCCACCAGCAGCACGTCCGCCTTGCGCGCGATGGCTGCATCCGCCGCGTCGAAGACCACCGCCGCGGGATCCGCCCCCTGGCCGTGCTTGATGATGTCGACGCCGATCCGCTCACTCCAGATCGTCAGCTGCTCGACCGCCGCTGCGCGGAAGGTGTCGCTCGCCGCGAGTATCACACGCTTCTGCTCGGCGCGGAACAGCGTGGCGAGCTTCGCGATGGACGTCGTCTTTCCGACGCCGTTCACGCCGGCGACGAGAATGACTGTCGGCGGCGAGCCGGCCCAGTTCACGTCGTTGCCGTGCTGCACCATCCGCTGCTTCAGGTCCGCCTTCAGGAAGGGGATGATCTGATCGGTCGTCCTGATTTCCCCCTTCTTCCACGCAACGCGGATTTTCTCGAGAATCTTCTGCGCAACCTCGACTCCGAAGTCCGCCTCGATCAGCTTCTCCTCGAGCGCGTCGAGGTCCTCCTGCGCGACATTGCGGAAGACCTGGACGAGTTTGCGGATCGGAGCGACGAAGACGTCCTTCGTCTTCTGCAGCCCCTTCTTGAATTTATCGAGGAAACCGGAGAACAGTCCCATGAGCGCGCGGATTTTATTCCGTCTCCTGTCTCCTGTCTCCTGTCTTCTTCTTTTCCGGGGAGGCCCACGTCAGGCGGATATTGTCGAGGATGCCGTTGACGAAACGGCCCGACTGGGGCGTCGAGAATTTCTTGGCGAGGTCGATCGCCTCGTTTATCGACACGAGCGGTGGGATATCCTCGCGATAAAGAATTTCGAACGTCGCCAGCCGCAGGATATTGCGATCTATCACCGCCATTCGCTTGAGCTGCCAGTTCTTCGCGGCGCTCTCGATCTTTTCGTCGATCGGAGCGCGGTTCTCCCTGTATCCGCACACGAGATCGCGCGCGAAGGCCATGATCTCGGCGTCGGGCTCCTCCTGGGCGCCGCGCAGGCACGCATCAAGTTCGTCCATGACCTCCGGGCCGCGCTGGTCCAGTTCGTACAGCACCTGCAAGGCGAGTTCGCGACCCAGCGTGCGCTTTCTCACAGCTTCGTCACCAGCGAGGCCATCTCCAGGGCCGCCAACGCGGCCTCGCCCCCCTTGTTTCCCATTTTCGCGCCCGCGCGCTCGATCGCCTGCTCGAGGGAATCGACGGTCAGGACGCCGAAGATCGTAGGCACGCCCGTGCGGCGGCCCACTTCCGCGATTCCCTTCGCCGTCTCGCGGCAGACGTGATCATAGTGCGCCGTCTCGCCCCGGATCACGCAGCCCAGGCATATGATGGCGTCCGCGCGCTTCCGGGCCGCAAGGTGCCGTGCGGCCGTGGGGATTTCCAGCGACCCCGGCACCCAGACGATCTCAATCTCCTCGGGCCGCACGCCGTGGCGCCGAAGCGTGTTCGTGCAACCGTCGAGCAAATGCTTCGTGATGTACTCGTTGAAGCGGCTGACGACGACCGCGAAGCGGCGCCCCTCGGCACGATAGTCGCCTTCGATCACGCGCGACGTTTTCCTCGCCACGGCGACAGTATATCGGCGTTGCCGAGACGTGGCTATTGCCGGTCGCGCGCGGGCAGGACGAAGGGCTTCCCCTCCGGCATCGCCGTGTCCGGAAACTGGGTGCGGATCTTCACGAAGTCCTGCTCGCGGCGCAGAAACGCCTGCACCGTATCAGGGTCGAAGTGCTTCCCCGACTGCGCGACGATCATGTCGCGCGCCTTTTCGTGCGGGAATGGCATCTTGTACGGACGCTTGGAGGTGAGCGCGTCATACACGTCCGCCAGCGCGACAAGCCGGGCGCAGAGCGGGATCTCCTCGCCCTTGAGCGGCCTGTTCTCGCCATTGATTTCGACGGAGGGATATCCCGTGCCGTCCCACTTCTCGTGGTGATAGCGCGCGATCATCTCGGCGATCGAGAAGAGTCCCTCGCGATGGATCATCTCGCCCGCCATGCGCAGAGCGCGGGCGCCGATCTCCGAGTGCTCCTTCATGATCTCGAACTCCTCGTCCGTGAGGCGGTCGGGCTTCTGCAGGATCGCGTCGCGGATGCCGACCTTGCCGAGATCGTGCAGCGGCGAAAGATCCGTGACCATTTCGATGTACTCGTCCGTGCAGATCTCACGATATTTCGGGATCTTGCGCATCTCCTCCGCCAGCACTCGCGAATAATACTGGATCCGCTGGATGTGGCCGCCCGTGTCGTCGTCGATGGATTCGGCGAGGTTCGCCATCGCGAGCACCGCCGCGCGCTGCGTGTCCTTGATCTCGCGCGTGCGCTCGACGACCGCCTCCTCGAGCGACTTCATGTAGTTTTTCTTCAGCTTCTCGATGACGATGCGGTCGGTCACGTCGCGCAGCGTGAATTCGGCGCCGTTGATGCGCCCGCTCTCGCGGATCGCGATGCAGGAAAACTCGACGACGCGCTCATCGCCGCGGCGCGTCACGAGTTCCAACTGCGCCCCGCGCGTGTCTCGCGCTTCCGCCGCCTCGCGAAGGGCCGTGTACACGGTGTGCATGTGGCCCTTTTTGATGATACGAATGAGATTCATGTCGCGCATCTCGTTGCGGTCGTAGCCGCACGCGGCGAACGTCGCCTTGTTCGCCCAAGTAAGCCGGCCGCTGAGATCCGTGGTGAACATGGGGTCGGCCGCGCTCTCGACGATGTTGCGGTAGCGCTCCTCCGACCGCTTCAGCTCGCCGACTTGAAGCTCGACTTTGTGCTCCAGCTGCCGGTTGTAGTCGCGCAGGTCGTCGTGCAGCTTCTTGTTCTCCAGCACGAAGCCGATCTGGAAGGCGATCTGCTCGAGGATCTGCGCGAAGTCGTGGGTGAAGCGGTTTTTCGCCACGTCCTGCAGATCGAGGACGCCCACGACGCGCCCGTTCATCTTGACCGGGACGACGACCTCCGACTCCGTCTTGATGAGGGGGCCGCGGATGAAGCGCGAATCCTTCGAGACGTCGTTGACGATGACGGGCTCTCCGGTTTTTGCGCAGTCGCCCGTGACGCCGTCCCCCACACGGACGCGGAAGCTCTTGACGTGCATGTTCAGCGCTTCCGGGCCCGCGCAGACATAGAGAACAAGCTCGTTCGACAGCTCGTCCAGCAGGCACACGTCGACCATGTGGATGTCGAACTTCTTCTGGATGAAGTTCACGATCTCCTGGAGACAGCGTTCACTCGTGAACTGGTCGCTCGACGAATAAATGCGGATGACCTTGAGGATCTCCTCGTGGAACGCTTTCAGCAGTTCAAGGTACGTGATCCGCTGCTCGAGAAGATCGTATGCGGGATCAGGAACCTTCCCGGGACCGCCATTCCCACCGTTGCTCGACATACCCCTCCGCAAAGGGAGTGTAGCCCACCGGCCGGGTATTGTGCGCCGGAAGTTGAAAAGTCCGCGGATCCAAGCCGCCGTGGCCACGGACGAGGTTCTATCGCGTCGATACGGCGCGCTTGCGGCAGAGGGCGCGGCTCATGGTCGTGTCTCGTGCCCGCCTCAGTAGATTCTGAGGGATCCCCATAGCCGCCTTTTCGAGCTCGCGCTGGGCCGTCTCGTAGCACGCCCACGCCTTGCCGAAAAGCTCGAGCGCCTTCTTGTTCTCGGAGCCCCAGCCGCTCGGATTCGCGACGGGATCGGACCGGCGCAGGTGCTTCATCGCCTGCTCGAAGTAAGCATCCCCCTGCGAGCACGCCTTGATCGCGGCATCGGGCGCCCCGGACGCGAGTGTCGTTTTCTGCGACGGATCGGGCGGTGCATCGTCGTCGACGTAGGTCGGCGGCGGATCCGGATCGGTCGGCGGCGGTCTCGGCGGATCGGGGTCCGTCGGCGGAGGGTCGGGCTGCGTCGGAGGCGGCACGGGGTCGCCCGACTTGGGCGGGGGCGGCGGCACGGCCGCGGCGATCTTCTCGCCGACGAGCACCTGGTATCCGTCCACGACGTCGCCGTCGCCGGCAACCTTGTCTCGATACGCGCGCGTATTCGCGTAGCGCGCCTGCAGGATCTTGTAGACGAGGCGCGCGTCCTCCTTCGCATGGAGGGAGAGGAAATAAAAGAAGACGTTCACGAGGCGGTCCGCCTTCTCCTCGTGCACGGTCTGCTGGATCCCGGGATCCCGCTTGCGGGCTTCGTCGAAGAGCGGCGCGAGTCGAGTGTTGTGCCCGTTCCGAGCGCAGAAGTCGGCAAGATCGAAAAACGCAAGCCCGTTCACCTTGGCGCCTGCGAGGAACGCGCAGCCCGCCGCTCCCTTCTCGATCGTCACGTTGCGATACATGCAGAGCTTCTCGAGCTCGTAGTCGACGGCGGCCGCCTGCCTGCCGCGATCGTTGATCGGAGTCAACTCGCGCACCTGTGACTTCGGAAGCCGCGAGCGGATTCCCGTCAGAGTCTCGTATGAGTACTCGTTTCCCGCCTCGACAAGGTTCTTAACGATGATTGCGCGGACGCCCTCGGCCGTTCGCAGCTCGTGCATCGCCGGAAACGGGATCGCCGCGCCGGGGTTCGTCTCCTGCAGGAGCGCGTGGCTGTTCTCGACGCGCGACACGAGGGCACCGAACGTCCCGCGATGCGCGCTCGGCACGAGCAGGCGGTTCGTCTCCTCGATCTTCTTGTGCGCCTCCTGGATCCTCCCCTGTTTGAGAAGGCTTTCGACGCTGACGAAGAGCGACTGCATGTTCGCGTCGGTGTACTCGTTCGCGGACGGCTTCGGCGGCGGTGGAACGACCGACTTGGGCGGCGCAGCATCCTTGATCGAGGCACCCGGCTTGGGCGGCGGCGTGTCCGTGGACGCGCCCGCCCCCGGGGTCTCCTCGGGCCCGCGAAAGAGGCTGATGATATCCCCCGGCGTGCGCCCCGACTCAAACAGAGCCCACGCGAATCCGCAGACGGCGGCCACGATCAGGCAACCGAACAGCTTCGCTCCGAAGTGAAATTTTTCGCGCCGCTGCGGCATGTGGGTAATCCTATCATCCTGAACGCGCGCCGAACTATCATAACGCCGGATATGAGCGCGATGGACCTGTCCGTCGTGGTCGTCACGCTCGGTGGCCGCGACATGACCCTCGCCTGCCTCGATACAGTGGCCCCCGGCGCGGGGGGGTTGGGCTACGAAATCGTCGTCGTCGACAATGGCTCGACCGACGGCACACCGTCCGCCGTTCGCGAACGCTTCCCGCGCGCGAAGCTCATCGAGAATGGCGCGAATCGGGGGTACGCGGCGGCCGCGAATCAGGGGATGCGTGAGTCGACAGGTCGCGCGGTCGCGTTCTTGAACAACGACGCGCGCGTGCCGGCGGGCGGCTTGCGCACACTCGTCGAGTATCTAGACGGCTCGAACGAAGTCGCGGCGGTCGGCCCGCTCCTGATGCACGAAGACGGGCGCACGCAACATTCATTCGACGCGGAGCCCTCACTCGCGACGGAGCTTTTCAACAAGAGCATGCTCCGGCGGATTTTTCCCGGGTCGTTCCCTGGGCGCGCGACACAACTCACAAGGCCGTCGCACGTACCGAATCTCGTGGGCGCCTGCTTCGTGACCCGGCGCCGGGCCCTCGACGAACTCGGCCCCTTCGACGAAACGTTTTTCTATCTCTACGAGGAGACCGACTGGTGCCGTCGTGCGCGCGATGCGGGCTGGAAGATTGCGGCGCATCCCGCTGTGCACGTGGTGCATCTGCAAGGTCGGACGCGCGAGCGCATGCGCGTTCGGGCCAAGGTCGAGCATGCACGGTCGCTCTTCGCATACTTCCGCAAGCATCATCCGGTGCAGCACGCGCTGCTGCGCGCAGCATATCCCGTGAAGTCGCTGCTCGAGACGGCGGCTTTCGGCGCAGCTGTGGCGCTGACGCTGGGCCTCTGGGGGCCGGCGCGGCGCCGCGCGGCGGAATCTGCAGTCGTGCTGGCGTGGCAGCTGTTATTGTGCCCTCGCGCTATGGGGCTTTCGAACGGCATTCGACAAAATGAGCCATGTCCAGTTACATCCCGGTAATGTCCGGCGGCGTCCGCTGGAAGGTGCTGCCGGATTTCCGACTGCTCTTCGAATTCGGGGCGTTCGCGGATCTCACGAAAACCCTCGCACGCGGATCGGTGGTGCGCGACCTCAGGGCGACGCGTCTTATTGAGGTATCCATCGTCGACTACGTCTTCTTCGTGAAGATCTACAAGCCCGGCGGACTCTGGAGCCGGGTGCGGCTGCTGTTCGGGGGCTCCGGAGCACGCCGCGAGATGGAGAACTGCCTCGGAGCGACGCGCCGAGGCGTGCAGGTGGTGCCGCTGACCGCGATCGGGGAGCGAGGCGTCGAGAGCTTCGTCGTCACGCAGAAGCTCGACGGCTGGAACACGCTGGAGCAAGTGCTGCTCGAAAACCGAATTTCCGGCAAGCAACGACGTGACATCATGTTCGCGTTCGGCGTTTGGGCGCGGCAGATCCACGACTCCGGCGTGTGGCAGCAAAACGTCGATCCCGGAAACGTCCTCGTCAAAACATGGGGCGAGGGATTCGAATTCCGGCTGATCGACTTTGAAAAGATGCGATTGATCAAGTCGATCTCGGAGCAGGACCGGCTGACGTCGGTGGCGAAGCTCAACCGGTTCCCGAAGCTGACGAGAGCGGATCGGGTGCGCTTCCTCGACGGGTACCTGCACAAATATCCGGACGAAGTGCGGTCCATGAAGGCGATCAACGAGAAAATCGTTCGCATGGAGCAGGCTCAGCGGGAGCGCTTCACCGCCCGGCTGTCGTTCGACTGCGTGGAAGACAACCGGACGTTCGGGGCCTTCGCAACCGAGCAGCACATGGGGTACTTCCGTCGCGGAGGAGACCTCGAGGGGATCGGCATCGACATCGAAGAAGCCGTGCGCCTGTCCGAGGGGAAGGCGGACGAGAGCCGCTACAAGCGGGTGAAGTGCGCGCAGGCGCTGTACACGTGGAAGCAGGCGAATCTGCTCGTGCGCGAAGGGGGGGCACCGCCACTCGCGGTGATCGTCGCGAACGGAGTCGAGACGGGTCAGGTGATCTACCGCGCGGAACAGCTCGTCCGCTGAGAGATCCAACCGCGTTCGGGCGAACGACGCAAGTCGTTGTCGGTTGAAGCACCCGGTGTTGCCTTGCGAATTCCGCCGGGCGCCCTTAGAATCCTCACCGCTCTTTAGGCTGGCGTAGCTCAATAGGAGAGCACCGGTTTTGTAAACCGGTGGTTGTGGGTGCAATTCCCATCGCCAGCTCCAAGCAGACAAGGGGTCGGAAACGAAAGCTCAAGGACCAGCGAACGCGGACACTCCCTGGTCTCCGATCTTTCGTTTCCGGTCTTTCGTTTTCCGGGCAGGTACCCAAGTGGCCAAAGGGGGCAGACTGTAAATCTGTTGGCTCACGCCTTCGGGGGTTCAAATCCCTCCCTGCCCACCAACCTTCGCCGTCCCACAGCACACGAAGACTGCTTACGGGCTACGGTTGGCAAGCCACTTCGCGCGGCGAGCGCAAGCGGGCCTGCCCGCCGAAGCCCGCAAGCAAGCTTAGCTGAGAGGTAGTCGGCGCAGGCGGGGGTAGTTCAGTGGCAGAACACCAGCCTTCCAAGCTGGTCGTCGCGGGTTCGAATCCCGTCCCCCGCTCCATTCATCGAGGCTCGTTGGACCGCACGTGTGAACCCGTGCGTGGCCGAAAAGGCGCATCGGGAATCCGTCCCGACAATGATCACGTGCTCATGCACTTCGGGACTCCTGCGGGCCGAGCCCCCGCAAAAACTTCTGGCGGCGGTGCGAATCCAAACCTCGTGACCCCGTGCCGTTTTCTGGAAAGTCGCGGCCGGTGCGGAGAATTTTCCGTGAAGTCGTTGACTCTGGCACATCCGTTGCTATACTCGGCACCTCTCGCTGCGGGCTGGTGAGGCTGTTCTTCACGTCGGCCAGCGCGCTTGTGTCCCATCGAAACGCCTCGGAGATCGCGTCGCCACAGCGCTGCGCATCCCGAGTGAGGAGGCTTCTCTCAATTCCGTGGTCGCAACACTGCCTGCCAGGGGCGCTGGGGTAGCTCAGTCGGTAGAGCACGTCCTTGGTAAGGACGAGGTCGCGGGTTCAAATCCCGTCTCCAGCTCCAGTCGACTCATCCAGCACGCTCGGGTCCATATATAGAGGAAAGAGGAGATCGCACATGGCGAAGGAAAAATTTGCGCGCACCGAGCCCCGCGTCAAGGTCGGCACGATCGGGCACATCGACCACGGCAAAACGACGCTCACCGCCGCCATCACCGCCGTGGCATCGGAAATGACGAAGGGAGCCGTCAAGGTGCGCTCGTATGACGACATCGCGAAGGCCTCCGAGAAGGACGGCCGCCGCGACCCGTCGAAGATCATCACGATCGCGATCTCGCACGTCGAATACGAATCTGAAAAACGCCATTACGCCCACATCGACTGCCCGGGTCACGTCGATTACATCAAGAACATGATCACCGGCGCCGCGCAGATGGACGGCGCCATCCTCGTGGTCAGCGCGGCTGACGGCGTCATGCCGCAAACGAAGGAACACGTGCTCCTCGCCCGCCAGGTGCAGGTACCCGCGATGGTCGTCTTCCTCAACAAGATCGACCTTGTCGATGACAAGGAACTTCTCGACCTCGTCGAAGAGGAAGTGCGTGATCTCCTCAAGAAGAACGGCTTCCCCGGCGACAAGATTCCGATCGTCCGCGGCCAGGCCCTGGCTGCGCTCCAGAACCCGAAGGACGCGACCGCCAACAAATGTATCAAGGATCTGCTCACGGCCCTCGACGAGCACATCCCGCTGCCCGTCCGCGAAATCGACAAGCCGTTCCTCATGCAGATCGAGGACGTGTTCTCGATCAAAGGCCGCGGCACGGTCGGCACGGGCCGAATCGAGCGCGGAGTCTGCAAGATCGGCGAGCCGTGTGAGATCATCGGCCTGCGCGCCGAGAGTCTCAAGAGCACGATCACCGGCGTCGAAGCGTTCAATCGCGAGATGGACCAAGGTCAGGCCGGGGACAACGTGGGCATCCTGCTGCGCGGCATCGAAAAGGACCAGCTCGAGCGCGGCATGGTGATCGCCAAGCCCGGCTCGATCACGCCGCACACCAAGTTCACCGGTGAAGTCTACGTGCTGAAGAAGGAGGAGGGCGGCCGCCACACGCCGTTCTTCAC
>CAYXVY010000041.1:0-10895 GCA_964468745.1 uncultured Planctomycetales bacterium | reverse complement strand
CGTCATCCTTCAGCTCGACGCGGGGTCGCAGGACGCGCCGACGAGTTCACCCTTGGGCGCGGTGTCCGACGCGCTTTCCGACAACGTCCTGCGCGCGCTGCACTCGCTGTCCGCCGCTCACCGGCTCGTTCTCCTTCTGGTCGACGTGGAGCATCTCAGCTACCGCGAAGCGGCGGACGCGCTCGGCTGTCCGATCGGCAGCATCATGTCCTCGCTGCACAACGCGAGAGGCCGGCTGCGCGACGCCCTCGCCAAGGCCCCGACGACCTAATCGCCGCTCACTTCGCGGTAGGCCTTGCGCGCCGCCGCGATGCTCGTCCCGATTCCGATGAAATCGACCGAGGCCCCACCGTCGCGCAATCCCGCGGCCACGATCGCGCGGATCGGAAAGCCGGGGATCTCCCACTCCACCGCGAGCGCGAACGGCACGTCGACTCCACCGCGCCCAGCGTTGTGCACGATCGTCGAGAGGGGTTCGAGCTTGACCTGCAAGCGCGTGTCCCAGACCGTGATGCGGCGCTCCCAGCCGCGGTACCACGTGTACGCGGCAAGAAGCGGAGGCGCGACGATGTAATCGACCGACCGCCACTCCGAGAACCGCCACATTTCGCGGACGCGCTCGTCGCTTCGACCGAAGTAACGCGAGAGATACACCTTGCGCGCGACGTCCCAGATCAGCTTCTGCTCCTCACTCCACAGCGCGTCTTCATCCACGGCTTCGAAGCCGAGCTCGTAGGACATCGTGCGCAGGTACGAGTCCTCCCCCATCACCTTGTGCTGTCTCGCCACCCATTGCCGCGCGAACTCGGTGAATGGAGAAGTCATGCGACTGCCGCCGGCCAGGATTCCGAGCCGGCCGATCAGCGGCCCCTCATTCTCCTGCCGCAACGAGTAGCAACCGGAGGTGCTGAAGCACGAGCGCGCCAGACTGACGATGCCGTGGCACGCCTCCGCCGGCAGCGCGAAGAGATCGTCGAGCACGGACAAGGCCGGACTCCGATCGCATTCGAGCGTCCAAAGCGACCACTGTTCGACCATGAAGCGCATCGAGGCGATCCCATCGAGATCGCGCGCGAGCATGCGGCCGAAGCGGGAAAACTCGATGTCCGACTCGTTCGATTCCGCGGCCGGAATCGGGTCCGGGGCAATCGCGTGCGACGCGTTCTCCGGAACCGGCACCGCGTGCTGCGAAGGAGTGCCGGCGCCCACCAGCACCGCTGCAAAGAATGTCCCGAGACCCACCATCGTCCACCATCAACTTCCGCGGGCGCCCCGGCATCGGCTCCACCGCAGGATGGCGCCCTTTCGTGCCACCCCTATTATGACCCATCCCTCTCGTGTAGGAAGCGCGCGCATGAATATTGGACTGCGGATGTACGTTGAATAGAACAGATGATCGAACCCTGCTCGACCCTGGCGCCGCTGCGCGACGCATACGCGGACGGCCGGATCGGCGACGCCGATTCCGAGCGCCTGCGCGAGCATCTGTCGGGCTGCGCCGCGTGCCGCGACGACGTCCGCGAGCGCACGGCGGTGGTGAACGCCTTGTCGCAGCTGGCCCTCCCGGCGGCCCCGCCGGAGCTGGTTGAGAGGATCCACAGCGCGCTGGATCGCGAGGAGCGCGGAATGCGCGGCCGCATCTGGCGCTGGTCGACAGGCACGGCTGCCGCCCTCGCCGCGGGGTTGTTGCTGATGCTCGTCATGCCCGCGGGCGCCGAGATGCCGCGCGTTGTGCGCGAGTCGTCGGCCTTTCACGACCGCGTGGTGAGCGGCGCGGTCCGGCCCGAATCGCTCGGCGATCCCGCGGCGCTTCGCGACTACTTCAGGGCGTCGCTCGGCGCCGAGGTCTACGCGCCCGCGCTCGGCTGCAACGTGGAAGGCGGCTGCGTCTGCTCGCTTCCGGATGAGAAGCTGAAAGCGCCGTGGATCGTCTACCGTCGCGGCGAGACGCTCATTTCGCTGCTCGTGCTCGAAGACGACGGACGGCCGCTTCCCGCGTCCGCCCGCCGCACGCAGCAGGGTCGCGACTACTACGTTTTCCGCTGCGGAGAGAACACCATCGTATGCTGCCGCTCCGAGAAACTCTGCCACGTGTGGATTGCGCGCATGGACGAGGCGCGCCTCCTGGAAACCGCTCTCTCCACCCGCGAGGGAAAGCAGGCGTTCTCGGGACAAAGGCTGACCCTGCGCGGCGTCACGTGACAGGCCTGCTGCGCGCTCGCGGTCGCGCGGGCGAAAAACGTGGAGGGCGTCAGCGACGCCCGAGTGGACATGACGTCGATGGAAATCGTCATCGCAGGGGACAATCTCAACTTGGAGCACGTGATCAAGGCGCTGAAGGAGGCGGGCTTCGATGCCACTCCTCGCCATTAGCCTTCTATTCGCCATCTCTCAGATCGCGAGCGTGCACGACTGCGCGTGCGTGATCTGCGACGGTCGCCCGCCTGTCCCGCTCAGCCAGCCGGACGACGGCGGCTGCTGAGACACGTCCGAGGATCAACCGCAGGATGCGGGCTGTCCGTGCGTGCATGCGAGCGCGCCCCCGTCGGTGACGGGACCGGTGTTCGCGACTTTCGAGCCTACAGCGCTGGCCGCTCCCGACGTGATCGTCGTGACGCCCGTCGCGCGCGCGCACGACGACGTGGCCATCCTCGACACCGGTCCGCCCTACGCCTCTCCTCCACTCTTCCCTCTGCGGCGCTAGATTCTGCGATCTCCGAGCCTGTCTTCTCATCGGAGGTTGCTTATGCGCCCAATCTGTCTCCTGTATTCTGTTTCCTGTCTCCTCGGCTGCTCCGCGTCGTATCGCGACGACTACGACTCGCTGAAACAGCGCGCGGCCGGCCACTCAGCCTGGACGTCGTCCCCATCCGGTTCCGCGGGCGAACTGGAGGCGAAGCTCCTGACGTTGCGCGACGCCGAAGCCTCGCCCGATTTCACGAAGGAGGCGGCGCTCGAAGATCTCGTGCGGCTGACGCTCGCGCGCAACCCGGAGCTGCGTGCCGCGGTCAAGCGTCTCGAAGCCGCGATCGAGAAGATCCCGCAGGCCGCCTCGGCTCGCGACCCCGAAATCGAGCTGGCGTTCTCCTTCGAGGACTTCTTTCGCCGGCTCATGAGCCAGATGATCGAGCTGATGCAGCCTCTCCTCTTCCCCGGAAAGCTGGATGCGGCCGCACGCAAATCAATCGAGGAGGCGAGCCGCGAATGGCAGATGCTGCAGGAGCGGGCGCTCGATCTGCGAGCATCCGTCGCCCGCGACTACGCGGACATCCACGCGCTCGATCACGCCCTCCGGATCGCCGGCGACAATCGAAAGCTCATCGAGCAACTCGAGACCGTCGCGCGCGCACGATACGAGGCCCGCCAGACGCCCCAGCAGGACGTGCTCAAAGTGCGCCTCCGCGCGTACGCGCTGGAGAACGACATCCTGCGGATGACGCGAGAGCGGCGCGAAACCGAGGCGCGCCTCAACGCGATGATCGGCCGCCGCGCGATGATGCCGATCGGCGCGACCCGGGTGCCGGACGCGCCGGCCGAGCCGGAAGCGCTCGAAGCCCTGTTCGCACGGGCGCTCGAGCGTCGGCCAGAGGTGGCCGCCACGACACACGGATTGCGCGCATCCCTCGCCGCGCTGCGCATGGCCGAGCTGGAGTCGTGGCCTGACGGGGTCCTCAAGCTCGATGTGGAGCGCTTCCGCGGCGGTTCGTACGAAGTCACCCCGAAGATCGCCGTTCCTCTCACGATGCTTCGCCCGGCCCGGCGTGAGGCAGCCGAAGCGGAGGCGCGCGCGATGCTCGGCGAGTCGTGGCACCGCTACGAGGGGGCGCGTGTCGAGATCGCCCGGCAGGTCGCCGCGGCGCACGCCCGCGTCGTCGAGACTCGCGCGTCGATCCAGCTGTACACGGAGAAGCTCCGGCCGCAGGCGAAACAGACGCACGAGTCGGCCCTCGCCGGCTATCGCGCGGGCGAAGTGGACTTCCTGACGGCCGTCGACGCTCTCATTGAATTCCAGGCCGTCGAGGAGCAGTTCCACCGGTTGCTCGGCGACCATCTGGCCGCGCGCGAAGCGCTCCGTCACGCCACGGGAGAACATCCATGAACAAAATCCTGATGCCCTGGATCGTCGCGATTGGAGTCCTGCTCGCCGCGTGGGGCGCGCTCGTCACGACGGGACACGCGCGCCCCGTGCTCGTCTTCCTCGGATTTGCCGCGAAGCACCGCGAGGAGCGCCTCTACTGGTGCCCGATGCACCCGTTCTACAAGGTGAAGCGCTACGGCATCTGCCCGTATTGCAACATGGAGCTGGAGCCGTACGTGGCCGGGCCGGGACAAAAGGAGGGGGACCCGACGCTTGTCCTCACGCCCCAGCAGGTGCAGCAGGCCGGCGTGCGCGTCGAGAAGGCCGCGCGACGCGACCTCGTGCACGAGATCGAGACGACCGCCATTGCCGACCTCAATCACGAGAGCTACTGGCACATCGAGTTCCGCTTCGAAGGCTGGGTCGAGGAACTCTTCATCCACAACGTTGGCGAGACGGTCGCCAAGGGCGCGCCCGTTGCGCGCGTCTACAGCCCCGTGCTGTTCGCCGGTCAGAAGGAATACCTGGTGGCGAAGGCCGCGAACGATTCCGTCATGACGGAATCGGCGAAGCGCCGCCTCGAGTTGATGGGGATCGACGAGACGGAGATCAAGGCACTCGAGGAGCGGAAGGAGCCGAGTGCGCGACTCCTCATCCGCAGCAAGGTCGCCGGCACGATCATGCACGTGAACGTCAAGGCCGGCATGAAGCTGCCGGACGACGGACACATCGCCGATGTAGCGGACCTGCGAGAACTCTGGGCATTTGCCGATATCTACGACCGCGACGTCCCGCACGCCGCGATCGGCCAGGAGGCGCGCCTCATGGCAGGAGATCGAACGTACATCGGCCGGATCGATCTTGTTGAACCCCGGATCCGCGCGGCGACGCAGTCCGCGCGCGTGCGCATCCGCGTTCCGAACGACCCTGTCACGCTGCGACCCGGGCAGTTCGCACGAGCGCTCATCGTACGCGACGTGCCGAAGGCGCTGTCGGTGAGCGAGCACGCCGTGATCCCGACGGGCCGTCGCGATCTGGTCATCCTCGCTCTCGGCGGGGGACGGTTCACGGCGCGTGAAGTGACGCTCGGACGCTCCTGGCTTACCGGACGTGAGGGCGCGAAGGACGCGCGCGGGCTCGGCTTCTTCACGGGTCACAACCGCTACCACGAGGTGCTCGACGGCTTGAAGGAGGGGGACGAGGTCGTGACGTCGGGCGCATTTCTCCTCCACGCCGAGACACAGATCCGGAACCTGATCGACAAGATGGCGCCAGAGAAGCGCGCGACGGCCGAGGTGCGCTCCGCATGGAGCGGCGCCAAGCTCGATCGCACTCATGAGATGAACGGCCTGCCGTTCGCCTCGCATGCCGAAGCGGACGCGTATGCAAAGTCGCCGGAGACGTCGTGGCACAAGCGGTGGCCGCTGATCCGCGGAATCGCGGGCCGCGCGATGGAGCGCTACTTCCTCATCAACAACGCGATCGCGGACCGCAAGGCGCCGCTCGCGGCGGAGTACGCGGAAGCGCTCGCCACCGAAGTGGCCCCGCTGCCGAAGGAACTCGGCGAGCCGATCGACTCCGCCCTCGCCGGTGCGTTGCGGGCCTTCGCCAAGCGGCTGGAAGACGCCGCGCACGGCTTCCGCGGCGACACACAGCTGAAGGACATGATGAGGCTGTTCGGCGAAATGAGCGCCGCGTACGAGTCCTTCATCGAGGCGTTCGGCAACCCGCTCGATCGCCGGCTCCATCGCTTCATCTGCGGCATGGCGGTCAAACAGGTCGGGAGCGCGACGGAGCGGTGGTTCCAGCCGGACGGCGACCTGCGCAACCCGTTCGGGATGCCGGGGTGCGGGTCGGCGGAGAAGGAGATCCGGTGATCGAACGCATCATCCGCGGCTGCCTCGAGCATCGCATCCTGACGCTGCTGGTCGTCGCCGGCATCTGCGCCGCGGGCGCCGTCGCGCTTGCGATCATGCCAATCGACGCGATCCCCGACCTCTCCGACGTGCAGGTCATCATCGTCACGGAGTGGGAGGGGCAGAACCCGCGCGTCATCGAGGACCAGGTCACGTACCCGATCTCCACGGCGATGCTCAACGTCGCCAGCGTCCGCGACGTCCGCGCGCAGTCGTACTTCGGCGTCTCGTTTGTCTACGTCATCTTCGACGACGGCACGGACATCTACTGGGCGAGGTCGCGGGTGCAGGAGTACCTTTCGGGCATCCAGCTTCCGCAGGGGCCGCAGGTGCGCATCGGCCCCGACGCTTCCGGCCTCGGCTGGGTCTACATGTACACCCTCGAGGATACGGAGCGAAAATACGATCTCGGCGAGCTGCGAGCGCTCCAGGACTGGTACGTCGCGAACGTGCTGCGCGGAGTCGAGGGTGTGGCCGAGGTCGCATCGGTCGGAGGCGCGCGCCGCCGCTACGAGGTGATCGCCGACCCTGAGCGCATGCTCGCGTATCGAGTCAGCGTCCCCGATCTCGCGACGGCGATCCGCACGGCGAACCGGGACGTCGGCGGAATGTCGGTCGAAATCGCGGAACACGATTTCATGGTCCGCGGCCGCGGCTACATCCGCGCCGCGAAGGACATCGAGGACATCGTCGTACGCGCGCAGGAGGGGACGCCGGTCCGCGTGCGCGACGTCGCCGACGTCGTCATCGGCCCGTCGCCGGAACGGGGCATCGCCGAACGAAACGGCACCGGAGAAGTTGTCGCCGGCATCGTCGTCGTCCGCCAGGGGGCGAATGCCCGCGACCTCATCGCACGCGTGAAAGCGACGATGGAAAAGGAAGTGAAGCCGGGGCTTCCGGCGGGAGTGGTCGTGCGCGAGGCGTACGATCGCACGCCGCTCATCAGCCGAGCCGTGGCGACGCTCACCGAGGCGACGCTGCAGGCGTTTCTCATTATCTTCCTCGTCTGCTTCGTCTTCCTCCTCCACGCGCGCAGCGCGATCGTCGCGTTCATCACGCTGCCGACGGGCGCGCTCGCGACCTTCATCGTGATGTGGGCACTCGGGATCCCGACGAACATCATGACGATCGCGGGGATCACGATCGCGTTCGGTGCGATGGTCGACGCGTCCATCTGCATGGTCGACAACGCGCACCGCCACATCGCGCGCGGCGTCGATCGCCACAAGGCGGTCTACGACGCGTGCATGGAGGTCGGACCGGGACTCTTCACGTCGCTTCTCGTCGCGACGATCACCAACCTGCCGCTCTTCGCGCTCGAGGACCAGGAAGGCCGCATGTTCAAGCCGCTCGCGTGGACGAACATGATCGCCGAGGGGGCCGCGTGCGTGCTTTCGGTCACGCTGATTCCCCCGCTCGTCTACTACTTCGTGCGCGGCCGCATCATCCCGGAGGAGGCCAACCCTGTCTCCCGGTTGATGCTGCGCCTCTACGGGCCCGTCGTGCAGTGGAGTCTGCGTTCGCGGTGGCTGGTCAGCGGCGCTGCCGCGGTCATCACGCTGTTCGCGCTGGCCCCGTGGTGGCATCTCGGGAGGGAGTTCATGCCGCCGCTTGAAGAAGGCGACCTCCTCTACATGCCGACGACCGTCCCCGGCCTCGGGATCGGCGAAGCGCGCCGCGCCCTGCAGACGCAGGACGCCGTGCTCGCCACGTTCCCCGAGGTCAAGAACGTCCTCGGCAAGATCGGACGCTCGACGAGCGCGACGGACCCGGCACCTCTCGACATGGTCGAAACGACGACCATGCTCCACGACGAAACGAGCTGGCCCGCACGCTCGCTCCCGAAGGGGTGGGTCGAGGCACGCGCGCGGCGCGCCCTGGAAAACCTGAAGCTGGATGCCGCGATCGCGCCCGCGGTCGAGGGAATGACGCGGGCCGAGATCAACGACTCGATCCGGCGGCAGCTGCAGCTGGCAACGCAGCGCGAGCGCGCAGGTCTGAGTGAATCGTATTTCGAAGAGATTCGGTTCTCGCTGCAGGCTCAGATCCTCCGCGCCACGGAACCGGCGATCGCGCGCGAGCTTGACGACGTGCTGACGCGCGACATCCTCTCGATGCTCACGGCCAAGGGTCAGGTGCCTGCGGGCGAGCGCCCGTCGATCGAGCAGCGGGTGCGCGACTGGCTCACCGCCCATCCGCCGGGGCGCGTCCCGCTTCGCCCACTCACGTTCGAGGAACTCACGCGGGAAGAGATGGCGCGCGCGATCAAACAGCCCGGCATGCCGAACTGGTTCCTCATGCCCATCGTGACGCGCATCGGCATGATCACGACGGGCATGCGCGGCTACCTCGGCCTCAAGGTCTTCGGCACGGACTTCGAACGCGTCGAGAAGCTGGCGATCGACCTCGAGCGCCTGCTCAACGCCGAAGTTCCCAACACGGTGTCCGCCGTCGCGGAGCGCCCCGCCACCGGCGGATATTACCTCGACGTGGTCATCGACCGAATCGCCTGCGCCCGCTACGGCATCTCCGTGGAAGAAGTGCAGATGGTGGTCGAGACCGCGATCGGCGGCATGGCGGTTACGCAAACCGTCGAGGGGCGCTACCGCTTCGCCGTCGCGGTGCGCTATCCGCGCGAACGTCGCGACGATCCCGAGCAGCTGAAGCGCATCCTCGTGCGACTGCCGGGAGCGGCCGGCGCCGCGATGGACGGCATGGCGTCGGCGGGCGTCGCGCTTCCGGACGTCGTGACGCTCGGCCAGCTCGCCGCCTTCGAAATGACGCGCGGGCCGATGGTGATCAAGAGCGACAACAACATGCTTGTCGTCTATCTGCCGATCCAGTTCGAGGCGGTCAGTCTCGGCGAGTACGTGGCGCGCGCGCAGCAGGTGATCGACGGCGCGATCCGCGACGCGCGACTGGAGGTTCCGTCGGGCTACACGATGAAGTGGAGCGGGCAGTACGAAATGATGGAGAAGGCGAACCGCAGGCTCTTGATCATCGTGCCGCTGACCGTCCTCCTGACACTCCTGATCCTCTATCTGCACTTCCGCAGGATGGCGCAGACCCTGATCATCATGGGCACCCTGCTCTTCGCCGCGGTCGGCGCGGTCTGGCTGACGTACCTGCTCGACTACAACATCAGCACCGCGTGGTGGCTCGGGTTCCTGCTGCTTCTCGGTGTTGCGGGGGAAACAGGCGTCATCATGCTCGTATATCTCGAAAACGCGTACAACGACTTCGAGAAGCGATACGGACGCATGACGCGCTCGCTGCTCGATCGCGCGATCGCCGAGGGCGCGACGCGGCGCGTGCGCCCGAAAGTGATGACCGTGGCGGTGGACATTTTCGGGCTGGCGCCCATGCTCTGGGCTGTGGGTGCCGGCGCAGCAACCCTCCAGCGCATGGCGGCGCCGCTCGTAGGCGGCATGATCACGAGCCTGCTGCTGACGCTCGTCGTCATCCCTGCGGTGTACAGGATCGTTCGCGGGTGGAAGCTCCCCGAGGGTGACGAGAATGCCGTCGCAGTCCAGGGGCAGCCTGTGAAAATCCCGCCGTCCGCCCTGCCTTGATCCGCTACCAGCGCAGCAGGGACATCTCGACGGCAAATCCCGGGCCCACGGCGGCCATGATTCCCACGTCGCCCGGCTCGGCGCGGATGGACGCAAGGACAAACAGCACCGCCGCCGAGGAGAGATTGCCAACGGTCCGCAGGCACTCGCGCGACGGGCGCACCTGCTCGTCCGTAAGCCCCATCACGTCGCGATACGCGCGCAGGACCCGCGTCCCACCCGGGTGCAGGATGAAGTGGCGGACATGACGTCGCTCGAGGCCATGTCCGGCAAGGAACCTCGTGACCGCGGGAAGCACGTGTTTTTCAATTGTCGCCGGCACTTCCTGCGTGAGCACGAGCTTCATTCCGTCGTCCTTGAAGTCCCAGCCCATCACGTGCCCCGTCTCAGGGAAGAGTTCCGCACCGGTCGCGACCACCACGGGACCCGCTCGCGAAATGTCATCCCCCGCGATGACGGCCGCCGCCGCGCCATCGCCGAAGAGAGCGGCACCGACATAGTTCTCCGCCGACGTGTCTGAGCGGCGAAACGTCTGGCCACAAAGCTCGACCGAAAGCACCAGCGCTCGCTCGCGCGGCCGGCCCCGCAACACCTCGCTCGCGCGCGCAATTGCCGCCGCCCCGCCCGCGCATCCGATTCCGAAAAGCGGATTGCGAAAGACGTCGCGTCGCAGCCCGAGCTGGTGCGCCAGTTGTGCGTCCACGCTCGGGGTCGCAAGCCCCGTCGTCGTGACGAAATAAAAGTGGTCGATCCCTTGCGGGGGAACGTCGGCGCACTGCAGCGCGTCGCGAATCGCGCGCTCACCGAGTACCAGCGCCTGCTGCACGAAGTCGCGATTGCGCTGCTCAAATGTGCGTGCCTCGACGTAATACGAGGGTGGAAATGCGAAATAGCGCGTCTCCACACCCGAGCGTGCAAAGACATCGAGCAGCCGGTGATCCCCCATCGCCCGACGGCACAGCTCGCGCGCGTCGGCCTGATCCAGGCGATGCGCCGGAAGCGCGGTTGCGACGGCTGCAATGCGTGGCATGTCCGATTCCGTCCGCTCGGGCCCCTATAATGAAGAAATGAAGCTGGTCGCCCTGCCGCTGGCCCTGTTCCTGATCCTCTCTCATCCCCGTGAGGAGCGTGTCGTGAGGCTCACCGTGCAAGGCCTGACCGCGGCAGCCGATTATATCAACGTCCAGAAGGCGCTCGCCTCTTCCCCAAAGGTCGCGCGCGCGCTCATCTGGATCGAGAAGGACAATTACCATCTGCACGTCGTCGTCACCGAGCCGCTTCCCCTAAGCGCCGTGCTAAGCGCACTTGCCGCCGCGGAGAAGGAACTCA
>CAYXVY010000040.1:0-7097 GCA_964468745.1 uncultured Planctomycetales bacterium | reverse complement strand
TCCGCTCTCGCAGGAGCTATTGGCGCGGCGGCAGACCGGACACGACTGAGGTCGGGACCGGGTTGCGCCGCGCGGCGGATTGGTACTGCCGGACGAGAAGCAGCGCCCGCCGTACCCTGACTAAGCAGGAGAATGGACAGGGGCTGTGAGGAGAATGTCGAGGTTTTCAGGCGTCAAACGTTGCGGCTCGCGCGAAACAGTCCGTTTCTGGCGAGCGGGAGGCTCCGCCCGTCGCCGGAGCGCCCGTCACCGTGCGTGACCCCCGCACGGTTACGGGCGCGCCGGGCCCTAGCTCCGGACGTATCCGGCACTTCGAAGTCTGCGGCAGGATGAACCGGACACACGTGCAATTGTTAAGGTGCACATATGGCAGTCTTGAGCATCTTTCTCGATGAGGCCGGCAATCCCCCGGGGGCCGACACGGATGGGACCTTCGTCATTGGGGCCATCGGGATCACGAAGGAACCTGAGGGAACTCGGACACGCGGCCGCCTGTCGCCCGAAGCAGCCATGGACCTGCTGCGGAGTTGGGGAGCCGACGCTGTCTGTGTAGTGGTCAAACCGCAAGCTGGATACGGCGCGACCATAGATCGCAAGCAAGAGCTCGCAAAGTTCATGATTGCGCAGAATCGCAGACTCGGGCGGGCGCAGAAACTGTTTGCGCAACCGGATCACGTCAACTACCGCAACATGGTCTATCAGCAAGCGCTCATGGTTGCGGTTGGCACGTTACAGCTAGCGACTGCGCTTGTTCGCAACCAGGCAATTGAGGCATTGCAGGTGTTTGCGGATCGGAAGACTCAGGGCCCTGGCATGCCAGAATTGGCCAAGATGGCCTTGTCTAGAGCCGGGGAGTTCGGCCGAGACCAACTGCGGCAACACAATCGCAAGCTCAGAACACCGTCGAGCCAGCGAGCGCGAAAGAAGGACGCGGAATGGATGGTAGCCGTGGCGCCAGATAGAACGTCCATACAGTGGAGTAACGATCCGCGCTTCCGCGGCAAGCGTATCGCGCTTGAAGTCGCAGACGCAATCGCTAGTCACGCACGTATGGGACTGATGATCGGCCTCCGGGGGCTGAAGTTCTCACAACCGCTGCGCTCAGCTGGATTTGAAGACGCGTGGATCAGTGACGTAACAAACATGATTGTGAGACCGCCTCCATTGGACATGGTGAGAGAGTGGGAGCTTGCGACGGGCATCAGCGTCCCTTACGAGCTGAAGACGTTCAGATGACCGAGCACTCAGCGATAGTAGGCAACCACCGCGTGGGACGATGGTTGAATTGTCGACATGCCATTCCGAACGACGCTCGATCTTGAGATTGCGCTCGATGAGGGCTCAAGAGTCAACCCCGTCGGGAGCGGTGCTTGCGTCGTCGGAAGCGTCCTGCTGCCCGGCCGGGTAATCGAGGATGCAGAGAGCGCGCTGCGCACCGTTCCCCCGTTGCCGAAGTGGCAAACTGCCTCCTTGAGCAACGCCCTGTTCGTTGTCGATGCCATTGAGAAGACTGGTGCTTACGCTCAAACTCTGGTGATTACGAAGGACCAGTCCAGCTCAGAGCTCTATCGAAGGGTAGCGGCGAGAGTTCTACCGGAGGACAAGCAACGGGCCCAGTGGTGGTGGGCCGCTACGGGCGAGGCAGAGAAAGCCTACTCGCTCTCTCCAGATCTTTTCCTCAGGCATAGCGCATTCCGCTTTGTGCTGCCGATCGGAGAAGTCGTTGCCCACTATGCAATTCGCCACAGGCTCAACCGCTATGGGCCACGCTTGAAGGTGAATCTCGACGTCTATCTCGACAAGGATGATACGCCGGAGTTGATGCTCGGATTCTTGCGTCGCGGACTCGAACTCCAAGCGGAAGGCTTCAGGGTGTTTTCGGCCAAGGGAGTCACTATGAACGTGGCATGTGTGCTTCGCCGTTTTGAAATGCGGCCTGAGACGGCAAGGGCATCGCTAATGTTGGCAGACTACTCGAACGGCATCGTCGCAGCTGGTGCGAACGAGAGGTATCAGCACTCGATACCGCGTGCCGACATCGCAGCACTCCTTCAACGGCTGCACCTCATTCGGGCGCAGCATAAGACCCAGGGCTTCTATGAGATGTCGTTGGCGCAACTTGCCGCAAATGCGGAGCTTGCATCAATTGAAGCCCAGAAGAGCTTTGAGGCGGAGAAGCGCAGGCTGACGTAGACACAATTGAGAACGTCGAGCATTCCGTCCTGGCAAGCGCAGTGTGCCCGTGTTCAAGAAGTTCTGTAACACTTGCGCTGTTCGGTCGTCTCATTACAAGCGCGTGCTCTTTGAATTGTGGTCGACTTCACTCGAATCCCGGGCCTCGACATGAGGGTCAGGTGACTGCCGAACGTGATCATAGGCCGTCCGAGAAATCGGAGGTGTCTATGAAGAGCACAGGTAAGTCAGTACCGAAGAGTTTAGTGAAGTGGTGCAGTAGCCATCATCTCTGGATGGTAGTTCTTCTAGCTGTACTTCACATCGGACTTGCCTATCTTCACGATCGGGACTCGGGTTAAGGCGACCAAGCGGGCCAGCATGTAATCGCGCGTGTCTAAGGCAGCGTTGTCTCCGCGCCGCCGGGCGCGTCCGCCGGAAACGACAGTCAGCTCGCGCGGTGGAGCCTGCAGACCGGCCCCCACTTGGCGTTGAACATCGCCGCCAACAAAGCGCGGGTGGTCTCGTGGAACCTCCGCACGTGCCGAGCTGGACGCCATCCTTGGGTAGCTTCCGCGCCCACTGTGAGTTCAGCGGGGTAGTCCGTCGCCGTCCGCTGTGCGGAACTCACGCATGATGCGCCTCGAGATCGCACAGATTTCGGGGTCGGCAGCCATAGCGCGCATCGACGCGGCGAATGCGCGCCGGTTCGCGTCAGCGGGGTTGATGTGTCGCGAGCTTTGCTTCCGTCGCACGATCCGATTGCGCTGCTTTCCTGCCATGGCGTTCCTCCTGGTGATTCTACTGCATCTCCTGGCTGCCTGCGATCTCGTCAACAGCCCCCATTGGACAGAACGAAGCGTACCTGCGAACGCTACGACCTTTGCGCGTTGACCATTTGCTGCACGCTAGCTATGGCGCAATTGGAACGCTCTGTGCGGCCACGGCCTTTCTAAACGCCTCGACCTGGGGATACCATCAACTTTGCAAGAAGCCGCGCGCCCACATACAATCGCCGCGGTGAAAACGCTCCGCGTCTTCTATCGCGTCGATCCGAACGTCATCGACCACTGCAAACAGAACCCGTCGTTCTGCGAGGATGTCCTCGCCGGCGACGAGGACGGCCTCTTCGAGACCTTCGACGTCGAACAGAGCTGGGACGCCGTCCACTTCGCCGTCAGCCCCAACCGCGCCTTCCCCGATCAGGGCGAGCTCGACGAATACCTCGTCTACGACTGGTCGATCACCGGCGCCGAGCCCGTCCACACCGGCCTCAACCTCGGCCACGGCCCCGCCCGCCTCCTCACGCTCGACCAGGTGCGACAGGTCGCGGAGTCCCTCGCAGGGATGAGCGAGAAGGACTGCAAAGAGGCGTTCGACCTCGAGGCGATGGAGACCGCCGAAGTCAACCCCAACGTCTCGCAGATGGGCGCGAAGGCGTGGGACTACGTGTGGGACCACTTCATCCGCCTGCGCGAGTTCTACCGTCGCGCCGCCGGCGATGGCCACGCCGTCATCACGTGGGTCATCCCCGTCGACCCGTCGTAGTTACTTCAGCCGCTGACGCGGCCGACCGCTGGGGCCGGGCCCGGGTCGCGTCCGATCTCGCCGCATCCGCTTCACGCTTCCCATCGCCAGCGCGCCTCCCGCTTCCCCGCCGCTGACCCGCCGGATCTCGTCGCGCAGCGCCGCCGCCACCTCGAACTCCAGCTTCTCCGCCGCCTCGTGCATCTTCCGCTCCAGCTCCGCCACGACGTCCGTCGTCGTCAGCTGCTTCTCTGACATGTGCACCGCGTCCGCCTCGACGTTCCGCGCGCGGATGATCTCCTCGATCCCGCGACGGATCGCCTTAGCGATCGTTTTCGGCGTGATGCCGTGCTTCGCGTTGTACTCCTGCTGAATCGCGCGACGCCGATCCGTCTCGCTCATCGCGCGACGCATCGACTCCGTAATCGTATCGGCGTAGAGGATCACGCTGCCGTTCACGTTGCGCGCCGTCCGCCCCACCGTCTGGATGATCGACGTCGCGCTCCGCAGGAACCCCTCCTTGTCCGCGTCCAGGATCGCGACGAGCGACACCTCGGGCAGGTCAAGCCCCTCCCTCAACAGGTTCACGCCGACCAGCACGTCGTACACGCCCTCACGCAATTGCCGCAGCACTTCGACGCGCTCGATCGTCTCCACCTCGCTGTGCAGATAGCGTGACTTGATCCCCTCCTCCTCGAGATACGTCGACAGATCCTCCGCCAGCCGCTTCGTCAGCGTGGTGACCAGCGCACGCTCCTTGCGGGCCACCACGACCTTGATCGCCTCCAGCAGATGCGGCACTTGCCCCTTCGCCGGTTCCACTCGGATCGGCGGATCGATCAGCCCCGTCGGGCGGATGATCTGCTCGACCACCTCGCCGTTCGACTGCTTGATCTCCCACGGCCCCGGCGTCGCCGACACGAAGCACACTTGCGGAACCGTCCCGAGCCACTCGTCGAACATCATCGGCCGGTTGTCGAGCGCGCTCGGCAGCCGGACGCCGAAGTCGCCCAGCGTCGTCTTGCGCGCCTTATCGCCGTTGTACATCCCGTGAATCTGCGGGAGCGTGACGTGCGACTCGTCCACGACGCACAGGAAATCCTTCGGAAAGTAGTCGATGAGCGTCGCCGGCCGCTCGCCGGGCTTGCGACCCGACAGATGCCGCGAGTAGTTCTCGATCCCCTTGCAATACCCGATCTCCCGCAGCAGCTCGAGGTCGTACTTCGTGCGCGCCCTCAACCGCTGCTCCTCGAGCAGCTTCCCCTGCTCGTGGAACCACTTCGCCCGCTCGACTAGCTCCGCGTCGATCCCGTCGAGCGCCTTCGAAATCTCCGCGTCCGGCATCACGAAGTGTTTCGCAGGGTAGATCGTGACCTGCTCGTGCTCCCCCATCTCCTGCCCCGTGACCGGATTCAGCGTGTACAGGTGTTCGACGATGTCCCCGTCGAACTGCACGCGGATCGCCGTCTCCTCGTACGACGGGTAGATGTCCACCGTCTCGCCGCGCACGCGGAACTTTCCGCGCGTGAAGGACGTGTCGTTCCGGTCGTACCGCACGTCGATCAGCTTGCGCAGGAACGCCTGCCGCTCGATCTTCTCCCCCTGCCGCACCTGCACGACCATGCTTTTGTAGTAGTCGGGCGTGCCGAGGCCGTAGATGCACGACACGCTCGCGACGACGATGACGTCGCGCCGCCACATCAGCGAACTCGTCGCGGCGAGTCGCAGGCGGTCGATGTCCTCGTTGATGTCGGCGTCCTTCTCGATGTAGATGTCGCGCTGCGGGATGTACGCCTCGGGCTGGTAGTAGTCGTAGTAGCTCACGAAGTAGTGCACGGCGTTGTGCGGGAAGAACTCCTTGAATTCGCTATAGAGCTGCGCGGCGAGCGTCTTGTTGTGCGAGACGATCAGCGTCGGCCGCTGCAGCTTCGCGATCGTGTTCGCGAGCGTGAACGTCTTCCCCGAGCCCGTCACGCCCAGCAGCGTGGAAAAGCGGTCGCCGCGCGCAAGCCGCGCCGTGAGCTTGTCGATGGCCGCGGGCTGGTCCCCCTGCGGGCGCATCTCGGAAACGAGCTCAAATTGACGCACGTGGGCATATTACCAACGCCGTCCATCGCCGCTTCCCTATAATAGTCGCACGTGGCAGAGACCGCGATCGGGGGCGAAAACGTCCGGTTCCAGCCTACCCTCTGGACCACCATCCTCCAGGCCCGCGACGCGGGAGGGGATGCGGCGCGATCGGCGATGGGACGCCTCATCGAGCGCTACTGGAAGCCGCTCTACTTCTTTGTCCGGCGGCGTGGATGCGACATCGAGCGCGCGAAGGACACGACGCAGGCCTTCTTCGAGCGCGTAATGGAAAAGGACTTCCTGCAGGGCGTGGCGCCCGAAAAGGGACGCTTCCGCAACTGGCTGCTCGCTGCCATGTCGCACTTCATGTCCGACGAGCGCGAACGGGAGCGCGCCCTGAAGCGCGGCGGCGGCAACGTGCTCGCGCTCGATGTGGATGCGGCTGAACGCCAGCTCGAGGCGGCCACCGACGCGCCGGAACGCCTCTTCGACCGCGCGTGGGCGACGGAGGTTCTCGACCGCAGCCTCGGCCGGCTTCGCGGCGAATGGCCCGCACGCGAATTCGATCCCCTCGTGCGCCACCTCTCGGGCGGCGCCCCCTCGTACACCGAGACGGCCACGACCCTCGGCCTCGCCGAGCACGACATCAAGAACCGCCTCACCCGCATGCGACAGCGCCTGCGCGAAATCCTGCGCGACGAAATCGCGCCGTCGGTGGAAGACGCGGGCCAGATTGACGAGGAAATGGCGGCGCTTTTCAGCGCGCTCGCGTGATTATTTAAAACGAATCCCCCGCGGCCCCTCTGATAGAGCCGGAGGACGGATTCATGAACGGCATCGCAAGCAACATCGTGACGGGAGTCGTAGCATCGGTCGTCACCCTCGGCGGCATGATGATCCTCAACCCGCACGCGCGGTGCGCCCGGCCCGTGCCGGCGCCCCGATCCGAAGGGAGCGCGCTTGAGGCGGAATTTGCCGCGCTGAAGGCGGAGCAGACACAGACCCGCGCTGCGCTGCAGGGCTTGAGCGACCTGAAGCGCCAGTTGGAGCCGGTCCTGCACATGATGACGGCTGAGGCAGGGCCGAAGGATGGCGCTCCCGCCGCTCGCACGCCGCGCCAGCCGCTTCCGTCGGGTGTCCAGGGCCCGGGCGGCATCGCGGAACTGCTGAGTCTGGACTCACCCCGTCGCGCCGCGTTCGAAGAGGCGCACGAGCGGCTGATGGAACGCATCCGCACGCTCGAGGCCGCGCGCGCGCGAGTCTCCGCCGACGCGAACAAGACGCAGATCGAAATCCCCGCCTTCCCCGACGAGATGAAGTCGCTCGTC
>CAYXVY010000039.1:0-18816 GCA_964468745.1 uncultured Planctomycetales bacterium | reverse complement strand
GGCCCGCCTTCAGCGCCTCGACCCCCGCAACGACGAGGGACGAAACGCTGCCGAGCGCCCCGATGATCCAGACTCCGATCTTGCGGTCCACTACTTGAGATTCCTCATCACGCAGTTCATCGCGTTGAGCACGTACGACGTCACCAGCACCGGATCGCTCTCGAACCAGCCCGGGTTGTCGTTCACCCACATCGTGTTGTCCTTCTGGATCTTCACGAGCTGCGCGCCGAGCTCGTTCGCCCAGTTGTGCTCTTTCCCGTCGATCGTCTTGAACGGGTTCTCGCCCAGCACGTCCATCGCGCGCGCCATCACGGTGTAGTAGTAGAACAGCCCGCGCAGGTGGTTGCGCTTCTTCTCGTCGTACGGCATGCCGGGGTGCGCGTCGACGCTCCAATTCTTGCGCACCCAATCGACCGCGGCCTTCACTTCCGGCGACTCCTTCTTCAGCCCGGCATACAGGTACGTCTTGATCCCGTGATATGTCATCGAGCCGTAGCTGACGATGGTCTCCTTGTCGGCGAGCTTCACCGTCCCCGCCTTATGGACCGCGGGATCGGGATTCGCCGCGTAGAAGAGCCCGCCGTCGTCGCCGATCGACAGCCCCTTCTCCTTCAGCTTCGCGACGAACGCCTTGTCCGTATTCGTCTCGCTGCTGTTCTGGCAGCGCTTGACGTACTCGACCACGAGCTTCCAGTACTCGTCATCTTGTGGCAGGCCGGAGCGCGAGAGCGCCTCGGCGGTGAACCCCGTCGTCGAGAGATTGACGATCCCTTTCTTCGTCGCGCCGTCGGGCGTGGGCGCCTCGTCGCCGTATCCGCTCCCGCCGCGCTCGACCCCCTCTTCCTTCACCTGGTTGCTCTTGAGGTACCCGCGCGCGTTGCCGCAGGCGTCCTTGTACTTGTCGGGCGACGCGAGCGAGAGCGCCATCAGCACGATCGCGGTTGTGTAGGTCTTGAGGAACGCGCCCGACGGTCCCTCGCCAAAGCTGCCATCGGAGTTCTGCTTCGACGCCATGAGCGCGCATCCCTTCTCGACGGCGCCCGAGTACTTCTTCTTCACGTCGGCCGGAGCGTCCGCGAACGCCGCGACAATCATGCCCGTGTACGCGACGCTCGGCACCTTCTTGCCGCCCGCATCCTGGCACCACGCGCCGTCCTTGTCCTGCTGCCCGACGAGCCAGTCCCCCGCGTTTGCGTACGCGGTCGCGAGCTGCGCCTTCAGATCCGGCCGGGACTTCTTCGTCTCGCCACCCATGTCTTGGGGATAGGCGCAAAGCCCGAGCAGAGACAAGATCGCGAATGTCCTCATTTCTTCTCCTCGTAATATCGCGTGACGATGTCATCGTATTTCGACGCCCACCCGCGCGCGCGGAGGGCCTCTGCGGCGGAGGATTGTACGACGGGGCTCACAGGGACTCCCCGCGAAAGTCGCGCGGCGTCGAACGCCTCGGGACGCTCCGAGCGTGCGGCGGCTTCGGCAGCGCGACGAAGCCGAAGGTCCACGTCGAGCGGCGCGCGCGTCTGCACATCGATGCCGACCGCCGCCAGCTCGCGGCCGATGCCCGCTCCGGCTCCCGCAGCGCGATCCGCAAGTTCACGGAGCGCGGCCCCGACCTCGGGCGACAGCTTTCCGCCGGCGAGTTGCTCTCCGATCGCGGCCTCGAGCGCCTGCAGCGCGATGACGGCTTGACGCAGCTTCTCGGGATCGCCGGAGCGCAGCAGATCGAGAATGCGATCGACTTCCTTCGCGTGCGTCGTGTTGCGCGCCGCGTCCTTGAGCTTCGCGGCCTCCTCATGTGCGACCGCTTCCAGCTCGACGGAGGTGGTCGTCGCCGCGCGGGGCGACGGGGCGAACGCGAGCGCGGCGATGATCACGGCCGCGACCGCAAGGAACCGCGTCTCGCGCGGCCAACGCACGCGGGCCACCGAGCCCGCATCGACCGTTGACAACGCGCGCCGAGCGTCTTCGCGCACGGCGAGTTCCATCGCGGTCCCGCCCGCGACTTCGGCGGCGGTCGAAACGCGCTCGTCGAGACGGAACGAGCCGTCGATCATGACCGCGCACTCGCGCAGCGTGATGCGGCGCGCGGCGACGAACGCGGCGGCGCCGAGCGGGATGACGGCCAGGGCGACCGCGCTCGCGGGCGCAATCGCGAAGAATTTAGAGGCGGCGAGGCAGACGCAAGCGAGCAGCGAGGCGTAGAGGGTCCACCTCACCGCCGTCTCCACGGTTCGTGAGAAGCGCAGGCGCGCGCGAACGCCGCGAAGCGCGTCGAGAATCGGATCGGGAGTCACTTCTTCAGCTCCTTCTCCGTCTCCGCAATCGACTTCGCTTCTTCCGCAGTCGGCGTGCGCAGGATGATGTTCACCTTCGTCCCCGGCGAGGGGAGCAGCATGTAGTTGGCGGCGAAAAGCGTTTCCGCGCCGGCCCCCTGCTCCGCCTCCTCGAGCGGCGTGTCGAGGAGCGTCCCGCGGTCGTGATACGTGGTGACGAGCGAGCGAGTACCGGTGGCCGCGAGCACGCGATACGTTCGACCCTCCGCGGAGGTGGGATCGGCGATCTCGGCCCAGTGCCCGACGTAGGTCCATCCGACACGCGGCATCGGCTTGTCCCGCATGGAGCTAAGCACGATGTCCTCGGCACGGTACGCGACCGTTTTCCCCTCGGCCGTCCACTGAAGGAGCATGATGACGCGTGTCCCTTCCTTCTCCTTGGCGCCCTGCGCGGGGATGGGGCCCGGCTTGCAACCCGAGAGGCGAAGCGCCTGGTCGAGCGCCTGCACGTCGCATTCGAAGCGCACGACGCTCTCGTACTCCTTGCCCCCTTCGGCGCAGCCGAGGAGCTCGATGAGCCCGCGGTCGAGAACGATCGTGCCGGAGACGACCACGCCGGAACGGCGGACGCCGTCGGCGCCGCGGACTTCGAACTGGTATCCGCCTGAGAACGGCGCGTGTCCCGCCTTTTTCACCGCGTCGGCATCGGCCGGCACGGGCCACGCCGGCTCGTTCACCTGCGCGGGCATGACGTAACTGTCGTTCTTCTTGTAGCGATCGTCCTGCTGCTGGACGGGCGTACGAGCGGACGCAGGACGTGCGGGCTCGAACGGGACGCGGGTCGGCGTGGGATTGGCGCAGAAGGCGATCACGGAGACCATGATGATGGCCACCAACGCGAACGAACCGATCATCAAGTGTCGATGACTCATGAGCCAAGCCTCGCTGCTTATTATACGCAAACGCGGTGCCACAGGTTCAGCGCTTCACGGCTTAACATCTTGACCTTCAACGTCTTGCCGCACGCAAACGGTGGCACATGAGCCGCCCCGCGCCAATGGACACTTTTTATACAGCGGGGGGCTGCTTCGTATCCACGGCCGCGTCGGCGACCGGCGGCCTGAGCAGGGCTTCGCATTCGGCAAGCGACGTGCGGTCGGCGTCCGTGAGCTTGCCGGCCAGCGCCAGCCCTTCGCGAAGTTCTCGCATGACCTCGGCGATCTTCAAGCGGTCGGCCTCGCGCTCGCGCAGCTCGCCCTGCAATTCGCGCAGCGCATCAGCGACATTCTGCAGATAGTCTCCGGTCCGCAATTGGATTCGACCGCCGAATTCCCCGTCGGTGAGCTCGCGGATGCACTTCTCGAGCCGATACGCGGCCCCCGCGACGCGATGCGTCAGGAAGACGGACAGGATCCCCATGAGCACGCAGAAGAGGACGATGAAGCCGCTCATGCCGCTCATAAGCCGCACGATCGGCGGGTCGAACGCGCGCTCCCCGAGGATGCGCCGGCCGAGCACGTAAAAGAGGAGCGACATGACGACCATCCCGACGCCGACCCAGAGCCAGATGTAGAGGTACTGCAGCTGGAACTTGCGGTCGACGATGATGCGCCGCCGTACGATCGGATCGCTCACGGAGCCATTATGCCATTGAACGCGAACGACGCGAAGCCGGGGACCAACACCGAGCGATCCGAGGAAACCGAGAATTCCCCCCCCTACTCCTCCTCGGTTCCCTCGGTTACCTCTGTGTTCATCCGTCCGCATCCGCATCGTCGGCCTGTTGTCACCACAATCACCTCCGTGTCTTCGTGCCTTCGTGGTGCAAATCGCTCTCGACGTTCTTTGCGTCGCTTGCGGTTCACCCTCAACTCCCGCGACGGTCGGGCGTTGAAGGGCGAGGAGGAATCGACATGAAACTGATGCTGGTCCTCGCGATCTTCTCGGCGCAGGACGATCTCGATCGCGCGCGCTCGCTCGTCGAACAACTCGGCGACGGCGCGATGTCGCGGCGTGACGACGCGGATCGCGAGCTCCGCAGACTTGCGATCCGGAATGACGCCGTGGACCGGCTCGTCGAGCAGGCGTGCAACGCCGCCGATGCCGATGTGCGCACGCGCGCCGCGGCCATCCGCAAGGTGCGCATCGCCGCACGGATCGTGCCCGACCCCGAGGCGTTCATCGAACGACTCGCGTCTCCGAGCCGGGACCGGCGCTGGCTCGCCGTGCGGCGGCTGCAAGAGATCGGCGCGCCCGCGGCCGCGCTCGCCGTCGACGTCCTCTCCGACGCCGACATGTCCCTGCGCCAGACCGCCCTGCACATCGTCGGGCTGTCGGGCGATTCGCGATACGTCGAAGCGGTGCGCCCGCTCCTCGGGGTGCCAACGCTGGAGCCGTGGGCGATATACGCGCTCGCTCGACTCGGCGACGCGACCATCCGCCCGCGCCTGCTCGAGATGATCGAACGGCGCGACGCGCGCGCGGTCTCGTCCCTCCTCTGCCTGCGTCACGCCGACGACATCCCGCTCGTACGCACGCTCATCCTGGGAGACGACCGCAACGCGGCCCTGCTGACGCTGCGCGCCCTCGCGCCGTGGAACGAGGCGACGAAGGCGCTGACCGACGACCTTCATCGCCTCGCGGGGGACGGCGTGCCTGAAGCCATGCTGCTCGCGGCGGAGGCGCCGCAGGCCGAGCTGGCCGCGACCCTGCGTGAGCAGATCCGGCGTCCGGAATGCATGGCAGGCGCCGCGTTCGCGCTGGCGTCGCTCGGCGATCGCGAAGCGGTGCCGTACCTCATGCACCTGGTCCGCTACGGCATGGATCCGGCCGCGGGATACCTCGGTCTCGGACGGCTGAAGGCGCCCGAGACCGTCGTTGCCTTGCGCCGCACGTCCCGCCCGATGCAATCGCGCGAGGGTGCGGCGGCGGCCTGGGCGCTGGGCGAGGCGGGAGGCGAGGCTGCGGAGGCGCTGCTGCTTGAACTGCTCGACCACGCGATGGAATCCGTGCGCTACGAAGCGTGCCGCTCGCTCGGGCGGCTCACGTCGAGGCGCGGTGTACCCGGACTTATGAAGCTGCTCGACGACGCCACGGCAGTGCGGCGCGACTGGGTGACCGGCGATGCGCCCGGCGTCTACGAGGTGTGGCGCCGCAGCCATCCGCCCGACGAGCCGTCCGTCACGTGGGCGCAGGTTCGCGAAGCGGCCGTCGGCGCGCTCGAGGCGATCTCGGGCGAGAAGCGAACGGGCAGTCTCGACGAGCAGGTCAAGGCGTGGAAGGCCTGGAAGTAGACCGCAATTTCTCGAGGAACATTTCGTGCGTCGGCACCGGCACGCCCGCGCGACGCGCCTCCTCGACGAGTCCGCCGCTCAGCGCCTGCACCTCCAGCGGCTTGCCGCGCGCAACGTCCTGAGCCGTCGACGTAGGAAACGTCGGGTGACGATCGCAGTACTGCCAGCAGCTCTCGACCGCCTCCGGGCGCACGTCGATTCCCTTCGCTCGCGCGACCGCCAGCAGCTCGTCGATTGCACGCTCGGCGAGGTCGCGCTTCTCACCGAAACGAATTTCTCCGACCTCGCAATCGAAGATGGCGGTGATCACGTTGAAGATCGAGTTTGCGACGAGCTTCTCCCAGATGGTCCGCGCGATGTCCGTCGAAAGCTCGCACCCGATCGCGGCGTGCTCGAACGCGTCGCGGATCCGCTCGAGGCGCGGCGTGATACGCCCGTCCTGCTCGCCGACGATGGCGCGGATCTCTCCCGCCAGGCGAACGCGGCCCGGCTCGACGAGCTCGCCTCCCCCGCGGGCGACGCCGCCGAGGACGCGCGACGCGCCGAAGAGGCCATTCAGCGTCTCCAGGTTGCCGAGCCCGTTTTGCACCGTCAGGACGCATGCGTCGGGTGCGACGAGCTCGCGACACGGCTCGACGGCGGCGACCGTGTCGTACGCCTTCACGGCGACGATGAGGACGTCCGCGCGACCCGCGTCCGCGGCCTTTTCACTCGCGTTGACGCGGACCGTGAATGTTCCCGCCGGCTGCTCGATCGTGATCCCACGCGACCGGATCGCCTGGAGATTCTCGCCGCGCGCCAGAAGGAAGACGTCGCTCCCAGCTTTCGCCAGTCGGGCGCCCCAGTATCCGCCGATCGCGCCGGCGCCGAGGACTACGAAGCGCATCAAATCGTGGGGAGCTTCTTGCGGATGAACTCGGCTCGAACGACGTCGCGGTCGTCCGCGTCGAGGTGCTTCTTCTCGAGCTTCTGGAGATGGCTCGGCTGTGTGAAGATGAAGAGCTCGTTGACGGTGCTGATCGGCACATTGGGGATGACGCCGACATTGACGCCGAGGCGGACGGCGGAGAGGAGTTCGATCGTCTCCTCCGACGTGATCGTGCGCGCGTGCTTGAGCAGCGCATAGGCGCGCCACACGCGGTCCTCGAGGCGGCGCGGCTGGTCCTCGACGAGCTTGTGTCGCCACGTGCGTTCGAACTTCAGGACCTCGGGGATCACCTTCTTGAGTTCGGAGATGATGTCCTTCTCCGACTTGCCGAGCGTGATCTGGTTCGAGATCTGGAAGAGGTCGCCGACCGGAGTCGTCCCTTCGCCGTCGCGGCCGCGAACCGTGTAATTGAGCCTCGTGAGCGACTGGATCACCTTCTCCATCTGCTTCGAGAAGACCGCGGCCGGCAGGTGGACCATCACGCTGATGCGCAGGCCCGTGCCGACGTTCGTCGGACAGCACGTCAGGTATCCGAAGCGCGGATGGAAGGCGTAATTCAGGTGCTGCTCGAGCGACGTGTCGAGGCGGTCGATCGCCTCCCACGCCTCCTCGAGATTGAGGCCGCTTCTCAGCACTTGGAGGCGCAGGTGGTCCTCCTCGTTGACCATGATGCTCGTCGACTCGTCCATCGAGATCGCCACGCCGCGCTCCCCCTCCCCCTGCGCGTGCTCGCGGCTGATCAGGTGGCGCTCGACGAGGAGCGTGCGGTCGACTTGATTCATGCGCGTCAGCTGGAAGTAATGGATATTGCGTGGGGCGAGCACCTCCTCGAAGCGCTCGCGCACGAAGCTCTCGATCTGGCCGCGCTCCGTCGGGGGCGCGACGGTCAGGAACGGAAAGCGGTGAAGGTTGCGCGCGAGCCGGATTCGGCTGGAGATGACGACGTCGCTCTCCGGCCCGGTCCCTTTGAGCCATTCGCCGGACTGGTTGAGCAGGTCGTCGATCTTCATTCGGGACTCCGGTTCAACTCCAACTCGAGCGTGCGAATGCGGTCGCGCACCTCGGCGGCCTTCTCGAAGTTCTCCGACTTGACGAGACCGTCGAGGTCGCGCTTGAGGCGGACGAGCTCGTTCTCTTTTTTGATCTGGCTGTCCGCGGTGTGCGGCGTCTTGCCCACGTGCTGCGTCGACTGGTGGACCTTCTCGAGGAGCGGCAGGAGCCCTGCGCGGAAGACCTCGTAGTCGTTCGCGCACCCGAGCCGCGCCTTGGCTTTGAATTCGGAGTAGGTCATGCCGCACTCGGGGCACTTGAGCTGCGTCATCTTCTCGGTCTGCTTGCCGCCGCCCTTCGGTTCGACGAGGTTGCCGAGGATGTCCGAAATCGAGAACGTGAACTTGATGCCGACGCCTGCCGTGCGCGCGCACTCCTCGCAGAGGTGCGCCTCTTTCTTCACCCCGTTCACGACTTCCGTCACGTGGACGGTCGCGTGGTTCTTGTTGCACTTCTCGCAGATCATTTGTCGCCCTTGTCCGTGAGTCCTCTGCTGATGTAGCGACGTAGAGCTTTCGATCCCACGAGCAGATTGTGGAGCATCTGCAGACCGGCGCATGACTCGCAGAAATGGTGCGTGCGGAGCGATCCCGCAACAGTGACGGTGGCAATTTCGGATTTGCAGTGCTCGCAGATCATTCGACCTGCATTATAACGCCGGCGGCGTTCCTTACCATCCGGACCCGTCTACTTCGTCTTCCTGGCTTTCTTCGCGATCTTCGCGGTGCCGCCGTTTCCGTTGCCGGGCTTGTGACCGAGGTTTTCAACGATCGTCTTCTCCCACTTCACCAGCTCGGTCACGCTCGCGAGCGTCCCCTGGCGCCTGATCTCCTCGCGCAGCCGGTTCTCGTGTTCGAGGACATCCATCGCGCGATTGGCGATCTCGACAACCTTCGCCTTCGGGATGCGCACGACGCCCGAATCGTCCGCGACGATCCAGTCCTCCGGCGACACCAGCACGCCGCCGAGTTTGATCGGGACATTGATCTCGCCGAACCCCTTCGGCTCGCCGGCCGTCGGCGTCACGATCTTCGCGTACGCCTGGAAGCCGATCTCGCGGATCACGTCGATGTCGCGGATCGCGCCGTCGATGACGACGCCAGCGACCTTGCGCTGCAGGCACGAGTGCGACGCCAGCTCGCCCCACACGGCCGGAGGCATTCCGCCGACGTCTATGATGATCACGTCGCCGGGCTTCGCGATGTCGATCGCCTCCACCGGCTTCGCCCAGTCGCCCGGGTACGTGCGCACCGTCACCGCCGGCCCGAAGAATTTCGTCTTCGGCTGCATCGGCAGCAGTCCCGGGATATCACCCGAACGGTGCATCGCGTCGGAGATGTTTGGCGTCGAGACGGCGGTCAATATGCGGCGGATCTCGTCCTCGCTCGACGCGCGCCGGTAGAGGTCGGTCGCGACCGACACCCCGTCCTTCATCGCCTTGAGAATCGTCCGCGTCGCCTTCTCCGCGTCGGCGCTCTTCGAGATCGCGCCGCCGACGATGACGATGTCGGCGCCGGCTTTGACGACCGCGGCCGCATTCTCGCTGTTCACGCCGCCGGCCACCGCGATCGGGATACGGACGTGCGGACGCAGAATCTTCAGGGCCCTCGTCGGATCGGCGCCGCGCATCTGTTCGTCGATCGGGAGATGCAGGCCCACGTGATGGGCGCCCCACTCCTCGCACTTCTTCGCCAGTTCGATGAGCGCGTCACCGTTCACGCCGAGCAGGTCGACGGCCACGTCGATGCCGTAGTTCTTCCCCGCCTCGATGCACTCGAGGATCGTCGAGTCGGTATCGGTCGGACAGACCGTCGCGCAATTCGCCCCCGCCTTCGCGGCCGCCTCGAACTCGGTCCGACCCGCATCGAGCGTCTTGAGATCGGCGATCACGTACGCCTTCGGGAATTCGCGGCGGAGCGCGCGGATCGACTCGAGCCCCTCGCTCTTCACCAGCGGCGTGCCCGCCTCGATCCACGTGACCCCGCCCTTGTACGCCTCGCGCGCGACCTTCAACGCCCGCGAAAGTTCCAGAAAGTCGAGCGCAAGCTGCAGAGTCGGGTACATACGGCCTGTTAGTGTAGAATCCGCCGCGGAGGGTTCCCATGAGAATTGCCGCGATCGCGCTGCTGCTCGTCCTGCCGCAGCAGGAGTCGAAGCCATGGATCGGCATCTCGCCATCCGTCGTCGACAAGCTGCCGGCTGTGGAAGGGGTGACGGCGAAGCTGGCGATCCGCGTGGACGACATGCCGCTCAATTCGCCCGCCGCGAAGTGCGGCGTGAAACGCGGCGACCTCATTCTCGCGATGGACGACACGGGATGGGACGATCCGAAGGAGGCCATCAACGCCTTCCGCGCGACCATCTCCTCGAAGAAGGCGGGGGACGTGATCGTTGTGCGCGTCATCCGCGACGCGATCGAAGGGATGCCCGAGGGGCCGATCGAAGAGGCGGTCCGGAAGCTCGGCACGGTGACGCTGAAGCACACGGTCTCGGTGGTGGAGATCAAGGTCACGCTCGAATCGCGCCCGGCACCGAGCGGCAAGGCCATTCCCGCCAACCTCGACTTTCCCGCCGGAGCCGCACCGGAGGCGGCGCTCGCCTCGGCGCTCATCGAGGAGAGGAAACTCGCCGCGGCCGGTACCGATCTTGCGCAGCGGCTCGCGTCCCTGCACGCGACGACGGATGCGTTCCGTCTGCATCGCGTGGCGCATGCGCATCGCCATCCGTTTCAAGTCCGCACATTCTGCAAGGTGGACGATCCGTCGTACGCGCACGCCGTTCGCTGGCTCGACGTCGTTGCGGCCGAGTCCATGGAGCCCAAGCCCGGGATCGACGGCCTCATCGACCGGATCAAGGAGGTCCGAGCGCAACGCGAGAAGGCCTTCGCCCGGCTCAGCGCCGACGAGATGAAGTTCTTGACCGAGAACATCGATTCACTGACGACCCTGTTCGCGGAGCACATCTACCTCGACGGCGACGCGGACAAGACGCGCTTCGCGCGCCATGCGAGGGTGCTCGACATCGCGACGCGTGTCGACTACGGGGCGCTCCTTCATGCCGGTGCGTTGCTTCAAGCCTGCACGTCGACGCTCTTCCTCGACGGCCTCAAGACCGCGCTCACCAGGGAATGGGAAGCGAAGGGCAAGCCGGGCGGCGTCTTCCTCGAGAAAGACACGGAGATCGGAAAGGTCGTGCTCGCCGGCCATGAGCGCACGTGGCATCGCGCCGACGCGGCGGTTCTGCTCGATCTAGGGGGCAGCGATTTCTACTCGAACCGCGCGCAGTTCCAGGTCGACTTCGACGGTGACGACAACTACGAAGCGACGGGACCGTGGGCGCAGGGCGCGGCGAAGCTCGACGTCGTGGCGCTCGTCGACGTCGCCGGCAACGACCAGTACATCGGCACGCGGTGGGCGCAGGGCGCCGCCGTGCTCGGCGTCGGCATGCTCTTCGATCTCGCCGGCGACGACACCTACCGCGGCGACACGTACTGCCAGGCGGTCGGCCTCTGGGGCATCGGCTATCTCAAAGACGACGCGGGCAACGATCGATACGAAGCACATCACCTGTCGCAGGGCGTCGGCATGCCCGGAGGCGCGGGATGGCTCGTCGACGCCAAGGGGGACGACCGCTACTACGCCAAGGGGACGAAGCCGACGACGTACGGCGACTACGGCATCTTCGACGGCTGGTCGCAGGGATGCGGCGTCGGGTTCCGCGGATTGCAGTCGGGCGGCGTGGGGCTCGTCTGGGATGGCGACGGTGCCGACCGCTACGAGGCAGGCAACTTCTCGCAGGGCGGCGGCTACTACTTCGGGATCGGCCTCATGCGCGACGCGAAAGGAAACGACCGCTACATCGGCTCACGCTACAACCAGGGTTTCAGCGCGCACCAGGCCGTCGGTTTCTTCGAAGATCTCGCCGGCGACGACACGTACGACACGCGCCAGGGCGTCGCTCAAGGCCTCGCGTGGGATCAGTGCGTGACCGTGTTCATCGATCACGGCGGCAACGACACGTATGACGGTGGCGCGTTCTTCTCGCAGGGAGCGGCGGCGCACAACGCCGTCTGCATCTTCCTCGACCTCGGGGGACGCGACACCTATCGCTATCCGCCCGGACAGGCGCAAGTCGCCGGCAACGATTACCACGGCGGGACATCGTTCGCGCTTTTCATCGACGCGGGCGGCGAGAAAGACGACTTTTCCGGCGTCGATCGCAACAACTCCATCCTCTATGTGAAGGACCACGGCTTCGCCTGCGACCTCCCCGGCGCGATCAAGGACGCGAAGGTCAAAGAACTGCTGCGCCCCTGATCGGCCTAACGCCGAGAACGCCGGCCAAAGGAATCTCTGAAAGCCCCGCGGATCACTGTCGCTCCACACATGAGGAGGACTAACACCGAGCAAGCCGAGGAAACAGAGAGAACATGGGGGGGTCTCGCATCCATCAGGGGCTTCCCTGTTACCTCGGATACCTCGGTGTTGATCGGAGGAATAACCATTCGCTTTGGGGCACCGATCTGCCGGGGAGGTGCGTGTTACGCCTACGCCCGCACCTGGTACAGCACCCACTCCACGAGCAGGATCAGCACGACCAGCGCGCCCGCGACGGCTGGAAACGGCAGCGCGCGCCACCCTGATACCGCCTCCGGCAGCGCCACGCCTTCTTCCTTCGGGAGCCGCACGAGGTCGGGCGACGACGCAAGCCGCACCGCCATCCACTCGCTCTTTCCCGCAACCGTGAGCTTGACGAGTCCTGGCTGCGCCACTCGCAGCCGCGCCTCGCCCCGCTCGACAGAAACAATCGTCTCCTGCGACGAGATTCCGGAAACGGTCGTCACGCGGACGTCGGCCACGTTCGGGGGCAGCGGACACGAGTTGGAGACGACCGCGCCCACCGTCGCCGTGCGCGGAAATGCGCGGCGTCCCGCGTCCGCGAGCCACGCGATCGCATTGCGCAGGAAGATCGGGAACGACGGCTTGAGTGCGAAGTCGCCGTCCGCCACGCCGAACCCGAACCCGGACTGAATCCACGCGCGCCCCATGCGCCGACCCCAGACCGCCACGGGGCCGCGATCCGATACGACGAGCGGATCCCCCTTGAGCAGCCGCGCGCGACGCAGCGTCACGTTGCCGTAGTCCACGAGCTCGTGCACCGCCGCGCGACGGTCCCATTCGAGCAGCCGCGGATTCGCGACCTCCGCCCCCTGCGGCCCGCACGCGACGAGGAGCCACCCGCCGTCGAGGTCTTCCGGGGGATCGACGCCATCGAAGACGTATACCGCGACCGCCCCGAGCTTCTCGTAGGCCTCCGTGAAGCGCTCGGGGGTGATCGCGACCGCGCGCGGCTCGATCAGCCGGATGGCGCTCCACAGATGAGGATCGGGCGCCTTCGCGCTGACGACCACGACCGGCGGGGCGTGGGGAGACGGCAGGATGAAATGAACCGCGTCGTCGCGAGGGTATGCGTCGTCAGGGACGATCGACATCTCGATGAACGCCCCCTCATCGAAGCGCTCGTTGGGAAAGGCCTTCGCATCGAGCAGTCGCGAGATGCGGCGCGATTCTCGCGCGGCGAGCTTGAGGGGCTCTTCCGCGATGACGCGGCCGCGATTCCGGATGACGAGCGTCGCGTCGATCGCCTCACTCCAGTCGTTCGCCGCGACCGCGAAGAGGGTGGCGCCCTCCTGCACGGGCGCGCGCAGCGCCCGGTTCGGCCGCGGCGCACCGGCGGGAATGACGCGCGTGCCGCCGTCGGGGGGCGCGAACGACCTCGCGCTCCACACGTAGATGAGCGCGCGCGGCTGCGCGGCCCGCGCCGAAGCGGCGATCTCCGCGATCTCGCCGGGGACGACCTCGCGGGGGAGCCGCCCCAGTTGCCGCAGCAAACGGTCGCGATCGAGCGTGGCCGGCTCGACAAGTCCCCCCGCGTCGTAGAGCGCGCACGTCGACCGGCGATAGAGCCCCGCGATCAACGCCTTTGCGCCGTCGCGGGCGATGTCGAGCCGCACCCGGCCGTCCGCCTCGCGGGCGGCCATCTCGGGTGCCGTATCGATCACGAGCGCGACCTCGAGCGTCTCGGGCGTCACGCCGCGCACCGTGGGATCGGCGAGTGCCGACGTAAGGATCGAGAGCGCGATGAGCGAGAGAATGAGCGTCGCGTAGTGCCGCAACTTCTTGAGCGCCGTCGTCCGCTGCTCCTCGACCAGGACCTGCTCCCAGAAGTGGAGCGTCGGCACGGACAGCCGGCGGACCCGGCCGCGGTAGAAGTGCACCGCGATGATCGGAACCGCGAGAGTCAGAAGCCAGAGCGCAAGCGGGTGAGCGAATGTCATGGAATGCAGAGTATACGCGTTGGAAGTTTGAGGTTGAGAGTTGGGGGACGGAACCTCCGACCTTCAACTCTCAACTTCACACGTCTAACGTGTTTCCAGGATGCCGCCCGCGCGCAGGATTTCACGGATCCGCTTCTCCAGCGGCTCGTCGCTGCGCACCCGCGCGTACCACACCTCGTGATCGCGCGCGAACTTTTCCAGCTCCGAACACCAGTCGCGCAGCCGGCGTCGGTAGCGTTCAAGCGTCTCCGGCGTGAGCGACACCTCGCGCTGCCGCCCCGTCTCGAGGTCCACGAGGAAATACCGTCCGCGCTCCCCCGGCTCCAGCTCCTCGCGCGCAACCACGTGGATCAGGTGCACCTGGTGCCGCTGCGAGAGCAGCGAGCGGATGCCTTCGACGTACCCCACCGGATCGTAGAAGTCGGTGACCAGGATGACGACGGAGCGCCCTTTCAGCTTCTCGATGGGGGACGCGAGCGCGCGGAAATCGGTTCGTCCGCCCGGCGTCGGCGCGGCGATCGCATCGAGCATCCCGAACACCGCCCCCTTGCCCCGCATGAATTGCTTCTCGGCGCGCAACGTCGCGCCTAGCGTATAGAAGCTGACCGAGTCGAAATTGACGAGCCCGATGTAGCCGACGGCCGCCGCCAGCTCACGTGCGGCATCCAGCTTCGGCGGCTGCCCGAAGCACATCGACGGCGATACGTCGAGCACGACCGCGAGGTGTACGTTCTCCTCCGCCGTGAACTGTTTCACGAAGAGCGAGCCGTGGCGCGCGTAGACGTTCCAGTCGATGTAGCGGATTTCGTCCCCGGGCGTGTACGGCCGGTAGTCCGCGAATTCGATCGACGCGCCACGCCTGTGCGACTGCCGGTCGGAGCGCGTCTCGGAAGTCATCAGCCTGCGGGCGAGGACGTTGAGGTACTCGAGCGTCCGGACGAACCCCGCATCAAACGGCATGGCTAAATCATAACTGGATTAGGATCGGGTTCGGGTTCGGGTCCGAGATCGGGATTGGGATCGAGATCGGGATTCTGGTTACGCCATGATGTCGAGGGCGTCCTCGTCGCCGCCGTATCCGGCGAATCGCGGATGCGGCAGATGCGCGTCCTGCTTCCAGAGCATTCGGGTATGGTCCACGTCGATCGACGCGCACGTGCGCAGCCGCTTGAGCGCCTGGTCGCGCTCGCCGCGTCTCGCGGACAGTCCGGCAAGATGGAAGTGCGCGTCGACGTTGCGCGGATTGAGTTTCACGGCCTTCAGCCAGTACTCCTCCGCGCGTTCCGATTCCTGGCGCATCGATGCCGTGACACCGGCGACCACGTTGATGACGTCGTCGTCCGGCAGCTTCGCGAGCGCGTCTACGATGACGTCATTCGCCTTGTCGAGACGTTCGAGCGCGACGTACGCGCGCCAAAGTCCAATCCACGCGTCGCGCCCTTTCGCGCCGCACGCGAGCGCGGTGCCGAAGGCCTTCGACGCCTGCTCCCAGTCCTGGACGTCGAGGAAGTACGAACCGAGATTTTCGTGAATCGCAGGGATGTTCTCGTCGAGGTCGAGTGCGCGCGAGTACTCGGCGAAGGCGTCCTCGAATTCGCCGCGAGTCTGGTGGAGGCGGCCGAGGCTCAGGTGCCCCTCGGGCGTCTCGGAGAAGCGGATGGAACGGCGGAAATCCTCCTGCGCGAGGTCGATCTTGCCGCGCTTCGCGTGGTCGCGCCCTTGTGCCAGCAGGGCCACCGCGAGCTCGCCGCGGACCTCGCGGTCGTCCGGGTATTTCTCGGTCAGATGGAAGAGACGCGCGAGCGCCTCTCGAACTCTTCCGTTCTTGAGGTTCTGCCGCGCCTCCCGCAATCCGCGCTGGATATCGTTCTCGGCCATCGGTTCCTCTATCACTATGACGACCGGGGGGCCCCCGTATCATCCCGATTTTCGTGCCCCACTCTCAGTTTAGCGCACCGGCACCGCCGGAGTTTGCGGAACTCTAGTGTCGACTCCTCCATCGGTCAAGATCCACGACGGAGTAGATACGTTTCGCCGGCCGGATCGGATGCCTTAATAGTCCTGCTGACCCAGCCACGCGCTGACCCATTTCGACTGCTCGGGGCTCGCGTCCGCCGCACGGTTCAATTTCACAAGAATTCGCTCGCGCGCCGCCGGCGTGAGTTTCAGCTCGATCTCGTCCTTGTCGCGGCGCACCTTGAACGCGGCGGGCTTGCCGGCGGCCAGCTTCTGCATCTCGCGAGCGACCGTGTTCTGCGAAACGCGTGTGCCGGCGACCTCGATGATGACGTCGCGAGGCTTGAGTCCCGCCTTCTCGTCGCCGCTGCCCGCGGGCACATTCATGACCATCGACCCCAGAAGCGCCGATTGCAATTCCAGCGTCGTGACGGGTTGCAGGCTCAGGGTCAGCCCGAGTCCGGCGGCGGCTTCCTCGACCGGCAGCTCCTCCATACCGCTGATGTGCTTGCCGAAGAACTCACTGAAGTCCTGCCCCGAGACCGCGCGAATCGCCTTCAGGACCCCGTCGTCCGGGTACCCAACCCCGATGGGACCCTTGCCGCTCTTCGACGGCTCGGCGACGTAGGTCTCGTACAGATATCGCATCACGTCGTCGAGCGACTTGGCGCCCGACGTCGCGGCACGGATTTTCATGTCGATCACCCAGCCGATGACTTCACCGTAGTTGTAATAGTCCGTCGACCTGCCGTCCCAGACCTGCTGCGACATGGCCTCGACACTGTCCACCTTGCGTCGCGGGTTGTTCAGGAGCACCTCGACCTCATGCGCGATGTGCTGGAAGTACTGCTTTTCGGTCCAGATCTTCGCGCGCGAAAGGGTCAGGTCGCCGTAATAGCTCGTCACCCCTTCGCACATCCAGAGCGCCTTCGAACGCACGGGACCGCTGTAGTCGAACGGTCCCAGCTCCTTCGGGCGGATCCGCTTCACGTTCCAGAGATGGAAGAACTCGTGGGAGCAGAGCCCCGCCGCGATCGCGCCGTTGCCCGCCATGGCTGTGAGCGGGAGGGCGATGTGCGTCGAGTTCAGGTGCTCAAGACCGCCGCCTCCCCCATCCACCCCGGGGGCGCGGAAATGGAAAATGAAGACATATCGCTCGTACGGCGCGCCGCCGAATATCGCGCACTGCTCGCGCACAATCTTGGGGAGAACGGCGAGCAGGCCCTTCACGTCGTATTTCCCTGTTGCGTGCACCACGCACTCGTACGTGGCCTTCCCCTCCTTGAACGTGTGCAGTTCGAACGGCCCGAGTTCCGTGGGGCAATCGACGAACGTGTCGTAATCGCGTTCGCCGAAGATGCCGTCGCCCAGGTCCCGCAGCCCGCTCCCCGCCTTCCAACCTTCAGGGAGTTTGAAGCGCACGGTGCACGTCGCTTCCTTGCGGTCGACGATGTAGAAGTACGTGCCGGGGCCGTCGACGAAGTAGTGTTCGCGGCTGATGTTCGAGTACGGCGCCTTCGCCGGGGGCTTCAGCTTGTACTTGACCGTGACGTCCTTTTTCCCAAGGCCGGCGATTTTCCACGTTTGCTTGTCCACCACCGCCACGTCGAGGGCCTTCCCCCCCTGGCTCGCCGTCACTTCCTTCACGTACTGATGATAGTTGAGGAGTCGATAAGAGCCCGGCCGCCACGCCGGGATCGCGACGGTGACGTCGTCCGCGAACAGGTTCTGGATCGTCATTTCGACGGTCGCATTGCCCGCCGCAGCGTCCGTCGCGTCCACGACATAATGCACCTTGACGGGGGGGACGGAGTCCTGAGAATAGACAGGGGAGAGGAGAAGGAGCAGCAGCGGCCAGGAGAATCTGCGCATTGGTGTCTCCGTTTCGCGAATCCTACTAACAATACGTCGTTCGGGCCCGACCAATTGATGGCGAGTTGATTCCGCACCATGAACGCCGGCGATTTCGATCTCTTCGTTCGAGAGCACCAGCGCATGGTCTACGCCATTGCCCGACAGTATGTGAAGGACGCGCACGTCGCGGAGGACGTGGCGCAGGAGGCATTCATCCGCGCTCATCGGTCGTTCGACGGCGTTCGCGAGCCGGGTCGCGTGCGCACGTGGCTCTACGCGCTGACGCGCAACGTGGCGATCGACTGGCTCCGCGCCCACCGCCGCAAGACGCTGTCGCTCGAAACGGAGGCGCTGGACATCCCGCAGCCGCCGGTCGCGAAGGCGGGGCCGAGAGACGAACAGCTCAAGATCGTCATGAACGTGCTCGACGCGCTGCGCGAGGACTACCGCGAAATCATCCTGATGCGCTACTTCCAGGACATGTCCTACATCGAGATTTCCGAGACGCTGGGCATGTCCGTGGGGGCGGTCGGCGAGAAGTTGTCGCGCGTGCGCGACATGATCGTGGAGAGGTGCAAGCTATGACGTGCAATGACGCGCGGCCCCGGCTCTCGATGTGGATGGACGGCGAGGACGACTCGCCTGAGCTGCGCGCGCACATCGACACGTGCGCGGAGTGCAAGGCGCGGGTCGAGAAATACCGCGCGGCCGACGTGCTGCTGGACGGCGCGGCCGCGGAAATGGCCCCCAAGCGGACGAAGACGGACGCGGTGCGCATCGTCAACGCCGCAATGTCTCGACGGAAACTCAACATCTGGAACTGGGTGGGCTCTGTCGCCGCGGTTTTCATCTTCGCCGTCGCGGGCGTGACCCTGTGGGTGAATACGCGGACTCCCGCCCCCCTCGACGTGGCCCTCTACGCGGGCCCCCAAGCCACCGCCGGAGCGCCGACTCAAGCGATGTTCCTGGTGCGGAATCATCAGAGCGGCGCCGCGGTGGCCGGGGCGCGCGTCAAGGCTCACGTGGGCGGGCAGACGATTGAAGGGACGTCCGACGCGCAGGGCGTCGTGAACATCTGCTTCACCGCCCCCGAGGCGGACTCCGCGACGCTCACCGCCGACGTCG
>CAYXVY010000038.1:0-10505 GCA_964468745.1 uncultured Planctomycetales bacterium | reverse complement strand
CGTCGTGCTCGACGACGCGATACTCGCGTGGGCACCCGGCGTTTTTGAGGCGATCGTAGGCGGCAGGCCTTAACGACCGTCGACCCTGTCGCGGAGCGCCTGCAGCGCATCCCTGCTTCGCTCGCAGGCAACGCGCTCGTGCACGATCGCGGCAAGCCGAGCCTGCGCCGTGGCATCCAGCGCTCCCGTCACCCCAAGCGCGACCTCCTCCTCGCGCGCTGCGCTTGCGCGCAGAGCCGCGGCCCGGTGCGAACGGTCGACCTCACGGAAGACCGCGTCCCTCGCCTCCGGCGATCGTCGTGACAAAGCGGCGAGCGCGCTCGCCGACGCGACGGCACGCGCCGGAACGTCCACCACGTCGCGAATGAGGGCCCGGATGCTGTCGCCATCGACCTCGATCGGAGGCGGCGCGCCGCACGCGCCCAGCAGCACCATCGCGAGGCAGCAGAAGCGTGTCACGCAGGCATGATAGCGCTTGCGGCCGGCCTCACACGCCGGCCGGAATTAGTAATCGGTGTGTACCGTGTGCGGCCAGTCCTTCTCCGCCGTGCACAAGATGCACCAGATCGTCTGGCCGTGTCGATGTCCGGCGCCCGCGTCTCTGTGACACTCCTTGCAGTACGTCGTTGCGCCGTGCTCGTGGTCGAGCGAAACCTCTCGCTTGCACTCGCTGCAGAGGCGCGTCGCGTCGTGCGCGTGGCCGTCGCCCGCCTCGCGAACGCAGGTGATGCACATGCGCGTCTTGCCGCAGATGTGGTTGGTGCCGACTTCGTTGTTGCAAGGGGCGCAGTAGGCCGTGATCCCGTGGACCGTGGTCCCCTGCATCATGCGGTAGCAGCGGTCGCATCCCTTCTCGCCGACCGACTTGCGCCCGTCCTTGCGGCACGGTCCGCAATCCTTCGAGTCGTTGCAGACATGGACTTCGTAGTGGGTCCAGTTGCACGGCGGACAGACGCGGCTGATCTCGTGCAGATGGAAGGCGCCGTGCTCGCGCTTGCAGTGGGCGCACGGCACGGTGCGGCCGCAGATATGGCCCCCGAAGACGTGAATGTTGCAGTACTTGCACTCCCGCTCGCCGGAGGAGTAGACGCGGTACTCAGGCACCTGCGACGGCTCTCCCGAACGGTAGGACCCTCCTCCGCACGACACGAAGACTGCGATGGCCGCCGCGGCCAATGCGAAGAGTGCGTTGCGCATTCGACCCCCCAGACTTGCCATGGATACCAGACGGTGCGGATGGCCCGCTTATTCCCGGCGATATTGTAGGAAGTGCACTCCCGGAGGGCGAGGATTCCTACGGCTTCGTCGTGAAGCTGAACTTGTGGTACGGCTGCTTCACGATCGTCAGCTCCACCGTGTACTTTTCGCCGGGGGCGAGCGCCTCCCGTGGGACGAAGGTCAGCTCGGGACGATAGAGATCGCCGTGGGCGCCGGCGCGCCCCGCCGCGCTGAGTTTCGTGAGCAGCACCGTCTCCACTTCGCGCCCTGCCGAGTCGAGCATGCGATAGTCGAGCTCATTCGTTTTAGGGGCACGGGCCCAGAATTGCACCGTGATGAATGTGCCCGCGACGGCCATGCCCTGCGGCAGGCATTTCGCGACGGGGTCGTTATCCACGAATGTGGTGGGGATGTCGTCATCACCGTCGCCCGGCCAATGGAAGATCGAGGCGGACATTTTGTCCGTCGTTTCAGAAACCATCGCGCACCAGATCCAGTTGTTGCGCGTGGTGAGCGCGGTGCGCGCCATTCGCGGATTGAAGGCCGGCTCGCGCCAGAGTCCGGTGTTGAAGAACCGGTCGATGCACTCCGCATCGGCCCCCTTGACCTTCGTCCCCTCACCCGCGACGGAGCCCTCGGGCGTGTATCCGGGCAGCCGGGGATCCTCGGGCATCTTCGGGTCCGGTTTGCGCTCGCGGTTCACCTCGAGATACTGCACGTGCATCCAGCGCGCAAACGTGGCCGCGAAGGAGATCGTGACGGGGGACATCTTGCTGGCTACGCGCCGCCGATTGAGCGCCCGAAGCAGCGGCGGCAGCTCTCCCCAATGCGCCATCCATCCTCCCAGGGCCTCAGCCTGCCGCGCGTCGCGCCGAAGCTGATCCTGCGCCCCGTCGAGCCTCGCCTTGTCCGCGCCCTTCGCCGACTCTGCCTTCTGGAAGAGCTCGTCCGCATGTGCGGCGAGTTTCGTCTGCGCCTCCGAGAACGCCTTCGCCGCGAACGCCCCGACCTCCACCCAGGCGTCCATGATCGCGTCGTACTCCTTCTGACCCGGATACGGCGTGCGATTCCCGTGCGTCACGTTCATCGGCCGGCTCCATTTCTGGAACTTGCCGAGGATGGCATCGCAATCCGCCACTTCCGCGGGACATTTCTTCTCGATCATCGCCGCGCGCAACTTGGTCATGTCCGCGACAGCCGAGGCGACAGCGGCCTCCAAAGGACCGGGGGCAGCCTGCCGGGCCTGCGCTCCCCCGGCGACCAGGATCACCCCAGCGACGACGGCGATCACCCTCACGGCTTGTCGATTCGGGCGATCTTCGCGCCGGCCTTTTCCGACATCTTGCGCAGCACTACTTCCGTGACAGCCTTGACCGTCCAGAGCCGGACGTGCGTCCCGTCCGCGCCCGCGGTCAAGATCCCCTTCGACGCGATGAGCGCGCTTGCCAACTTGCTCGCGTCCTCGCCGTCGACTTCCACGTCGTACCAGAACAGCCCCTGGATCACCCCTTCGAAGCCCACTGTCTTGAGGGAGGCGAGCAGCGCCTCCGGCGTCAGTTTCTGCAAGTCCACGTGCAGCCGCAGCTCGGGGCTGCCGACGGGCGAATCGACCCCCATCACGCCCTCGACGTCCTTCACGCTCTTCTGGAGCTTCTCGTGATCCTGTCCCGCGCCTTTCATTCTATTCAGGGCGATCTTCATGTGTGCGTGCGTCACGATGAACGCGGGCATCCCCGCCTGAGCGCACGCGGCCTCAAGACGCGGAAGCTCGCGGCATGTCCAGTCCCACGAGACTCGAGCGACGCGCTGCTCGCTGTCCATGTGGACCTTCTGGACGCCCTTGACCGCCTCCAGCACCTTCTTGAATGCCGCGGGGTCGGTGCCTTCGTAGTAGCGCACCGTCGCGTACTCCATGGGGGGCCGTTCGGTCCCCGAGGTGGAGGGCCCCCCTCAGGGCCTCGCGGCACGAGCCGTGATCAGCAGTATTGCGGCCGCAGTCAGCAGACGTCGCATGCGATGGCCCTCCACATGTCTGGTTAGCAACCCCCGTGCCTGTCCGTTTGTAACGGATACAGGGATCGCTCATTACGTGGAAGTAGCAGCGTTACCGAAAAGGCCAAGCCTCGCGGCGGACGAGTGGCGTGCGCCTCCACCGCGTCCTTCTTGCGGTGCTCCGTTTTGCGTGCGTCTAAAGAAAAACGGGCGGGACCTTTCGGCCCCGCCCGTTCTGATTGACTGTTGCGCGTTACTTCGAGAGCTTCTCGATCTTGGCGCCCGTCGTCTCGATCGACTTCTTGAGTTGGTCGTCCGTGACGTTCTTCTGCGCCCAGAAGCAGACCGTCTCGCCGCCGCTGCGGATGGTGAGCACGCCCTTCGTGCGCTCCAGCGCCGCTTCCACCTTGGCCAGCTCGAGGCCGTCCTTGGCGAATTCGACCGTGACATAGCGCTGCGACTTCAGCGTGACGTCGAACTTCGCGGCCTGCGCCGCGCCTTCGAGGTCGCCGAACGTCAGCTCGTCGATGTCGGCGTGCACTTCGCCGGCCGTAGCCAGGGCCATGCCGCCCTTGATGCCGCGGCACGTGGAGAGCTGCTTGTTCAGTTCGCCCACGTTGGCGCCCGAGAGCGCCTTGAACTGCAGGTGCAGGTGCACATGACTGATCACGAGGGCCGGAACGGCACACTGGGCCGTTGCCGCCTCGAGCGAGGGCAGGTTCTTGCAGCTGCCCGTGTAGGTCACGCGCAGACGGCGCTGCAGCGGAACCACTTCCACGTCGCCTACGCCGGCGACCTTCTTGAGCGCAGCCACGGTGACCTTCGGATCGATCTCACCGTTGCTGTAATAGCGCATCCAGATCGTTTCGGTGACGTTGGCCGGAGCGTCGCTGCCCTTGCTGCCGCCGCTTCCACCGTTGCCGCCGTTACCACCGCCGCCGCTGCCGCCGGACCACCAGCCTCCGCCGGAGTTCCCGCCGCCGCCGCTACTCCCACCCCCACCACCGCCCGACGATGATCCGCCGCTGCCGCCGGAGGAACCTCCTCCGCCGCCACCGCCGCATCACTGCCCGTACAGGTCCACCTGTGACAGCGTCACAAACGACGCGGTCAGCAGGACGAGTGCAAACGATACGCTCTTCATGTTCTATTGTCCTCCAGCCCTTCTATACATCGCTAGCCGACTCCCAGTGTTGAACAAAATAAAACGCCGGCTGGCGAAAGGGGCGAGCCTGATTAACGATTTCGCCAGCCGGCTACAAATTCTTCTAACCCCATGGATAGCAACCGTTATGCCATGTGGCAGGAAGGGGCAAACGCTACAAGCGCCTTGCGCCCAGCGGATTGCAACTGACAAGCAGCGTTGCACCAGGGCGCCCTGTAAAACTCGATTTACTTGTAAGCGCCTATTTCGGCGGTGGCTTGTACTTATCCCGCCACTTCAGCTCGCGCAACACCCGGGCCGCGCGATCGAGATTCTGGGTCTTGAGATCATCAAGCACGGACGTGTTGAACGCAACCGCCTCCAGGTAATCGAGCACCTGCGCCCGCGCGATCTCATTGATCCCGGCATCGCGGGTAAGGCAATCATTGTGGAAAGCCTTGCGCAGATCGATGTCCCGCGCGAATCCCTTGATATCCCCCTCGATGCGGTACGTCGAGACGGCTTCCCCGCTCTTCACGCCCTTGCCGCAAAGGACGCACTTGCCAGCGCCGCGTGCCATGCCTGCGAATTATCCCGCGCTACCGGTCGAAGATGTAGAAAAAACCGCACGGCGTCACGCGCCGATGCTTCCACTGGAAAAACCCCAGCGTGTCCGCCCGCGGATCCACCACCAGCGCCACCTGGTACGGCAGGTTGAAGAAATTGTTCTGAATGAACATGTCCATGCCCGACAGAAACACGCCGTATCCGGGATGCGTGTGCTGCCAGCCCACGATCGGCTTGTCGTTGAAGCGCTTCTCCTTCTCGCGCGTGATCCCACTCCACGCATCGTGCGTGAATGTGAAACTCGCCGCCGTATTCTGATAGTTCTGCGCCTTGACGTAGCCGACGATGTCCAGCCAGAGATTCTGTTTCCAGGCGTAGAAGTCGCCGATGAGCACCCCGCCCAGCTCGCGCGCGACGTTCGACTTCGCGTACAGGACGATCTCGCGCAGGATCTCCTCGCGCAGGAAGATGTGCAGGTCGTCGCCGGCGATCGTCCCCATCGGCTCCACGCGGTGCGCCTTGTCGAGCGTCGGGATGATCTTCTCCGGCGGCTTGGCGATCTCAAGCTCGCCCACTTCCCCGACGATATCGATGTCGCTATTCATCGTCGATGATCAGGATATCCGGATCGTCCGCGGGCCGCGGCGGCGGACGAGGCGGAGCCTGCGGGCGGGACTGCTGCACCGCCGGCCGCGGCACGGGCCGGATGGGCAATGCGGGCGTGGGCGTCGAGTCATCGATGATCAGAATGTCGTCCTCCGGCGGCTTCACGATCGCCGGCGCCTCTTTCCTCCCGCCGAGGTCGATCTTGATCACGTTCGCGCCCACCGTCTTCCCTACACGGTCGCGCAGGTTGCGCTTGTCCAGCGGGAAGTCGTACTGCGTCTGCGTTTCGCACCAGCGCCCCGCGCTGTAGTTATAGGCGCTCTTCGGGTCGTAGTTCGACATGCGCACCATGTCCCACAGCATCTCGCACAACTCCGCAAGCCCCAGGCTCGGCACCCAGTTGGTGCTATAGCCGCCGAGGCAGACGGCGCCGACGGCCGAGATGTTCGGGTGATAGATGCTCGTCAGCCACTGAAGGTCCGGCCGGCTGCGCGGGTAATCGATCCCCAGACGGATCTCTACGCGATGGACATCGGCTACATCCACCCCCTCGGACTCGGTCTTGCGCATCAGCCCCTTGCCGCGGAACGTCATCAGGTAGCGCTCCGGCGGATCGCCGAACGACTGGAAGTCGACGATGGAGGAATTCTCCTTGAGCGCCTTCATCGCCTCGGTGTCGGACTGCAGGCGCCGCGTCCGCGGCGTGTCGAACATCGCCATCTGATTCCTTACGGTTGCGTGGGCTCGTCCTGCGGCGTGCCGAGGAGCGACTTGACGTCCGCCATCCCCTCGCGCGCCTTGCGAAACCGCGCTTCGACCACGTCGGCCGAGTCGGGCTGCTGCGCCGCATATTCGATCTGCATCACGATTTCGTCAATCTTGCGATAGGACGGCCGGTGCTTGTCGCTGTCGCCGGCACGCTCGATCAGGACGTCGTGCTTCGCTCGCAGCTCGGCGGCCCCTCGTTTCAGCTTCACCGCGTCCGTGCGCGGCGGCATGCTCTTCTCGATCGTCTCCTCCGCCAGCCGCAGGATGCCGTCGATCTCCCCCGAGTACGACAGCAGGGGGAGCCGCTCTTTCAGGACGACCTTCCAGACGCCGTAGCCGATGAACCCCAAGAGCAGCGTGATGCCGACAGCGTAAGCCTTGTTGCTCATGGCAGGAAAAGACCAAAGATCAGAGATGAAAGATCAGAGAGCTCCACTCCCATCGCTACCCATCACCTAAAAAGAGGGGCGCGCCAGCGCCAACGACCTTTGATCTTTCGTCTCTGCTCTTTGATCTCGCGAAGCGGCGCTAACCGGCCACGATCTCCGGATAGACGATGAGGTGATCGCCTTCCTTCACGCCGGCTTCGGGCAGGCACTGGCCCTCTTGGAGGCGCTTGCCGCCCTCCTTGTGGTCCAGGCTGTACGACATCGGCGTCCCATCCGGAGCGGTCACGGGAAGCTGCATCTTCGTGATGATGTTCGGAAGAATTTTCTTCACCGGGACTGTCGGAGAGATCTTCGCCTTCACGCTTTTGGCGCCCGTCTGATCCAGGAACGTGACCTGAACGCCTTCACCCTCTGCCATACCCGACCTCCTTGGCTGCTCTTCCAGCATGGTGTTGAGACTCCGCGATCCCCTGCTCGTTACGACCTTTCGACAATCCCTCTGATTAGGTTCTAACACCCGATTGTCAGGGTGTCAACGCACCATCTAAAGGTGTGACGACGCGGGAGCCGCGGTGCTCACGGACAATCGCTATTCCCAGCGAATCAGTTCCGCGCGGTCTCCCGCCAGCCGCAGGAATCGCGTGTCGCGCCCCTTCCGCACCCGCACGATGTCGAACGGCGGCACCCCCAGTTCCCGCAGGGTCCGCTTCGCCTCGGGAGTCCCCGCCTCGATGGTGTGCACAATCTTCGTCAGCATCACGGTGCCGCACTTCGCGCAGACGCCGTCCTTGTAGTGCGAGAGCGCCAGCGGCTTCATGATGGGCTTGCGGATGTCGCACGTCGGGCAATGGACCTCGAGCAGCAGATCGCGATCGAGCTCGAGCGCCCCGCCGGCGTGCTTGAAGAGCTCCTCCGCAGTCGAGGACGCGCCGAGCGGCACGTCCTCGGGCGACGGGTACGTCTCGTGCGACAGGCAGTCTTCCTTGCGCTGATAGTTCGTCGTGTAAAAATTGTTCGACTCGCCGTTGAACACCATCGCCGCGCCGGGCTTCACCGCCAATCCGTGCAGCAGCTTCAACGCCTCCTGCGTCTGGATCCCGGCGATGATCGACGAGATTGTCGGCGCGGTGGGCACCTTCCCCTCGGCGATGTCCTCGCGCTTCAGCAGCGGACAGGAGTACTTGAGATTGATCAGCCGGTAGTCCGCTTCCGTCATCGCGCACTCGTAACACGCGCTCGCGGGCGGACAGAAGACCTTCGCGACGCCGCTGATCTCCTGGATGGCGCCATCGACCCACGGGCGATTCACCTTCCAGCACTGGCGGTTGATCCAGAGCCTCGCCTCGCGGTTGTCGAGGCAGCCGATCACGACGTCCATCTCCGCGAATAGGCCGAGCCCGAGATCCGTGATGACGTTGCCGTTGAGCGCGTGCACTTTCACATCCGGATTGATCAGCTTCACCGCCGCCGCCGCGCGCAGCGCCTTCGGCTGCCCTTCGTCACCCGCGCGATAGAGAACGCTGCGCGTCAGATTGGTCGACTCGATCGAGTCGTAGTCGATGATGAACACGTGCCCGACGCCGAGCAGCGCGAGGTTTTTCAGCACCTCGTTGCCGAGAGCACCTGCGCCAACCACGAGCACCTTGCCGGCGAGCAGTTTCTCCTGCCGCCACCACGAGATGAGGCGGAACCGGCCGTACCGGTCGTTCTCGTCGATGATGAGGATATCGTCCATGCTATTTGGGACGGATCACGGTCCGCAGCTGTTCCACCCGTTGAGCGACGAGTCTACCGAGCGTCGGGTCAAGCTGCATCGCCTTCTCGTAGTCGGCCAGCGCGTCGGGCAGGCGTCCCAGCATGTCGCGCGCGCGACCGCGATCGCACAGGACCGCCGCGCTGTCGGGCCGGAAGTCGAGATACTGGTCGAATCCCGCGACCGACTCCGCGAGTCGCGTCTGCCGCTCGGCCTCGGGGAGCTTGTTCGAGTTATGGTCGACGTATCGAAGCGATTCGCGCGCACTCATCAGCCGCCGCTCCGCCTGGATGGCCAGCGGCGTCGGATCCGGATCCCGCTCGCGGCCATGCTGCCGTTCGAGCGCCGCACGGACGCGCGCGTTCTCCAGCTCCAGCGCTCGATTCGCCCGCAGCCAGAGAACGAGGGTCGCGGTCGAGCCGACCAGGAAGAACGCGAACACGCCAAGGACGACGTACCCCCACACCGGCGGCGCCGGCGCCGCGCGCTTCTCCCGCACGAGGCCGTACGCGACGGCGACGTCGCGGAACGTCTGCGATCGCTCCGCCGAAACCCGCTTGATCTCCTCCACCTGCTCGATCGTCAGCCACCGCTTCTCGAGACAGGTGCGCGCGAATTCCTTGTCTTCGGGAGTCACTGGATTCTGGACGCCTCGCGCCGAGGAATCACTCCTCCAACTTCATCTGACCGTGTGTGTCGACGCACGTCGGGATCTTGCCGCTCTTCGGCTTCTTGCCCTGCATCTGGACTTCCACGCGCCCGGCGCAACCCTCCTTGCGGCACTTGTACCAGCCCATTTCCTTGCCGCCCTTGCCGCACGACATGCATCCCCAGATCGTACACGTGAGGAACAGGACCACCGCTGCCAACCCGATGTAAAGCTTCTTCATCAGGGGGTCCATGCCCTTGGTCGCCATCGTCGCCCGCCCTTCGCTAAAAGATCCTCTTACCCAATGCGGACAGAATCAGCTCCGCCCCCAATTCGCCCGTGCTGTTGCGCGTGTCGAGGATCGGGTTGATCTCGACCATGTCCATTCCGATGAGCGCGCGCGCGTCCGCCACGATCTCAAGCGACAGGTGCGCCTCGCGGTACGTGAGCCCGCCCTTTTTCGGCGTGCCCACCCCCGGCGCGTCGCGCGGGTCCATCGCGTCGATGTCGAACGAGACGTGCACGCCCGCCGTGCCGCGCGTGGCGTGATCGATCGCCTCGTCGATCACGTGCGAGATGCCGTGCTTGTCGATGTCCTTCATCGTGAAGACGTGGATGCCGCTCTGCGCGATCATCCCCTTCTCGCGCTCGTCGAGGTCGCGGATCCCGATCAGCACGGCGTTCGTGTAGTGCAGCTTCGGCTTGAAGCCGCCGATGCCGGCGAGGGTCGCGTCCCCCATCCCGAGGATGTGCGCGAGCGGCATGCCGTGGACGTTTCCGCTGCTCGACGACTCGGGCGTGTTCATGTCGCCGTGCGCGTCGAACCAGATCAAGCCGATCTTCTTTTCCTGCTCGCGGTGGAACTTCGCGACGCCGGAGATCGAGCCCATCGCCAGCGAGTGGTCGCCCCCGAGCGTGACGGGGATGAACCCCTCTTTGCACGACTTGTAGGTGCGCTCGCACAGCTCGTCGCAGACTTTCTTGATGTCCGCGGCGTACTTCATCTTCGGGTCGCCGATCTCGCACTCCTCCTGGAGCGGGGCGTCGATGTCGCCGCGATCGACCACGTCGTACCCGAGGCTCTTGATGCGCTCGGCGAGGCCGGCCACGCGCAGGGCGCTGGGGCCCATTTCGACGCCGCGTCGGTTGGCGCCGAGATCCAGAGGACAGCCGTGAATGGCGACCTTGCTCACTTCTCTATGCTAACAAGATCGACCAAACGGGGCCATCGGGCCTACTTCTTCGGCGGTGCGGGCGGCGGGTTCTTGATCTTCGCGACCGCTTTCCGGATGTCTTTGACGAGCCGTCCGTCGAATTCGAGCGGCGAGCGCTTCTCGAGCGCCCCGATCGCCTTCTCTTCCCCAAGGTCCCCCAGCTTGCCGACGACGGTGCGCCTGATGCGGAACGACGGATCGTCGC
>CAYXVY010000037.1:0-26254 GCA_964468745.1 uncultured Planctomycetales bacterium | reverse complement strand
GGAACTCTTCCAGATCGAGGGGACCGCGAAGGTTGTGTACGACCTCCAGGTGTCGCCGGACGGCAAGCTCATCGGTTTCGTCGGCAACGACGGCACGACACGGCTGTGCGACGCGACCACCGGCAAGGAAGTGCGGACCTGCAACGCGACGAAGGATCACCGCGCGCTCGCGTTCACGCGCGACGGCAAGTACTTCGTGACCGGACACCAGGACGGCATGATCCGGCTCTGGGACCGCAAAACCGGCCGCGAAATCCGCAAGAGCGAAGGACATCCCGCCGGCGGCGTCCGCACGCTCGCCTTCACGCCCGACGGGCGCACGCTGGTCAGCGGCGGCAACGACGGCAAGGTCCTGATCTGGGGTCGCGGCGCCGTAGCGCCGACCCCGGGCAACTGGGCGCCCAAGCGCAGCGGCAAGCCCGGATTCCTCGGCATCACGGGGGGCGCCGGGCCCGCCGGCAAGGGAGTCAGCGTCGCGAGCGTCGTAGAGGACTCCGCCGCCTCGAGCGCCGGCCTTCAGATCGGCGACGTGATCGTCACGTTTGCCGGCAAGGAGATCAGCACATTCGAGGAACTGCGCGCGCTTGTCAACGGCATGGAGGAGGGAGACGAAGTCGAATTCGTCTTCACGCGCGATGGCGAACAGGACAAGCGCAAGGTGAAGCTGGGGGGCCGCCTCTCGGAGTAATCGCGTCGTCATGCGCAGTATCGTCGTCATCTTGGCCGCCGGATTTGCGTTCGCGGATGCCTCACCGAGGCGCGGCCTCGTGGATCCCGCGAAGCTGCGGCTCGACCGCGTCATCGACGCCGGGGACGAGTACGTTTTCGCCGCCGCGTCGGCCGCCGACGGCCGCTTGCTCGCCGCGGGCCGGCGCGACGGGAAGATCGCGCTCTGGGACACCGCCCGCGAAGGCGGTCCGCGGCTGATCGAGGGACACACAGGGTACGTTTATGCCGTGACGTTCGACCGCGACGCGAAGCGACTCGCCTCGGCAGGCCGCGACGGCACGATCCGGCTCTGGACCCTGGAACCGCCGCGGTGCGAGCGCGTGCTGACGGGGCACGAAGGGCCCATTCAGTCGCTCGCCTTCGCGTCGGGCGGCTCGCTTGTGATCGGCGGCGGCGCGGACACGGCTTGTGCGTGGAAGCTGGACGGAGCCCTTGTCTTCACATTCGCGCACGGCGCGCCCGTGACGCAGGTCGCGGCGCACGGACTTCGCGCGGCCACCGCGGGCGGCGACGGAGTCGTCCGCATCTGGGATCTGAAGACGGGCAAACAGTTTCACGCGTTGACGGGACACGAGAAGGCCGCGACCGCGGTCTCGTTCTCGCCGGACGGGTCACGCGTCGCAACAGGCGCTCTCGATGGTGCCATCCGCTGCTGGGCGACGGGCTCGGGGACGCAACTCTGGCAGCGGGCCGGGCACCCCGGACCCGTGAACGCGCTGGCCTTTGCCCCGGACGGTGCCGTGATCGGCAGCGCCGGCGCGGACGGAATCCGGTACTGGCGCAGCGACGGATCGGAGCGGGGCGCGACACGCGTGGCGAAGTCCACGGCAACGGGCATCGCGTTCCCTTCGAGCGGCACGACCGTCATCGCGACGTTCGCCGACAACCGCATTCGCGTCTGGAACGCGCGCGCCGCCGCGCCATTCGCGGAGCCGGCCGTCGAACGCGTCGCCGGGTTCCTCGGCGTTTCGTATTCGAGCGACGGGGGCGCCCTCGTCGGAAGCGTCATCGAGGGTTCACAGGCAGAGGGCCTCGGCTTCCAGGTGGGCGACCTCATCGTCGGCGTCGATGCGGTCGACGTGAAAGAGTCGGACGACTTCATGAACCACATGCGCGGCACCTTCGAGGGGGACGAGATCACGCTGCGCGTGCGTCGCGAGGGCCGGGAGCGCTTCGTGCGCGCGAAGCTGGGACGTTGGAAGTGAGCAGCGAGCGCACCTGGTATCGAAAAGTGGTAGCCCTCCACCTCCCCAGAACGTCCAATACTTAGATGCGCATCGCGGTCCTTCTGCTCGTGGGCGTCAGCGCCGCCTGGGGCGATACGTCCCGTCGGGAGGTCGCATTCACGCCGCGCAACGTCGGGCTTCAGCGGTCGATCCCGATCAAGTCGACCGGCCTGTACGGTACCGCGGTTAGCCCCGACAGCCGATGGCTCGCCGTCGCGGGCGCGGACGGCGTGGTCCACATCTTCTCCACCGTCACGTGGAAGGAAGAGAAGGCGTTCGCGAAGCACGGCGACTTCGCTTGGGCGGTCGCGTTCAGCCCCGACGGACGATTCGTCGCGGCCGGCGGGGGCGACGGTGTGGTGCGCGTGTACGAAACGAAGACGTGGACGGAATGCAAGGCGCTGACGGGACACACGGCGGCGGTTTACGGGCTCGCATGGACGCGGGACAGCAAGCGTCTTGCCTCGGGCAGCGCGGACCAGACCGCCCGCGTGTGGGATGTGGAGTCGGGCAAGGACCTGAAGACGCTCGGCGGACACACGAATTATGTGGCGGGGGTTGCGTGGAGTCCCGACGGCAAGCGCCTCGCGACGACGTCGTACGACACGACGGTGCGGCTTTGGGACGTGGATGCGGCGCGCGAAGAGAAGTCCATGCAGCTCGGCGTGGACGGTAATGCATTGCTGGCCATCGCGTGGTCCAGGAACGGCCGGCATATCGCGGTCGGGACGGCGGGCGGGACCGTGCACGTCTGCGACGCGGATCTCGGGCGCCAGGTGTGGACGACGACGGTCGGGACGGCGGGCGTGTATGCGGCGGAATTCTCACCGGACGGCCGGCACCTCGTCGCCGCCGGGGGACGCCTCGTAAAGATCTACGAGGCCGCCGACGGCAAGGAACTCGCCGAGCTGAAACATCATTCGGGCGACGTTTACGGCATCGCGATCGCACCGGGAGCGCGCTGGATCGCGACAGCCGCGCACGACTTCCAAGTAAAGATCTGGGGGCCGCGCCCCGGAGGCATGGCAGGGATCCGCGCGAAAGGATTCTTCGGCGTCAGCGTGCAGACGAGTGGGGACGGCGTCGCGGTGTCCCAGGTGATTCCCGACACGGCCGCGCAGCGCGCTGGGATGCAGGAGGGGGACGTCATCACCGCCGTCAATGGCGTCGCCGTCGCGACCATGGAGGAGGCGATCGGCCAGATCGGCTCCTACTTCGTCGGCGACGAGGTGGAATTTACGATCAAGCGGGCGGGTGCGGAAATGAAGCTGAAGGCCAAGCTCGGAGAGAGGCCGCAGGGGCAGTGATGAGTTTCGAGGTGTGAGCCGGCGCACACCTCACGACACGCGACTTGTCACCGCGTCAGCGACAGGTATCGGCGCGTCGTCTTCTTCTCCAAGACTCGCTTCGCCAGCTCGCGGATGATCGACGTGTCGGACTTCGGCTGCGGCTTCGCCGCGATGTCGTTCCAGTTCGCGCGCGACCAGATGTAGAGATACTGCTGCGCGTATCCGGCGTAGCGGCCGAAATAGCGCGCCGCGAAACGGCGTATCTGCATGTCGGTGACGTTGCGCCCCTCGAAGTAAATCCTGCTCATCACCTTGCGGATCCACGTGTCGACGGGGAACGAGTCGAGCCGGCCGTACGCGAAGAGCAGGACGCAGTCCGCAACCTTCTCCGCAACGCCCGGCATGACCATGAGCGCATCGCGCGCGTCGAGACCCGCCATCCCGCCCACATCCTCCAGCAGCCCCGCCTGTACCAGGCGGGCGGCATCGACGAGATACCGCGCGCGGAATCCCAACCCCAGCTCGCGCAGCTTTGCCTCATCGACCAGCTTCTCCGGCGTCGGAAACTGGCGTCCGACGATCGACCCGCGGCGGATATCGAACCCGTAGGTGCGCGTCATGCTCTCGATGTTGCCGGCGATGCGCGGAATGTTCGACGCGATCGACGTGATGAAGGCCGCCGTGCACTCCCACGCGTCCTGACGGATGATTCGGACGCCCGCATAGCGCCGCACGGCCTCGTGCATGCACGCGTCGCGATCAATCGCGCGGACGATGGTCGGGAGATCGTGGTCGAGCGAGAAGAAATCGCGCACGAACCACGCGGGCATCCCCGAGTGGTAGAGGCGATCGCCATCCTGCCACGCACGGAAGACGACGTCGCGCGTCTGGATCGTGTAGACGCCGTCGGCGCACGACCAGCGGAAGAACTGGCCGCTCTCCAGCGTGTGTCGAAGGCTGAAATCCTGGACAGCCAGATGCTGTGCCATGCCGCCTCTTAACCCTGGACTCACAAACCCCGCTGCCCCGTGCGGGAGAGCCACTACTGCACCAAATACGGGCTGGCCGTGCAAGTCCAATCCAACGCTTCACGGCTTCCCGCGCGTCGAGTATCATCCCCCGCGCGCATGAAGAACCTGTTCATCACGGCGACGCGCCACCACGAGGGAAAGACCCTTCTTGCGTTCGGAATCGCCAAGGCCCTGACCAAGCACGGCCGCCGGGTCGGCTATTTCAAGCCGATCGGACATGCGAATCTCGAGGTCGGCGAACACCGCGTCGACAGCGACGCCGCCTTCATGAAGGACGCTCTCGCGCTCGAGGCCTCGGCGCACGACATGTCCCCCATCGTGCTCGAGGGATTCCCCGTGGACTGGACCGCGAAGGGGGGGCGCGAGCGCCTGATCGAGCAGATTCGCAACGGCCACAAGCGCTCCATGAACCGTCGCGATGTCCTCGTCATCGAAGGGACGGGCAACGCGGCCACGGGAGCCGCGTTCGACATGTCGAATGCCTTCATCGCGAAGATGCTCGACGCGCGCGTCATCATCGTCGCCAGCGGCGGCGTCGGCCAGCCGGCCGACGAGGTGATTCTCAACAAGAGCTTCTACGAACGCGCGGGGGTGGAGGTTCTGGGCGTCATCGTCAACAAGGCCTACCCGCACGAATTCGACCGGCTGCACTCCTTCCTCGGGCCGGTGATGGAGTCGCTCAACGCGCGTCTCCTCGGCACGATGCCGTACGAGCCGGAGCTCGCGCGTCCGACCATGCGCAACATCCAGGAGGAGTTCCGCGGGCGCGTGCTCAACGCGGAGCAGCTTATCGGCGTCAAGCTGGGACGCTTCGTCCTCGGGGCGTCCACGGCCGCAGGGACGCTCGAGCAGCTCAAGGGGAACATCACGCTGCTCTGCCCGATCGATCGCGAGGACATCCTGATGGCCGCACTCTCCGCGATGCTCGGCAGTCCCAAGCAGGGATACCGGCTGACGGGCGTCATCTTCTCCGGCAAGGGCGAGCCGGAAGCGCGCGCTCTCGCGCTCCTCCGCCGCACCCAGGTGCCGGCGATCCAGATCGAGCTCGATCCCTTCAGCCTCGCGTCGATGATCCACCAGACGTCCTACAAACTGTCCGCCGGCGACGCCGACCGGCTGAGGCGCTCCGAGGAACTTGTCACGAAGTACGTGCAGACGCAGCGCATCCTGGAGGGGCTCAAGGACTGATGGCGACGAAGATTGCGATCAACGGCGCGTGCGGACGAATGGGACTTACCGTCGGCCGGCTTGCGGCCGACGACAAGGCGTTCGTCATCGCCGAAGCGCTCGAAGCCGCGGGCGCCCCGAAGCTCGGCAAGGACTATGGCACCGTGCTCGGCCGCGAGGAGCCGCTCCGTGTGAAGGTGTCGGCGGAGTTGAACGGAAAAGCGGATGCGCTCATCGATTTCTCCACGCCGGACGCGTCGCTCGCGCGCCTCGTCGAGTGCGTGAAGCGCAGGCTCCCGCACGTCGTCTGCACGACGGGATTCACCGACGAGCAAAAGAAGGAAATCGCCGCGGCGGCGAAGAAAATCCCGGTGCTCCTCTCGTCGAACATGAGCGTCGGCGTCAACGTCCTCTTCCGCGTCGCGGCGGAGGTGGCGCAGCTTCTTGGAACGGACTACGACTACGACATCGTCGACACTCACCACCGGTTCAAAAAGGACGCGCCGAGCGGAACGGCCAAGACGATTGCGGAGGAGATTGCGAAGGCGACGGGACGGAAGGTCAACATCGTTTCCGTGCGATCGGGGGACGTCGTCGGCGAGCATCGGATCATCTTCGGTTCGCTGGGGGACACCCTCGAGATCACGCATCGCGCGAGCACGCGAGACATCTTCGCGAAGGGCGCCCTGCGCGCCGCCGCCTGGCTTTCGAAAGCCAAGGCGGGTCTCTACACCATGCAGGACGTCTTACGCGCCTGATCGGGATCGAGATCGGGATTGGGATCGGTCCGTTGTAACTCCTTGACCCTCGGATACTTGACTGTTGTAATGGCGCGCTCATGGCCACTCTGACCAAGAACGATCTCGTTCGCACCCTCGCTGAGAAGTTCGAAGAAGAGATCGCCCAGACCCGCCGCATCGTGCAGGGGACCCTGGACATGGTGATCGAGGCCCTGGTGAAGGGGGACAAGATCGAGTTGCGCAACTTTGGCGTGTTCAAAGTTGTGGTTCAGCGTTCGCGAATCGCGCGCAACCCGCGCTCGCCGAAGCAGGAGTATCTCATCCCTGAACGCAAGATCGTGAAGTTCGACCCCGGTCGACTCATGGAACAGCGCATCACGGCGCCGAGCATGAAGGGCGGCATTCAGCCCGCCCCGAGCCGCGCCGAGGGCTCCCACAACCGCCTTTCGAGCCAAGCCAAGAATGAACCTCCACGAGTATCAGGCCAAACAGGTCCTCAGTAAATACGGCATCCCGATCCTGCAGGGTCGCCTGGCTGAAACGGCCGATCAGGCCGCGGAGGCTTACAAGGCGCTCGGCACGCCGGTCGTGGCCGTCAAGGTGCAGACGCACGCCGGCGGACGCGGCAAAGGAACGATTTACGAGAAGGACCTCAAGACTGTCCGCGTGCAGGGCGGCGTCAAGATCGCCAAGTCAGCCGACGAGGCGCGCGACCTGACCGCGAAGATGCTCGGCGGCACGCTCGTGACGATCCAGACCGGCGCAAAGGGACGCGTCATTCGCAAAGTGTACGTCGAGAGCGGATGCGACATCGCCCGCGAGCTCTATCTCGGGTGCGTCCTCGACCGGAAGCTCGGCAAGCCGGTCGTCATGGCGAGCGCCCAGGGCGGCGTCGAAATCGAGGAGGTCGCGCACAAGAACCCGAGCGCGATCCTGAAAGAGACGTTTGACGTCGGTCCCGGGCTGCTGCCGTTCCAGATGCGCCGGCTCGCCTGGGGCCTCGGACTTACCGGAGACGCCTTCAAGCAATTCTGCGCGATGACGTCGGCGATCTCGAAGATGTACGTCGAGCGCGATTGCAGCATGCTCGAAATCAACCCGCTTGTGGTCACGAAGGCGGGCGGCATCGTCGCGCTCGACGCAAAGATGTCGATCGACGACCGCGCGATCGAGCTGAAGAAGCAACCCGAGCTCGCGGCCATGGCGGACGCCGCCGAAGAGGATCCGATCGAGCACGAGGCGACGGCGATCGGTCTCAACTACGTCTCGCTCTCCGGTAACATCGGGTGCATGGTCAACGGCGCCGGACTCGCGATGGCGACGATGGACATCATCCAGTACGCGGGCGGCACGCCCGCGAACTTCCTCGACGTGGGCGGCGGCGCGAACAAGGAGCAGGTGAAGAAGGCTTTCAAGCTGCTGCTGGCCAATCCCTCCGTGAAGGCGGTTCTCATCAACATCTTCGGCGGCATCCTCCGGTGCGACGTCCTCGCGCAGGGGATCGTCGACGCGGTGAATGAAATCGAAGTCAAGATCCCAATCGTCGTGCGCCTCGAAGGCACGAACGTCGACAAGGGGCGCGAGATCCTGTCGAAATCGGGACTCAAGCTGATCTCGGCGAGCGACATGGGCGATGCCGCGAACAAGGTCAAGCAGGCGGCAGGACTATGAGCTCTCAAGTTGCTTGCACTGAGCGAGCCGAGCGGAAGCGAGGCGAGTCGAAGTGAGCATTCTCGTCGACAAGAACACGCGCGTCGTGGTGCAGGGCCTCACGGGCGAGGCTGGGACGATCCACGGGAAAGGGATGCTGGAGTACGGCACGCAGGTCGTTGCCGGCGTGACTCCCGGCAAGGGCGGCACCCGCTGGGAGGACAAGGTGCCGGTATTCAACACCGTCGAGCAGGCGGTGAAGGAGACGGGCGCGAACGTCTCGATCGTGTTCGTGCCGGGCGGCGGCGCGGCAGACAGCGTCATGGAGGCGGCGGCCGCGGGGATTCCGCTCGTCGTCGCGATCACCGAGGGCATCTCGATCATGGACGAGGTGCGGCTGCGCGCGTTCCTCAAGCAGACGAAGACGCGGATGATCGGGCCCAATTGCCCCGGCCTCATCACGCCGGGACAGACGAAAGTCGGCATCATGCCGGGATACATCCACAAGCCGGGCCACGTCGGCGTCGTCTCGCGCTCGGGCACGCTCACGTACGAGTCCGTGTGGCAGCTCACGGCCGTCGGACTCGGCCAGTCGACGTGCGTCGGAATCGGCGGCGACCCCGTGCAGGGCACGGACTTCGTCGATACGCTTACGCTCTTCAACGCCGATCCCGACACCCACGCGATCGTGATGATCGGCGAGATCGGCGGCACGATGGAGGAAGAGGGCGCGGCCTACATCAAGGCGAACGTGAAGAAGCCCGTCGTCGGGTTCATCGGCGGCCAGACCGCCCCTCCCGGCAAGCGCATGGGCCACGCGGGCGCGATCATCCAGGGCGGCAAGGGAACGGCCGCAGAGAAAATGGCCGCGCTCAGCGAAGCAGGGGTTCACATGGTGAAAAGCCCCGCCGACATCGGCAAGCGGATGAAAGAGGTCCTGAAGTAGCGTGAAAGCTGACGTCGCCGACGTCGTCCGCAGGGCGCTCGCGGAGGACCTCGCACACGGGGACGTCACGAGCGAAGCCACGGTCTATCCGTCGCGACGCGCCGTCGGACTGTTCCACTGCAAGCAGCGCGCCATCATCAGCGGTCTCAACGTCGCGCGCGAGGTGTTCAAGCAGGTGGGGGGGGCGAAGTTCACGCCGACGGTGAAGGACGGCGCCCGCGTGAAAGAGGGGGACGTGATCGCGGAAATTGCCGGACGGGCGCGATCGATCCTCGCGGGCGAGCGCACCGCGCTCAACCTGCTCCAGCAGCTCTCCGGCGTGTCGACGCTCACGCGCGCCTTCGTCGATCGCGTGCGCGGCACGCAGGCGAAGATCCTCGACACGCGCAAGACCGCGCCGGGACTGCGCTCGCTCCAGAAGTACGCCGTGCAGTGCGGCGGCGGCACGAATCACCGCGTTTCGCTGGGCGATGCGGCCCTGATCAAGGACAACCACATCGAGGCCGTCGGTGACGAGGAGGCGCTGCGAGCCGCCGTCATGGCGTTGCGGCTCAAGAAGGGCCCGGGGTTCCGCATCGAAATCGAGGCGCAGACCGTGGATCAGGCGCTCCTTTTCTCGACGTTCGATCTCGACGTGCTCATGCTCGACAACATTCCTGCCCCCACGATGAAGCGGCTCGTGCCCACGCTCCGAAGGATCAACGCGGCGATCACGATCGAGGCTTCGGGCGGCGTGAATCTCAAGTCCGTGCGCGCGATCGCGGAGACGGGCGTCGACTGGATTAGCGTCGGGGCGCTCACGCACTCGGCGCCGGCGGTCGACATTTCGCTCGAACTTCATTTACCGAGACGGTGAAACCGCGGGGGACAAAAACTTTTCCGAGGTGTGCCGGGGAGGGTATCCTCGGCGCGACTTTTCTAGCTACGGAGGATGCATGAAGCGCGGAGTCTACACGACGTTGGCGATGTGTGCGGTCGCGGCCATGGTCGGCTGCGGCGGTCTCAATCCGATGGGCGGGGGCGGCGGCGGCGCCTGGAAGCCGACGGAATGCTTCAACACCCAGTTCACGGGCGATCTCTCAGGCGCGAAGGTCGGCCAGTGGATGACGTACGCCGGCGAGGCCGGCGGCGCGAAGACGTCGACGACGGTCAAGGTCGTCGGCCAGGAAGGCAGCAACTGGTGGGTCGAGTGGTGGATGGACGCCGGATCGATGACCTACGGTCACCTCTTCTGCGTCGGCGCCGACAAGAAGATCTCGAAGGCGTACGCCGCCGCGAAGGGCGACAAGGAGTGGACGTCGATCAAGGTCAACGAGCCGCCGACCGCCAAGGGCGGCGAGACTCCGAAGGCCCAGATCAAGGAGTCGGACGAGAAGAAGTCGGTGAAGGCGGGCGAGTTCGCGTGCCACCGCGTCGATGCGACGGTGAACATCTCGGGCAAGGACTACACGAGCGCGTCGTGGTTCTCCAAGGATGTGTGGAAGCTGCACATCGGCTCCGAGCACGGCGGCCTGGTCGCCATGGAGGCTTCGGGCATGAAGTCCTGGCTCGACAGCAAGGGCGAGGACGGCAAGGCGACGATGGAACTTCCGAAGAAGTAGGCGCAATTCACGAGAGAGCCCCGGGCTTCCCCCGGGGCTCTCTCTCTACATGAAGCTGACGCCCGACGCAATCCGCTCGCGGCTCCACACTCGGGTGATGGGCCGCAAGGTGATCTGCGTCGATGCGTGCGAATCGACGAACGATCGCGCCTGGCAGGAGGCGCTCGCGGGCGCCGCCGACGGCACCGCCGTCTTCGCGGATGAACAGACCAAGGGACGGGGCCGATTCGGCCGTGCGTGGTTCGCTCCGAAGGGATCGTGCATTCTCTGTTCAGTCGTGATGCGGCCGGAGATCGAGGCCGAGCGGGTGCCGCTGGTAACGGCGATCGCGGCGCTCGCGGCGGCCGACGCCGTGGAGGACGAGGGGGGCGGCGACGCGAGAATCCGCTTTCCGAACGACGTTCTCGTCGGCGGCCGGAAGATCGCGGGCGTGCTGGTCGAATCGCGGTTCATCTCCTCGAGGCCAGATCTCTTCGTCGTCGGCATCGGGCTGAACGTGAACTTCGGCCGCGGCGATCTGCCGGCGGATCTGCGTGAGACCGCGACGTCGCTCGCCATCGAGCGTGGAAGCGAGGTGCGGCGCACCGCAGTCGCCCGCAGCCTGCTGGAAGCGCTCGACCGCTGGTACCGGGAGCTCGATGGCGGCGCGAAAATCCGGCGCGCCTGGCGCGAGCGCTCCGCCATCCTGGGCCGCAGGGTGCGCGTGAAGGAACGCGGGCGCGCGTACACGGGGACGGTGGACGACGTCGATCCGCTGGAGGGCGTGGTGCTGCGGCTCGAGAGCGGCCACAATCGACGCTTCCGGGGCGAGCACCTCGAGCACCTCGAGTTGCTCTAAGCGGGCGTATCGATCGCGGCGGCGAACTCGGCCGCGGACTGGAATCGGCGCGCCGGGTCCTTTTCGAGCGCCCGGGCGATCGCGGCGGCGACGCTCGCCGGAATCTCGCGATTGAGCTCGCGCGCATCCGGCACGGGACGGCGCGGGATCTCCTCCAGGAGCACCGTGAGATTCTGTTCGTCGATCGGCGTGCGTCCCGTCAGCAGCTCGAAGAGCGTGGCGCCCAGATTGTAGATGTCGCTCCGCCCGTCGATGCTCTTCGTGTCGCCACACGCCTGCTCCGGCGACATGTAGGCGGGCGTGCCGGTGGCGTAGACCCACTCGGGATGTTCTTCGCCGAAGTCGGTGCGAATCTCCTTGGCCGTGCCGAAGTCGGTGAGAAACGCATGCCCCTCGCGGTCGACCAGGATGTTGCCCGGCTTTACATCGCGGTGAACGATGCCCAGCCGATGCGCGTAGTCGAGCGCGAGCGCAACATCGCGGATCAACCGCAGCGTCTGCGCGATGGGAAGTCGCAGGGAGTCGATGGCTGCGCCCTCGATGTATTGCATGGCGATGTAAAAGTGCGACCCGCGGCGTCCGGCGCCGCATACGGACGCGATATTCGGATGCTCGAGGCACGCCGTGATCTGCGCCTCCTGCACAAAGCGCTCCTGGGCGTCGGCCCCCGACTCGAGTACCTTCAACGCCACGTACACCCCGCGCGACGTGTCCCACGCGCGATACACGCGGCTCATGCCGCCGACACCGATCTCCTGCAACGCGACGAAGCGACCGTACACCCTTGCGGGATCTGCCTTCGCGCTCTCGAAATCCGGCGGCGGCGATGCCATGATCATCAGCACTATAATGCGCCGGGCAGGCGCGACGTCACGGTCGCCTGAAATTCGCGCGCGGTCGGCTCGCGGCGGTCGCTTGACTCGTCGTCTCGCGCGCGTAGACTGTACGTCCCTCCTCGGGGGCGGTTAGCTCAGTTGGTAGAGCGCTTGGATCACACCCAAGAGGTCAGGGGTTCGAGTCCCTTACCGCTCACCACTTCGACTCGCGCGGCCACAGGCCGCGAAGAGGCGAAGTGCCCCGAGCGAGCGGAGCGAGTCGAGGAGCTACACCCCCGTACAGGTCGGGTTGCGCTCACTCAGTGCAAGCAATCCACTCTTCGACCCAGGGAGTTGTTTCGTCGAGGGTAGCCGATGGGCGACCATCCGCCTTCGCTCGCCGAAGGCGGGCGAAAGGGGGATGGTGCCACGCCGAAGCTCCGAAGGAGCGGAGGCGGGCTCCCTTGGCGCAGCGGCGAGCTTCGGCGTGATTTGATCGTGGTTCGTCCCAGGTTGCACTACCCGCACCATTCCACCGAGCCCCCACAGCCGTGCCCCACGGAACGCTGGACGTGTTCGTGCTCGCGTGAGATCCTCCCGCGCATGGGCTTCGCCTGGCCGGGACCCTTCCAGCGCATTCCCGACGACGACTGGACACGCCACCCGGTCGAGACGCTCGCGCGCAAGTACGACACCGTCGAACACCACGGTTGGTATCACAACCTCGACCGCACCGTCACGGATTTGAGCGCGCACCTTCGCGACGGCCACGTCCTTGTCGACTACTCGGGCGGCACGGGCATTCTCGTGGACCGGCTGCTGCACGCGCGGCCGGACCTGCAGGCGGGCATGGCGATTGTCGATGCCTCGCCGAAATTCCTTCGGCTCGCGCTCGAGAAGTTCCGCGCTGACCCGCGCATCGCCTTCCGCCTGATCCGATATCTCAAGGAGCAGCGCCGGCTCGAATACGTGGATGAAGTCTTCGAGCCCAAGGCCGATGTCCTCGTCTCGACGAACGCGATCCACCTGTACTACGATCTCGGCGAGACGCTGCAGGCCTGGCATCGAGCGCTCAAGCTCGACGCCCGCATCTTCGTCCAGTCGGGGAACATCCGAAATCCCGCCGCCCGGGCCGGGGAGTGGATCATCGACGAAACCGTCGACGTCATCCATCGCGCCGCGATGAAGATCGCGCGATCGCGCGCGCGTTACGCGCCGTATCGAGAGATTCTCGACGACGCGACGCGCATGCGCGAATACGACGCACTTCGCGCCAAGTACTTCATCCCTGTGCGCCCCCTGGAGCATTACCTGGCCGCCCTGACGAGTGCCGGTTTCTCGATCGAGGGCGTGTCCACGGAGACGATCCAAGCTCGCGTGGACGAGTGGCGCGACTTTGTATCGGTGTACCACGAGGGCGTCCTCGGCTGGGTGGGCGGAGCGGAAAAGATCGAGTCGCGCGCAGCGACCGCGCACGCGGTCTCCGACCGGCTCGCGCTGATCGGCGAAGCGATGAGCTCCGTCTTCGGGCGCCGGGACACGTTCCCGTGTTGCTGGACGTATGTGACCGCGCGCCGCGCGTGACGGGAGTGCGGGAGGACGGGCCAGCCGACGACTCCAGCTGCGACGCGTTGGCCGTCCCCCTTCCGTTACTTGCGCCTCACCTTCCCTACGAGGTCGCCCTGTCGCTTCATCGCGTTGAGAGGCGCCCCGCCGTCGTCACAGCCGTCCGGGCCATACGCCTGAACACTCGCGGTGCCTTCCTTCACCTCGTACCGCAGCGCCGTCGCGGACGACGGATCGAGCGGCACGGCGTGCAGGTATCGTGGTACGAGCGCCTCGAGGGTTTCCGGGTAGGCTCCCTTCTCCACGTCATGCCACGCCAACGCAGCCGAGACCCGCAGCATCGTGTGCTCGAGGTCACTCACCGCGCGATTCCCCCAGGCGTGCTCCGTTCCCGGAAACATGAGCTCGACCATCGGGTTGCCGCATGAACCCGCCTGGCCGCTGAAGACGCGAACCGCTGCCATGCGCTCTTGAGGCTTCAGCGCCGCCGCCTTCCCCACCTCGAGCGCGAGCACGTCCGCCCGATCGAGCGCGTCCGCCGACATGATCTGCGTCGAGCACCAGTATCGAGCGGCCTGAAGTGGGTTGAACTGGGGCATGCCGCCAGTGCCGCGCCCGGTCCACGCCCCGACGATGCTTGCGCGGAACATGAGATCCTCGAAGGCCATCGCGCGCGCGAACGGCTGTCGCGACGCCTCAAGCGTGTCCAACGCCCTGCACAGACGTTCCAGCGCCGCCGCATTTAGATCGTGCCCGGCCAGGACCTCCTGGAGCTTCTCGATCGCGTTCCGATCGTTCACGATACGGATCAACTCGGTGATGAGCGTTCCGTCACGCGACGTATCCTGCGACATCCCGAGCGCCACGACCCCTAGCTCCGCGGCCTCCCGGTCGCGTCCCTGCGAATGCCGAACCTTGATGGCGTGGGCCAGGAGCCGTCCGGCGCGCACCGTTTTAATCACGTACGGCAGGAGCATGCCGGCCCCCGCCCAGTAATCGTACGCGGGATCCACGTCGCGCCGCGCGAGCGCGGACTTCAGCAAGTCGAAGTGCGGCACGCACTGCTCGACGAGAGCCGCCACTTCCGGATCGGTCATCGAATCGTCCTTGGGCATGGCATGCAGCGCATCGAGCGCCGTCTTGTAGTCGGTCCACGCGTTGCCGCTCCGGGCCGGCTCGAAGAGGACCGGGCGCTCCTTGGAGTCGGCGCGCAGCCCTGCGATGCGATCCGAGAGGCTCTGATGTTCGGTAGCCAGGCGCCGCTTGGCCGCTTCAAGTGAGCGCAGGAAGAAGCAGCTCGTGACGACGGCGGATCCGATGACGAATCCGAGCATGATAAGGAGGACTTTCTTCATGCCGGGTTGGACACGATGCGGAACAGCCGCTCACGGAAATTCCGCCCCTTGACGCGGCGATCTCGTGGCGCTATCGTCTGACCCGCTGTGAGCATTCACATCCCGCGACCGTAACACACCTCACGCCGCCGTCGGCGGCGACGACAGTCCCCCTGTCCAGCATCCGATTCGTCCCCCTTTCGAAGGTGTGTACATGCTCAAGCAAAAATCCATCGCCATTCTCGGCGCCGGCAAGCTCGGCGAGACCCTGCTGCGCGCGCTGCTCGATTCCGATGTCGTCGATCGCAAACGGATCGTCGTTACCACGCGGCACAGGGAAACCGCCGACGCCCGCGCCAAGACGCACGCGGTTCGAGCACTGACCGACAACCGCGCGGCGGTTGAAGGCGCGGACGTCGTCATCGTCGCCGTCAAACCCCAGGGAATGTCGGATGTGCTCTCGAGCATACGCGGCTCGCTGACACGCGACGCCGTCGTGATCTCGACGGTCGCGAGCGTCACGACCGGCGCCATCGAGTGCGGGCTGGGAGGCGACGTGCCCGTCATACGAACCATGCCCAACACTCCCTGCCTGCTGCGGGCCGGAATGACCGCTATCGCCGCCGGCGCCCTGGCACGACGCGAACACGTCGCGCTCGCCGAGTCCATCTTCGGTGCGATGGGCCGTACGCTCGTGCTCGATGAAAAACACCTCGATGCGGTCACGGGCCTGTCCGGCAGCGGCCCTGCGTTCATGTACGTCATACTCGAAGCGCTCGCCGACGGCGGCGTCAAGATGGGACTCCCCCGCGAGACCGCCACGGAACTCATTGCGCAGACGATGCTCGGCGCGGCGCGCATGGTGCTCGAGACGCGCGAGCATCCCGCAAAGCTCAAGGACGTCGTCACCACGCCAGCCGGCTGCACCATCGACGGCCTCCTGGAGCTGGAGGAGGGGGGACTGCGCGTGACGCTTATCAAAGCGGTCGTGAAGGCGACGCAGCGGGCCGCGGCGCTCGCGGGGGCGAAGTCATGAACGCATCCGTACGCGATCGCATCGTGCAAGAATGGCAGTCGATCGTCGACGGCCGCGCACGAAACGAGCAGTCGAACAGGGTGCGCGAGGTCATCTGGCGGTGGGATGACCATCACCTCGTGCACCTGCGATGGCTGATTCCCCAGATCGTCGATGCGGTGCTGCGGGAAGTTGGAGAAACGGGCACTACTTTGGAACGGGAAGCGTCATTAGATAGAGTGGAGCCGGGAGCCGGTGGAAAACCAATCGCATGAACTGGCAATCGATCGAGGAGCCCGGCTGGCGGTCCATCGTTGAACCGCCCGCGCGCGTGACGCCCCACGGCGTCGTCGTCCTCACGGGCGTACTCGTGACGGAGGCGGACGCATACCGTCGCGCTCGGTGCGCCGGCACCCGGGGCACGTCGATCGCCGCGCTGGTCGGCGCCCTGACTGCCGTGCTCTCGTGGGCCGGGTCGGCGGTGCTTCATCTCGCGCCCGTGATCGTCCTCATGGGCTACCTCGTGATCCAGCAGCGCCCGGAGCAGGGATTCCTGTCCGTCGGGCTCGGCATTCGAGAGACGGCGCAAGTCGTCGCACCCGTGCCCTCCAAGGAACCCGAGCAGGCGCCCGAAGCGAAGCCGCCGAAGCAGGAGCCGATTCCGGCTCCCCCTGTAGAGAGCAAATCGGAACCCGAGCCGGTTCCCGCAGCGGCTCCGCTTGCGCCGGAACCGCCCAAGCCGGCCGAGGCGCCCGAGAAGCCGGTCGTCATCGGCACCGGAGGCGGGGCGCCGGCGCCGCAGGGCAAGCCGGCCGACGCGGCCACGATCGTGCAGGATCCCGGCGCGGCCGTGCGGCAGACACGCGCGGCAGAGCTCGAACGACTCAAGGGCGGCAAGAAGACCGATATCGTCGTCGTCACCGGGTGCTACGACCAGACGGAGGAGGTGCTCTCGCACTTAAAAGTACCGCATACGGTCATCGAGCCGGCGCAACTCGCCGACTACGATTTGAGCGCGTGCGGCGCGCTCATCATCGATTGCAACAACACGTATGCCCAGGGCGCGGGCGCGGACAGCACGGTCATCGCCGACGTCAGGAAGGAAGTCGAGAAGCTGCAGGCGCGCGTCGAGGAACTCCAGGCACTCATCGCCGCCGGCGAAAAGAAAAAGGATTCGCGCGTGAAGCGGTGGCGCGACGAGCTCAAACAGAAATCGTCGGACCTCCAGTTCAAACGCAATCTGCTGGCGAATCTCGTCGACGTCGGCGCCGTCGCGAAGAAGTTGCGCACGTTCGTAACGAACGGCGGATATCTCTTCACGTCCGACTGGTCGCTCACGCTCGTCGAGAAGGCGTTTCCAGGCATGGTGCGGGTCGGCGGGTACGTCGGGCCGCGCACCGTCAAGATCCAGCCGAAGAAGGGGGCCGAGAAGAGCTCCCTGCTCAAAGAGGTGTTTACAACGCCCGCCAAGGGGAGCACAACCACCGCCCGAACGCTGCGGTGGGAAATCGATGGAAGCTCCTACTCGATTCGCACGGACTCTGCGCAAGTCGAGACGCTCGTGGAAAGCCCTGACATTGCCGCGTTTCGCGCCGTCGTGGTGACCTTCCGCTGGGATGGGGAGAAAAGCGTGGATCCCCGCACAGCGCCTGCGGGCGGACGGGTTCTTCACATGCTCTCGCACTTCGCGGATCAGGGAGACAAGTTCGGGGACTACGCGCTGCAGAACATGCTGGTGAATTTCCTGCTGGAGCGGTTCACCCGGCGCTAAGCCCCCTGCTCGAACACACGCACGGGCCACCCAAAGTTCCAAAAATATCTTGTCCCCCGAATTCAAAACTGTATCATGGTCCGAAGTCTGCAGTCGGCGCGCTTGGCAGTATTGGGTGGAGGCGAGGCAAATTGATGGCGCCGGGGCCAATTACAGGCCAGTCGGAACCCATTGATCTCGGCCAGGTCCTGATCAGTCAGGGGCTGGTGACGGAGGAAGCTGTCCGCGAGTGCCTCCAGATCCAACGCGAAAGCGAGGGATCGGGCCGCGAGAGCTCGCCCCGCCTTGGCGAACTCCTCGTCCGACGCGGTCACGTCACGGAAAAACAGGTCGTGGATGCGCTCGCGACGCAGCAAAAGCAGATCCTCTACTGCCCGCGCTGCGACGTGCAGGTGAACGTCGTGGCGCGCGACGACGTACGCAAGTACAAGTGCGCACGTTGCGAAGGGACGCTGGTCGCCCCCGGCGACGCGAAGGACTTGAAGGTCGTCGACAGCTCGATCATCTTCATCAGCAAGGATCCGATTCCGAAAGAGGTGGTGGAAGCCGCGAAGGATCCTGCGCGCCGATTCGGCAAGTATATCGTCATCAATGAAATCGGCCGAGGCGCCGTCGGCGTCATTCATCGCGCGTGGGACACGTACCTGAATCAGTACGTGGCGCTCAAGATGATCAAGCCGCCACCCGAGCTGATGGGCGGAGACCGCAACTCGTGGCATGAAACGCGCGTGCTCAGCCTGTTCAAGGAGGCCCGCAGCGCTGTCCGGTTGCGTCACCCCAACATCGTCCCGATCTACGACGTCGGCCGCGTGAACAAGGACTTCTTCATCTCGATGGAATATCTCGAGGGCGCCACCCTCACGGAGCACATCAAGAAGGGTCGGGATGAAGGAGCGGTTTCGCCCTTCTACGAGGAGCCGAAGAAATACCTTCGCATCGTGTGCGATCTGGCACGCGCCCTCCACTACGCGCACACGCGTCCGTCACCGATCGTGCACTGCGACTTGAAGCCGTCGAACGTCTTCATCGATCGCGCCGGCCGCGGATACGTCCTCGACTTCGGTCTCGCGAAAGACCTGCGGGCGGTCCAGCCGGAGCAGCCCGGGACGGTGCGCGGCACGCCCGCCTACATGGCACCGGAGCAGGCGTCGGGGCAGTCCGACAACATCGACCCGCGCACGGATGTCTACGCGCTTGGCGCGATGCTCTACGAGCTCCTCGCCGGCCGTCCGCCGTTCATCGGCGACACGATGGACCTTCTGCGGCAGGCGATCAGGGAAAAGCCGCTGCGCCCCAGCGAGGTCGTGTCCTATCCGTCGGGCGGCGAGCAGAAGGAAGGCACGACGTCCCGCCTCGTCAAGGTCCCCCCCGAGCTCGAAAGCATCTGCCTGCGCTGCCTCGAGAAAGACCGCGAACGCCGATTCGCATCGGCGAAGGACGTGTTCGAAGCGCTCGATGAGCTCCTCAAGGGGAGTGGGCTCCGCAAGCGAACTGCGGGGCTCACGACGGTCAAGCCGAACAGAATCATCGTACTGCCGCCTGAGCCGCGCGAAGACGATGCCGCCGCGTTCGAGGAACCGCGTCCAGCCGTCGCGCGCGATGTGCCGTCCGCCATCGTCGCGAGCACGGCACCGGCTCCCCGTACACAGTCATCCGGGCTCGCGTGGGCGGCCGCCGGTGCGCTTACAATGGCCGGCGCACTCGCGATCGGCTGGTTCGCAATCCGCGCCGGCACCGATCCCGAATGGCAACGCGCCGTCCGGCAGATTGACGTGGAAATCGCGGCCTTCCGGCCCGAGCTTGCCGGCCGCATCGTGCGCGAAAGCGTCGCGGCCGCTCCGCTCGCGCAGGAGGCGCTGCAGTCCGCCCGCGCGGACGCCGAATGGGTGGAGCGCTTGCGCAGACGCGTGACAGGCGGTCTCAATGGCTCAAAGCCGCATCTGGCGGAGCTGCGCCTGCGCGGCTCGACACTCACCGATGTACAGCTGGTGCGCGCCGGCGAAACCGGCCTCAGCCTCACGGTTGCAGGCAAGTCCGTCGAGACGGCTTGGTCCGACATCGCCCCCGACCAGCTCCTTGCGCTCGCCCGAGCCGCGCTCGGTTCCCCGACGCCGGCCGATCGCTACGCGCTGGGAGTCTATCTCGCCAAGAACGACCGGTCCGACGCCGCCCGCGAGGAATTCGCCGCCTTGGCGGGCACCGACCTCGAAATCGCCGCCCGCCGATATCTGGAACAGCTCGCGCGCTAGACGAATCCTGATCCCAATCTCGGGGCGATTCGCCGTCAGCCCGCGCCGGCCGCCCGCGGCCGGGAATGCGGTTCCGGGGTCAGGATCGGGATTGGGATCGGCGTATACTTCATCCATGGACTTCGGTCAGCTGCTGCTCGAACGCGGACTCGTCAGTCCGCGCGAGCTGGACGATGCGCTCGCGGAGCAGCGCCGACACATCGTCGAAGGTCGCGATCCTGTCCCGCGGCTCGGAGAGATCTTCGTGGGCCGCGGCATCCTGACGGAGCAGCAGGTTGCCGAGGCGCTGCAGTCGCAGCAGAAGGTGATCCTCGTCTGCAAGCAGTGCAACGTGCAGGTGAATGTCGACGTGCGCTCGGACGCCACGGGCTACCGATGCGGCACGTGCGGCGGGAACCTGGAAAAACCGGCAGAGGTGCGAAACGTCAAGGTCGTCGATACGTCGGTCATTCTCGTCACGCGCGAGCCTCTTCCGGCCGAAGTGCGGGAGGCGGCGAACGATCCCGCGCGGAAGCTCGGAAAGTACATCCTGCTCGAGGAGATCGGGCGCGGCGGCGCCGCGATCGTGCACCGCGCCTGGGACACCTACCTCAACCAGTACGTCGCCCTGAAATTCATCAAACCGCCCCCGGGGGCCGATTCGCACGCGCGGCACGAAACGCGCATCCTCGATCTTCTCAAGGAGGCGCGCAGCGCCATCCGGCTGCGTCATCCGAACATCGTCACGATCTACGACGTCGGCCGCGCCGAGCGGCAGTTCTACATCGCCATGGACTGTCTCGAGGGGCACACGCTGGCCGCGCGGATGAAGGCGTCCCGGGATCGGGGCACACTCTCGCCCCTCTACGAGGATCCGCGCCGGATCGTCGCGGTGCTGCGGGACGTGTCGCGCGCCGCGCACTACGCGCACACGCGGCAGACTCCCGTCATCCACTGCGATCTGAAGCCTTCGAACGTCTTCATCGACACGAGCGGGCGTGCGCACATCCTCGATTTCGGTCTCGCGCGACATCTGAGCGACAGCGATGCGCCCGACCCGACGCTAGTGGCCACCGTCCGCGGCACGCCGTCGTACATGTCGCCGGAGCAGGCGGCCGGCAAGACCGAGGACATCGATGCACGCACGGACGTCTACGGAATCGGCGCGATCCTCTATGAGCTGCTCTCGGGGCGTCCACCGTTTGTCGGAGGCGTCCTCGAGCTACTCCAGAAGGCCAAGCAAGAACTTCCGGAGAAGCCGCTCGAAGCGGCACGACACTCCGGGAAGTCCGGGACGCGCACGCCGGAGACGGCGCTCTTTGCATCTCTGGAGCAGATCTGCCTCCACGCTCTGGAAAAGGACCGGGGCAACCGGCAGGCCACAGCGCGGGATCTGGCGGAGGAATTCGACCGGCTTCTCAAGGGAACGGTGCGCGTCACCGCCCAGCGCCCGTCGACCGTCCCGGCCCCGCCGCCCTCCGTTCTCATAGAGTCGCTGCCAGGACTGGCACGGCGGCACGCGCGCACGATCATCGGCGTCGTGATGGGCATGGTCGCCATCTTTCTCGTCGTCGCTCTGATGAACCGACCCGTTCCGACGATTGTGAGCGCGGAGGAGCACGCGCGAGCCCAAATCGAGCTGCTGCGACGGCGCGTCGATCTGGAGATCGCCGGGCTCCAGCTCGAACAGGCGCAGCGCGCGTACTCCCAGGCGGCGGCGATCGTCCCGACGGAGGCGCGCGCACTCATCGAAGGAGAACGCGAAGAAGTCGAATGGCTGCTGCTCCTTCGAGACCATCTTATCGCGGCGATCAACAGACCGATGCGCTATGCGGCACCGGTGCTGCAGTTACGGCACCGCGAGCTTCGTGACGCGACCGTCCTGCACGCCACGGATCAGAAGCTCGTGGTCTTCGCCGACGGCAGCGCTGTCGAGGTCCCATGGAGCGCTCTGCATCCCGAGGCATTCACCCGCATGGTGACGGCCCTGCTCGTGGGCAATTCAAGCGCGGCGCCCGCCGACCGGCTCGCGCTCGGCATCTGGCACGCGCGCCAGGGCGCCGTCGACCAGGCTCGGCTGCACTTCGAGGCGCTGCGCGGAACGGATCTCGAGATCGTCTCGCGGCGTTACCTGTCGAAGCTGGGCGTCAGCTCGCGTCCGAAAAACGACTGATCACCTCGCGGCGGAGAAGCGCACCAGATCCACCGAGTGGGCGCCGATCTCGGTGCGGCTCGTCTCTCGGACAACGTGACCGGGCACGTCGAGCGACTTCCACCGCCGTGTCGTGCCGCCGGCTTCGCGGGCCGTTTCGAAAACCATGCACGCGCGATTCTGGACACGCTCGCCGATGGCAACCAGCACGGTCTTCCCTTCCTCGTCCTCCTGCCGCACGGGCCACGCCGGCAGATCGTCGCAGATCCAGCGCTTCTGGCGGGCACGCTCCTCCTTCCGACAGCGGAACGACCTGCCCGCGGCGACGATTTCCTCCCCGCCGCGCCCCTCGAACGGTTCTTCGCGAACCGAAATGGCCTGCTCGTCCGTCGGACGCCCCGCGGAGGTGATGCGGATTCGCGCGTGGTCTGCATTTACTGCAACGAGTTCCCACCGCTCCGTCCATTCCTTGTCGCCGATTCGGACGAGAAATTCCGCATTCGTGCCCACGGGCCAGGAGGCCCATGGATGAACGGAGGGACCGGTCAGCGGCTTCTGCCGGTCGCACGCGGCGAGCGCGACCAGCGCCACGCAAAGCGTACGCATCATTTCGGCTGCAGCTGGATCACGACGCCGGTCAAGGTCTGGCCGGCGTGGACGACGACCTTCACCCGGGCGACCGTTTCGTATCCCGGCGCGTCGATTTCAAGTTCATACTCGCCCTTCGCCACATCCACGATCGAGAATTCGCCGCGCGCCCCCCGGCACGGCCACGTCATGACGCGCAGCTCCCTGCCGAGGTCGGGCTCGTATCGGTTGAGGAGGACGGAAAACGTGTCGATCGGAGGGTTCGCTCGCCCCTCGATCCGCCCGCCACGAAGCACGCGAAGCTCGACGTTCTGCGCGCCGGCGGGCACACCGCGCAGATAGACCGTCCCGAACCCGCGCGCGCCCGCCGACATGCCGAGCGGCTTGTCGCCCAGGCCTTCAATGATGAACCTCCCTTCGCGATCCGTGCGCGTCGATCCCGCGAGGTCGCCGGCGGCACCGGCGGTGACGACCGCATCGGGCACGCCGGAGCCCGATTCGTCAATCACGCGCCCCGTCACCACCGTCCCCAATTCCAGCGCGAAGTGATGTGCCTGCTCCTCTCCGGGGCGCGACCACTCGAGATCGAGTCGCTCGACAGGCCGGTACTTGGGCGCGCGTGCCGCGATCCCCACGCGCTTGACCGGAATCCCTTCGATCCGGTACTGCCCCAGCGTGTCGGTACGCGCCTCGAGTCCGTGCTGCAGCTGGATGCGCTTCTCCGCGTCGAGGATGACTACACTCGCCCCGGGAAGCGCGGCGCCGGTCGTGTCCGTCACCACGCCGCTCGCTACGCCGCCTTCGACGAGTCGAAGCGTGACCTCACTCGCAACACCGTCGGCGACCGTGGTCCGCTCAGCCGTCACGACGAATCGTCGATGTCTCGCGCCCACCGTCCAGTCGCCCGGCGCGACCCCCTCGAACAGACAAGCGCCTGAAGCGTTCGTGGTCTGCTCCGTCGCCTTGTGGCTCGGCTCCTGCAGAATGGCGACGCGCGCGTCGGCGAGCGGCACGGCCCCACCTAGAACCAGTACCCGAATTGACCCTGCGCCCTTCGGAACGGGGGCGTTCGCATGGTCGTGCGGCGCCGTCGAGGACGTCGTCGATGGGCCGGAATGGCCGCCGTCGCCGTTATGTCCTCCGCGAGCGCCGTCCGGTGTGCGGGCACGCGACAAGACGATCGCCGCTCCGACGAGGAGCGCGAGGGGCAGGATGACGGCGGCCGCGCGCTTCACTTGCCCTCCATGTCCCTCCAAGCGTCTCCGCACACCCGTGGATCGGCAAAGGAGGGCGACGGTGGATTATAACGTCGATTTAAAAAAGTTTGGGCGACCTTAGGCAGGTCGCCCGTGGTGGTGGTTGCGAAGCGGCCCGATGGGGCCAATTTTTCCTTACCCCTGAACCCGCATCCCCCACTCCCAGTTCAGCAAGCTCTGTGCCATTTGCTGCGTCGGCGCCCGCGTGCAAAGAGTTGAACGCGAGCGCATTGCGGGACCGACAACGCACGTTTGCAGGCGATCCGTAAATCCGGCTTTACTCGGAGCGGACGCTATGCGGCAGGCTTTCCCGCGGGCAGGGATGCGTCACTCGCGAGCACGGGTTGCGGTGAGGCGGGCGGGCGCGATCGCAGCATGAAGAGCCACACGCCGCAGACTATGAATACACCCAAGCTCACGGTCTGCGAGTACGACAGGCTGCCGAGCCAGTTCGGCCGCGGATCGTCGCGGAGGAACTCAACGAGGAACCGCCACACGGCGTACCCCATTCCCATGACGAGCATCGTCTCGCCGTCGTGTTTCTTCAGTTTTCGGTGGTACCACGAAATGCCAAAGAAAAGCAGTATCGCGACCGCCGTCTCGAAGAGCTGCGTCGCCAGCACGGGTTCCGACTGCGCCGCCGCGCGATCCAGCCGGTTGGTGTCCTGCTGGTCCTTGAATGGGGCGCTCCCTTCCGGGAAGCGGATCGCAAGGAACGAGTGACTGATCTTGCCGTAGCAGCAGCCGTTGAGGAAACAGCCGACGCGCCCGAACGCGAGGCCGACCATGATGAGCGGCGCCGCGAGATCGGAAATCTTCGCTATCGACTCGCCGCGCATCTTGGTATAGAGCGCCCCGACCAAGATCGCCGCGATCATGCCTCCATACAACACGAACCCGCTCTGCCAGCTCGTGAAGATCTCGTAGAAGTAGTACGGCGGCTGGTCGTTGCGGTGAACCCACAGGTACCACCCGCGCGTGCCGATGAGGGCGAAGAAAAGGGTGAGGACGAGGAGCACACCGTTCTGCCACGAGTAGAGTCTGACCTGCTGGTCGTCCTTCGTACGCCAATACCAGAAGGCGAAAGGGATCCACCCGATCATGACCGCGCCCAGCCAGTGCAGGCCACCGTCCCCGAAATCAAAGATGCGGAAGCCGAACTTGAAATTGTCCGCGTACTGGACGACATAGTTGATCTTGGCGCCGACGATCCCGAAGATCATCGAAATGATGCCGATGTCGAGGATCAGGTCGCTCTTGATCCCGAGTTCCCGCCCGCGCCGGACGCCTATATAGGTGGCGAGCAGGAATCCCACCATGATCATGAAGCCGTACGAGTTGATCGGCCAGTGCAGCCAGGGGATCTCGAACAGCTTCGGGTACATTGGGTGGGCGATTTTATGCGGCGGCTGCGCAAAACGCAAGCCGGGCCGACATTGGATCCGCGATCACGCCTGAGGCGGAGTTTCGACCGTCGGAAGCTCGTATCCGAAGGTCGTTTCCTCGGCCTTGAGCGTGTCGAGCTGCGAGCGCGTCACCATCACGCCGTCGCAGAACTTGCACTTGTACGTGCGGCCCGTTTCGAGGCCGATCACGTTGAACTGCTTGCCGCAGTTCGTGCAGAGAAGCACGTCCTTGTGCTGCAGCTTGAGAACGTCCTGAATCGTCTTCGCATCGACGAAGCCGTGCTCGACAAGCAGCTCACCCAGCCGGGGGATGGGCTTGCCCTGCTCGGCGAGTTTCGACTGGAGTTCGACGCACTTGTTGATTTGCAACTGTGTCGCCTTGTTGTTCGCCACCAGCAGCTGCCCGAGCATCATCTCCGCCTTCACCATCTTGTCGTACTGCTCCATCCGCGCCAGGCGGCGGTTCTGCTCGTCGAGGAGCTCGGCCACCTGCCCCTCGCGCACGATTCCCTTCTCCATGAGCACCGCCATGAGCGGCCGCACCATGCTCGTGCCGAGGGTCTGATTCGGGTCCGATGGGAACACCTGCTGGGCGCGGAAGCAGTCCTTGAGCTGCGCCTCCGTGACGAGGCCACGCTCGACGGCAATACGACCCAAGATGATGTCCTTGCGACTGCGCAACGCAACCCTCCGAGCGCCCAATTATAGGGAGAGGCGCGGAGACTGTCTACTCACCCGCTATGACGGCAGCCACTTCGTCTGCTGCGGCGCAAAATCGCGGATCGCCCGGTGGCCGGAATCGACGTCCCGGCTTGAGAACACGGGCACTCGGCGCGCTCCGACATTGAGGAGCAGACCGAGCGACAGGAAGCAGCACACGAGCGACGAGCCGCCGTACGACACGAA
>CAYXVY010000036.1:0-7621 GCA_964468745.1 uncultured Planctomycetales bacterium | reverse complement strand
AAGATCAGGGGGTGGGAGAATCCCACCTTGGCCAGGGGCAGCACACACCAGCCTTCGTCATCTCGGCGCATATCGCACCTCCACCTAGGTGTGCTCTTGGAGGGCGAAAATTCATCGAGAATCCGAAAAATTCGACGAATTTCTACGCGCCAACCGGCTGGAGTTGGCGAGTACGCAGGGCAAGCCGCCACTGATGGTATTCCAAGAGGAAGCGACTGCGAACGTCGTGAATATCGCGCTTGAGCGCGGCCAGCGCTTCGCGCGAATAGCCTTCCGTCCGGGCGCGAAGATCCTTGAGTTGCGCAAGCAGGGCCGACCATTGCTCGGCCAGCTTTTCAAGGCGCTGGCGCAAGGCGGTGAGCTGCTCGGCCAAATCGGGATGCTTTTGCAGCCACGACTCGGCGCGGCGCTCATCCATGCGAAGCCGCGCCTTGAGGATCACGTCCTGCGGTGTGCGAATCAAGTCGCTTGCGAGCCCAGTCGCATTCAGCGTCCTGATCAGCCATTTCGTTGGGTCGAGATGGTAGGCCCGAATGCCGTTGCGATAGTCGAACGGGAAGGTGTGATGGAAATTGTGATATCCCTCGCCCAGCGTCACGATTGCTGTCACCCAGCTGTCCCGCGCCGAGTCCTTGTCCGAGAACGGCTGCGCTCCGTACATGTGCGCAAGGGAATTTACACAGAAGGTCGAGTGATAGAGGACGATCAGGCGCAGGAATCCCCCCATGACGAGGCCACCCCACATATCGCCCAGCGCCCAGCCAACCAGGGCCGGCAGTGCGAAGCCAGCTACGATGGCGAGGGGCACGTAAAAGCGATGCTGGAACCGGACGAGCGGATCGCTCTGAAGATCCGTCACGTTGCCGCCGGGAGCCACGGGATCCTTGAAGAACACCCACCCCATGTGCGCCCACCAGAACCCGCGCTTAATATTGTAGGGATCGTATTCCTGGTCGACATATGCATGATGTCGACGATGGTCCGAGGACCACTTCAGCGCGGAGTTCTCGATCGCCGCTGCCCCAAAGAACAGGTAGAAAGCTCGGACCAGCCCGTGCGCGCGATACGTCCCGTGCGAGAACAGACGATGGTAGCCCCCAGTAATGCTGAAACCGCACGCGAGCGTCCAGAGGAAGAAGAGAGCCACCGCAGCGACAGTGATCCCGTGATAGACGAGATAGAGCGTAGTTCCTACGGCGGCCGCGAGATGGACGCTGACTAGGAAAGTCGAGTTGACCCAGTCTACCTTTCTAGGAGGGCTTACGATGCGGGTCATCTTAGCACGCTCCGCCACGTTCTGAGACTAGAATCGAAGTGCTCCCACTTTTCCGCTGCCCTGTTCGACGCTCAATCTTCCGCACTGCCGCTTGCTCGCCGCTGCAGTCTCAAGCCCCCGTCTGGACGTGCCATCCCACATCGCACGTGCAGGGGCGTGGGTGCGAATCGTGCGATCCGGAAGTCCGCGCACAACGAGCTGTAACGGACCGAACCTCAGTCCGTCTAACGTATGCCTAGTAAGTGTTAAATAGACACTAATGAGGTGAGCCATGTTGGGAATCCGCTACATGAAAGCTGCCCCCACGACGTACGTCATCCACTTCCGCAACGGTCGTGTATGTCAGGAGGGGGCGGGGCTGTCGTTTTTCTACTTCTCGCCGGCTTCCGAGATCGTGGCCGTACCCGTGGCGACCGCCGACCTGCCGTTTGTGTTCAACGTCTCGACGTCCGATTTTCAGACCGTTACGGCGCAGGGGCAGCTGACTTATCGCATTGCCGAACCGCGCAAACTCGCGACGCTCCTGGACTACTCTGTCGAGCCGGACGGCTCCTACCGCAGTGAGGATCCGGCGAGCCTGGACCAGCGATTGATCAACGAGTCGCAGATCCTGACGAATGCGCTTGTCGAACGTCTGAGCCTGAAGGATGTTCTTCGTAGCGCCGACCGGCTCGCAACGCACGTGCTCGTCGGGCTTCGCGCGTCTTCGGCTCTCGCCATGCTCGGCATTGAACCTCTTGGGTTTACGGTGCTGGCGATTCAGTCAACGCCGGAGATGGCGCGTGCGCTTGAGGCGGAGGCGCGGGAAGCGCTACAGCGCGATGCCGATCAAGCGATCTATTCGCGCCGCCGCGAGGCGGTCGAACAGGAGCGCCGCATCAAGGAAGCGGAATTCAACACGGAGATCGTGGTGGAAGAGAAGAAGCGGCAGATCAGGGAGACGCAAATGGGGGCCGATATTGCGGTTGAGGAGCAGCGCAAGTCACTGATAGCACTGAAATCGCTGAATGAACGGGAGGAAGCCGATTCGCGGGCGTACGCCCTCGAGGCGGTGTTGAAGCCCGTGGCGGCCGTCGACTGGAAGACCTTGATGGTACTGGGCAAGAACGGGCTTGATCCCCGCGCCCTGATCGCGCTGGCCTTCCGTGATCTGGCCGAGAATGCACAGAAGATCGGGTCGCTGAACATCTCCCCCGATCTCCTCGAAGCGCTGACAAGAAAATGAGCTACGAAAAAATCATTCTTGTGACGCGCAAGACGCGATTGGTGGAACTCGTGAATCGATTCAACTCGCGCGCTCAGGCGAAGTTCGTGATCGAGCACGCGGGGGGCGATTTTACGGACTACGAACGCGAGGACGCCGCGTACCGGCGCGCCCTTGACCAGCTGCGCGACGATTTGGGTCCGCTTTCGAGAGTTCAGTTGGTCGATCGGTCTTTCCTGTCCACATTTCTATTCGCGAAAACGGATCTTGTCGTGACCCTGGGCCAGGACGGACTGGTGGCGAATACGGCGAAGTATGTGGGCGCGCAGCCGATCGTCGCCGTCAACCCCGATCCGGAACGATTCGATGGAATCTTGCTCCCTTTCGACATCGCCCACGCCGGCGCGGTCGTGCAGAAGACCCTGTCGGGTACACAGAAGTGGCGCCAAGTGACGCTAGCGCTCGCCCGCGTGAATGACGGACAGAAGCTTCTGGCATTCAATGACTTCTATGTGGGGTCCCGAACACACGTCTCGTCGCGCTACAGCATTCGCTTGCGCAAGCAAAGCGAGCGGCATTCATCGAGCGGCGTCATCATTTCGACGGGGGCCGGATCCACGGGCTGGCTGAGCTCATGCTTCAACATGGCTGCTGGCATATTGCACGCGCCCCGTCCTGAGATGCGGCTTGACTGGGCTGCGGATCAACTCGTATTCGTCGTTCGTGAGCCCTTTCTCAGCCGGACGAGTCAGGTGGAGCTTGTGACCGGGGCGGTGCAGGGAGGCGAGACATTGGAGCTGGAGTCGCTGATGCCGACCGGTGGGTGCATCTTCAGCGACGGAATGGAGGAGGACTACATCGCCTTCAATTCGGGAACGACGGTGCGGATCGGCGTGGCGTCGCAGAAGGCGGTGCTTGTGATAAAGTAGCGACTCGTGGACCTCGCGCAAGCAGTGATCGTCCCCAAGGCGACCAAGGTCGAGCACGACATGCGCCGCTTGGGGATGAGCCGTGACCAGCTACACGCCTACTACCGGGCCGACAGTGCGGACATCATTTTTGCGTCCCATGAACGCCAGCTCGAGATGCGCAAGCGGGTTTCGATGCTCCTTCCCGAGGCAGGTCACGTGACGCGGGAGCAGCTTACTCGCGATAGGCTGCAGGGGGTCAGCCTCGTGGTCGCGCTGGGAGGCGACAATCATTTCATCTATGTTACGCACTTCGTGGACGCGACACCCATTGTGGGCATCAATGCCGATCGGGTGAGGAGCCATGGTGGGTTGCTTGCGCTAACCGAGGAAAACGTCGAGGGGTTCGTTACGCGCTTGCGCGAACGAAATGTCCTCACGCAAGCGTGGACCAGGATCGAAGCGAGCGTTGATGGTCGAATTGCGGGGCGCGCTACCAGCGAGTTCTACGTAGGTGAGCAGGGACGCAAGGATATGACGCGACATGTCCTAGGAACCGAAGAGCAGAGGTGCTCAGGGCTTCTTGTGGCGACGGGGGCGGGCTCGACGGGATGGTATGGTGCCTACGGCACGGCCTTCGACCGAACGGCGCCGCTTGCGCGGTGGGTGGCGACGGAACCATTTCCGCACGGGCATTCGTACGCGCAAGCGACGGGCGAGCTGACGGCGGGTGGGGAGCTCGTGGTGCGGTCGCGCAATGACGCGCACGCTATCCTGTCGGTGGACTGCCTGGAGGACGCGCCTTTCCCTTACGGGAGCGTCGCGAGCTTCCGCCTCTCCGACGTGCCGCTGCGCGTGGTGCTGTAATGGCCGAGCTGGCGGCGGGACGGTTTTATGACGCGTACGGTGCGTCCATGGATGCCGCGCTGGAGGCGAAGGTGCGCGACATCGAGTCTTGGCTGATGCCCGGTCTCGTCGTTGACCGCGGCTGCGGCACGGGGGCGTTCATGAAGTACCTGGCGGCGCGCGGGCGGAAGGTGGTGGGAATCGATCTCGCGGACGCGCTCTCGGAGCGTGAGCCGGGAGTCATCCGCGCGGACGTCATGGACCCGGTCTTTGCCGACGGGTTTGTCGACAACATCGTTCTGAGTTCCGTGATGCACGAAGTTTACTCGTACAAGGGATACTCGACTGCGGCGGTGGCGGTGTGCCTGTCGAACTGCGCGCGAGAATTGAAGCGCGGCGGGCGAATCATTGTGCGCGACATTTGGTCGCCGGAAGCGGGTCCCGCTGAGCGGTCCATCGACATGGACGCAGATGTCTGGGATCTCTTCAGCGACTTCCTGCGGCGCACGCCTGTTTCTGTCGAAGTTCTGAACGTCGATGTCGGCTCGAGACGTGCGTCGATGTCGACGCGGACCGCCGTAGAATTCCTGTCGAAAAAGGACTATCGCGCGCACTGGGACTTGGAATTGCGCGAAGTGTATACGATGCTGCCGTTGTCGCTCTACCGGCAGATCGCGGCGACGCTCGGTCTGGACGTCGTGGAGGCGAAGCCGATCCGCAATGAGTGGGTCTGGCAGCACCGGCTCTCGACGGGCGTGCGTGGAGCGATCCCACGTGAGACGAATCAGCTCGTCGTGCTTGAGAAGCGCTGAGCAGCGGTGTGCACAGGCGGCTGCGATTGGGGTGATTCCGGGCGGCACGGCATTTGCAGTGTCCCCCGAATGCGCCGCGCCGTCGGAGAACTTGTCGCCGTCATTCTGACGGGGGCGGCATTCCTGGTCTTCGAGAATCTGCTCCATCTCAAGCTGCACTTCCTCGTTCCGTGCGTGCTCGGTTGGGCGAGTTACGTTGCATTGCGGGCATGGCGCGATCGCGGGCAGCTGCGCGAATGGGGAATTCGATGCGACAACCTCGGGCGCGCATCGATTGTGGCGGGCGTGTTTCTCGGCGTCGGCGCGCTCGTTCTGCTGGAGTACCGGCTGCTGCTGGGCTGGCGGGCGCCGCCGGTTGGAGCGTTCGCGATTCTCCTCCTCTATCCGATTTGGGGGTTCCTCCAACAGTTCGTCGTGCAGGCGCTCGTTGCGGGAAACCTGCGCCGGCTCGGTGTTGCGCCGGCGATCGTGGTGCCGGTGGCCGCCGTGCTCTTCGGGGCTGCGCACTGGCCGGACTGGCCGCTCATGGCGCTGTGCGCGGGCGCGGGCGCGCTATGGACGATCGTGTACTTCCACGTGCCAAACCTGATCCCTCTGGCGATCACACATGCGTGGCTGGGGACGTTGGCGTATTACTGGGTGCTGGAGCGCGATCCGTGGATGGAGATGTTCGCCGCGTGAGCGATTTTACTGGAATCGCGGCGCGCGTCGTCGTGTTATAGGCGACATGAAGAAACTCCTCGCCGGGGTGATCGCCGCGCTGATCCTCTCGTCGTTCGTCGGGTGCACGGATTCGACGCCCGGGCAGAAGGGGTCGCAAACCACCTCCCCGGACGCCCCCAAGAAGGACAGCTGCTGAAAGTAGGCCTGGCTGCGGCCCATCGGGTCGCATGGAATCGCCGGCCGCTGGATTTGCCTCAAGGCGCAGCCCGCTCAAGCCGATAACGACTACGGGGTGCGGTGTCGGCGGGAGAGCGTGGAGGTGCGCATGGAACAGATCCCCGCCCGACCCCGCAGCGTCGTGCTCGGAGCCACCGCGGTCGCGTCGATCGCGCTCGTCGTCAGCCTCGTTTCGAGCGCGTTCATGGTCTCGCGCGCGTACGAAGCGCGCGGCGAGCAGCCCTATCGGTACGCGAGGACGCTCGACGTAACAGGCTCGTCCCGTGCGCGGATCCAGTCGGACCTCGCACAGTGGCGGGTGCGTGTTGCCGGGGAGGGGAAATCGCTCGAGGAGGCCTACGCCCGGCTGTCGGCCGCGGTCGACGGTGTGCGCGAATTCCTGTCGAAGCAGGGCTTTGCGGAGAGCGTCGTCTTGTCGGGCCCCATCGTCACGACCTCGCACTACAAGCGAAACGAGAAGGGGCAGGAGACGCGCGAGGTGCAATCCTACGAACTCTCGCGTACCCTCCGCGTCGCAACCGGGGACATCGCTCGCGTGGCGAAGGCAGCCGGGGAGGTGACCGAGCTCGTGAAGGCGGGTCACCACGTGGAAAGCGCTGCACCCGAGTACATCTTCACAAAGCTCGCCGATCTCAAGGTCAAGATGATCGGCGAGGCGACGGCGAACGCGCGCCAGCGGGCGGAAACGATCGCGAAGGGCAGCGGGTGCGCCGTCGGTGCGGTCAAGGAGGCTCGGGCCGGTGTGCTCCAGATCGTCCCGCCGTGGTCGACGGAGGTTTCGAGCGGCGGAATCAACGACACGGGCTCGATCGACAAGGACGTCACCGCGGTCGTCCACGTCACCTTCGTGATCGAGAGGTAGCCTTACCTGCGGTTCGAAGTGCTCGATCGGATCTCTCTACCCAACCTGCACGCGTAGGCGCGCCATGGGCGAGACGCGATCGTCGGGCGTGAGGATGCCGCGGAAGTTGAGGGGATCGGCGGCGCCAACATGAAGCGGCGAGAGTTCGCCGCGGCGGCGCACCGCGCGCAGGAGCGAAACCGCCTCCGGCAGCGCGAACTGCTCGCCGTCGAACCCGCCGACGAATCGTCCGCCGCGGATCTCGCCCCGTGCCTCCATCGTACGGTAGGCGCGCGCGATCTCGCGCCACGGGAGCGGCTGTTTCTCGCGCAGCAACGTGCGGCGGAACACGATACCTGTGCGCCGGAGCATCTGTCGGGCAACGAACTCGACCGAAGCCGGATCGCCGGAATGGCGGAATAGCGACCAGCGGCCGACCGTCGCAGCCGGCTGACGGCGGGACGGAGGCACGATGAGCCAGCGGAGCGCGCCGTAGGAGTCGCACGTCAGAAGCCCCTGGCTGATGAGCTCTGCGAGCCCCATTTCCATGTGCGCCGGCAGCAGCTTCGCGGCTTTCGCGAGCTCCTGCGGAAACATCGCCCCGCGCTGCGTGAGCACGTCGAAGAGATCGCGCGCCGGGCCGGACAGCTTTTCGACGACGGGCTGAGTCGCGAGGCCGTTCCACGCCGGGAGATCGGCGCGCGGCAGGATGCAGATCGGAGTCGTGCGGATCGGGGCGGCGCCCGCCCCCCAAAGTCGGCCCCAGGCGAATTCGCCGGAGAGCGTGAGCTGGTCGAGCCAGTCCCGCTTGTAGCCCTTCACCCGCGCCGGCAG
>CAYXVY010000035.1:0-6362 GCA_964468745.1 uncultured Planctomycetales bacterium | reverse complement strand
GGCGGCGAGGCTGCTCGTCTATCGCTCGGCGGCGCGACGCGACGGCGGGGCGGACCGGATCCCGCTCGAATCGGGTACGGCGAAGATCGTTGCGACAGAGACCGCTCAGCGGGTGATCGACTCCGCGGTGCAGCTGTTTGGCGGTCGAGGCGTCGAAAAGGGGAGCGTGACGGAGCGGCTCTACCGAGAGATTCGCGCGCTGCGTATCTACGAAGGGGCGACGGAGATCCTGAAGCTCGTGGTCGCCGCTCAGCTTCTGAAATGATTCTCTTCGAGCCGCTGCAGATCGGTTCGATGCGGCTGGAGAACCGCATCGTCCTGCCGGCGATGGTGACGCGGCTCTGCGGCGAGGACGGTTTCGTCAATCGCGACATCATCGATCGCTACGTGCGATACGCGCAGGGCGAGCCGGGGATGATCGTGGTCGAGGCGATGGGGGTCCGGAGCGTGAAGAGCGGGCAACTGCTGCGACTGAGCGAGGATCGCTTCATCGAGGGGCATCGCGCGCTTCTACAACAAATGCGCGCCGCGTCGCGCGTGCCGCGGATCGCGCCGCAGATCATCGACTTTCTGAAGATCTCCCGCAGCGGATGGCGTCAGAAGGTCGCCGATCTCACGAAAGAGGAGATCGCGACGATCATCGCCGCTTACGCCGCGGCGGGGAAGCGTGCGCGCGAGTGCGGATACGACGGCGTCGAACTCCACATGGCGCACGCGTACACGATGTCGAGCTTCCTGTCGCAGCACAACCGGAGGAAGGACGAGTACGGCGGGACCCTGGAGAATCGGCTGCGGGCGCCGAGCGAGGCGATAGCGGCCGTGCGTGCGGCTGTGGGCCGAGACTTTCCCATCGGCATCCGGTTCGACGGGGAGGAGTGCATCACCGACGGGTACGGTCTCAATGACGCGCGCGAGATTGCGCTGCGGTTCGCGCGGCTTGGAGTCGACTGGATCTCAATCAGCGCCGGAGGCAAGTTCGAGGACGCGATCCAGAAGCCCGGGCAGGCAGTCTATCCGTACACCGGCTACAGCGGCGACCGGTGCATGCCGAGCACTGTGTACCAGGACGGGTACAACCTCTACCTCGCGGGTGGCATCCGCGCGCATCTGCAGGCGAGTGGATTCAAGACGCCCATTGTTGCGACGGGCAAGATACGCACGCGCGAGATCGCGGAACGAACGTTGACGGACGGCACGGCGGACCTGGTTGGCATGGCGCGAACGCTGCTCGCCGATCCCGACTGGCCGAGGAAGGTTCGCGTGGGACAGGACGATCGCGTCGTGCGGTGCCTGTCGATCAACGTCTGCAAGGCGCTGGACGAGAACTTCAAGAAGGTGCGGTGCTACCTGTGGCCGAAAGGGGCGCTGCACGCGCCGATCTCCGGCGATACGCAGGCGCCGCAGTGGAAGGCGGGCGCGCTGCTTCGCGTCGTTGAAGAGCCCGCGGGTCACGTCCGGCTGACGTGGGATGCCGCAATGGATGCCGAGCTTTACGGCTACGAGGTGTGGCGGTCGACGGGGAGTGGCGCCTGGGAGTTCGCATGGTCGACGCGTGCGGACATGCACACGACGTGGCAGGACTTGGGGGCGACCGCCGGAGTGGCGCTGCGATATCGCGTGCGCGCGTACGATGTTGCCGGCAACAAGAGCGAGCCGTCGAACGAGGTGGAGATCAAGCTCGCCTTGCCCGGCGTCCGCTCGTAGAATTCGCCCGCAGTGAACGTTATCGACGCGCATATCCACGTGCAGCCGTGGAAGATGATCCGGCCGGACGTGCTGCGCCTGATGCAGGGGAAGCGGCCCGACATTGCCGCGATCCACGAGATGATGTACGACCCGGCGAAGTTCGTGGCGTTTCTTGACCGCGAACGGATCGACAAGGTCGTCGCCATCAACTACCCGAGCCCCGACATCATGGGGTTCACCGATGAGGTGATCAAGTACGCCGCGGATTACGCCAAGGCGTCGAACGGCCGCGTCATACCCGTCGGGAGCGTGCATCCGACGCTCTCGAAGGATGCGGACGGCGACATGCAGCGGATGATCGACTGGGGCTTTCGCGGAATCAAATTTCACCCGTCGCACCAGCCGTGCTATCCGAACGCGTATCGGACGGGGAACAGAATCGTCGAGACGATGTACCGTCGCGCGCAGGAGGCGGGACTCGTCCTCTATATACACACAGGGACGTCGATTTTTCCGGGGGCGCGCAACGTGTACGCGGATCCGATCCACTGCGACGACATCCCGATCGATTTTCCGAAGCTCAAGATCGTGCTCGCGCACGGGGGCCGCCCGCTCTGGATGGAGACGGCGCTCTTTCTCGTGCGGCGGCATCCGAACGTGATGATGGACGTGTCGAGCATCCCGCCGCAGAAGCTGCTGGAGTATTTCCCGCGGCTCGACGAGCTCGCGGACAAGGTTCTGTGGGGAAGCGACTGGCCGGCGCCCGGCGTTCCGGGGATGCGCGAGAATGTCGATCGTTTCCTGGCGCTGCCGCTTGCGGAGGATGTGAAGCGGAAGATCGTGTGCGACAACGCGAGGAAGCTTTATGGACTGTAAGACGGTCGTCGTCATCGGCGCGGGGACGATGGGGCTCGGCATCGCGCACGTTGCCGCGACGGGCGGCTACGAGACCATTCTGCAGGACATCTCCGACGCGCAGCTCAAGAAGGCGAGCGGCACGATCGAGGGGAATCTCAAGAAGGGGGTCGAGAAGCAGAAGATCACCGCGGCCGACGCGGATGCGGCGCTGAAGCGTCTCCGCACGATGACGAGCGTCGCGGATGCCGCACAGGGGGCGGACTTCATCATCGAGGCGGTGCCGGAGGACATGGCGCTGAAGCACCGCATCTTCGAGGAGCTGGACAGGAATGCGCCTGCGCACGCGGTGCTTGCATCGAATACCTCGGGACTGTCGATCACCGAAATCGCTGGTGCGACGAAGCGGCGCGACAGGATCGTCGGGATGCACTTCTTCAATCCCGTGCACATGATGAAGCTCGTCGAGATCATCAAGGGGCACGAGACGTCGGAGGAGACGGTGAAGGTGACGGAGGCCGTCTCAGCGCGCATGGGGAAGGAAACCGTACGCGTAAACGAGTCGCCGGGCTTCGTGACCAGTCGCATGAATGCGCTCATCGGGAATGAGGCGTTCCGGATGTGGGAAGCGGGGGTCGCGAGTCCGCGTGACATCGACAAGGCTATCAAGCTGGGCCTCAATCATCCGATGGGTCCGTTCGAGATGGTCGACCTCGTCGGGCTCGACGTGCGCCTGAACATCCTGCGCTATCTCCACAAGACGCTGGGCGATCTTTACAGGCCGTCGCCGATGATCGAGAAGCTGGTGGCCGAGGGGCGGTTCGGCAAAAAGGTGGGGAAGGGTGTCTACGAGTATCCTTCGTAGCGTTACGTTGCCGGCGGCGCCTTCCGCGCGGATTCCGGCGCGGGAGGAGGCGTCGGGATAGGTCTGAAGTGCGCCGACTCCTGCGCGGGCAGCGGCTCGATCGTGAGCGCGTCCGCGGCGGAAGTCTCGATGGGTGGCAGCGGCAGCGGGGGAGGGGGTGGGAGCGTCACGGGGATCGGTGGGGGCGCGGCAGCCTCCGGCTTGGCGGCGGCGCGAGGCTCCGCGAATTTCGCCAGGATCTCCGTGTCCTTCTTCGCCGGCACCGCGGTGTCAAGCTTCGACAGCATGACCTGCACCGTCTCCATAAGCTGGTGCAGCACGGAGCGGGTCGTCGCTGACGCCTGCGTGAGCTGTTCGCGGACGCGCTCCACGTCCTCGCCGGCCTTCTGAACCAGGGAGATCGATGAGTTCTCCTGGCGGATCTTCTCCTCCAGTTCGAGCGACATCGCCTCGTAGCGCGTGCGATCCTCTTCGATGCGGTCGGCGCCCGTTTTGTAGGCCGTCGACTCGATCTGCTCGAAGCGCGCGTCGTACATTCGCTTCTTGGTTTCGTAGTCCTTCGCCTTTTCCTCGAGACGCGCTCGTATGGCGAGGCGCATCCGGTTGATGCGATCGCGTCGCACCTTGAAGCGTTCGATGATCGCTCGCGCGTTGCTCATTCTCTCGAAGATGTCGCGCAGCAGTCGCTTCTCGCGATCCTTCGCTAAGTCCGCCTCCGCCAGCGCCTTCTGATAGGCCTTATTTTCGTATAGCTTCCGTTCCTGCTCCGTGCCGGACATCCGCGCGAGGCCGAGAATCTCAACGTACTGGGCGCGCAGCGCGTCCTTGCGTCCGTTCTCCACGAAGCCGAGCAGGCGCACCATCAGCTCGTATTCCTCCTTGCCGTACTTCTGCATGCCGGCTTCGAAGGGGGGCATGACGCGCTCTTTGCCGCCGACCGTGATCTTGGTGCCCAGTTTCTCCGGTGCGGCAGATCTCTGAATTTCCACCAACGTAAGCATACCCCCTTGAGAGGCGCGGCGCATAGGCTCAGCGCGCGAAGCTCGGAGCGCGTGGACGACTCGTCGACACCCGCGGGTCGATATGCGATTTCAGCGGAGCAGGGTTCTCGCCACGCTGACAATGTCGGCGATTTGGGGGAGTATGGCGCGCTCGCCCAAGGGACCGTAGCTCACTCGGCAGTCCTTGGCCGCAAGTCGCTCGACGTCGACGCTGCGGCGGAGCGTGCGGTCTCGAAAAATGACATCCGCGATCGCGGCACCGGCGCCGCAGGTGCGGCGGTCCTCATCGACGACGAGCACTTTTCCGCACGCTTCGGCCGCGGTGCGGATTGCCTCTTCGTCGAGCGGAGAGAGCCAGACGAGATCGACCATGCGCCCCTTGATGCCGTCCTTTTCCAGCGCTTTGAGTGCCTCCCATGCGAGGGGCGTCGTGTTGCCGTACGTCAGGATCGCGAGCTTCTTGCCGTCGCCGTACGTGCGCGACATGCCGGGCCAGAGGACGTCGTCGAGATCGGGATAGACGTTCGGAGCGTAGGCGCAGGGGCGACGATAAAGCGCTTTGGGTTCGTTGTAGCAGACGATCTCGCCGCTGAAAACCGCGGCGCGCATCAGCGCGACGGCGTCGCGTGCATTCGAGGGGACGCACACGCGAATGCCCGGGTTATGGATCAGCGGTCCGTTCGCCGACTCGCTGTGCCAGATTGCGCCCGCGCCTCCGAGGTAGCCGCCGTAGGACATGCGGATCACCATCGGACAGCTGAATCGGCCGCCCGAGCGCCACGACATGGTGGCGGCCTGGTCGATGAGCTGCTGCCACGCGGGGTTGAGATAGTCGCGGAACTGCACTTCGACGACGGGCACGAACCCCTGCACGGCGTAGCCGCAGGCGCGGCCGACGATCGATGCCTCGGCGATGGGCGCGTTTGCGACGCGGTCGCTTCCGAACTTGCGCTGCAACCCGATCGTGATGCCGAAGACGCCGCCTTTGCCCTTCAGATCCGCGTGCTTCTCCATGTACTCGCGCGAAAGGTCGGCGATGTCCTCACCCCACATGACGACGCGGGGTTCGATCTCCATGATCTCGTGGAGCGACGCGTTGATCGCATCCGCGATCGTTGTCGATTGTCCGGCCATGGGTGCGTGCCTGCCCTTGATGGCGAGCGCATATCGCGCTTTCGCCTCAGGCGGATTCCAGCGAAAGGTGTGCTCGGTTATGTTCTCGATGTCGGTCTTCGGCAGCTTGGTGACGTCTTCTGATGCCGCGACAATCTCTGCGTCGACGCCGGCGTGCACCGCGAGGAGTTCGTCGGGCGTTGCGATGCCGTGCGCGACGAGCTCCTTCGCGTAGCGGCCGAGCGGATCGCGCTCGAAGTCGATGGCGATCTCCGCGGCGGTCCGGTATTTCTTCATGTCATCGGTGCCCGAGTGGCTCATGAGGCGCAGGACCTTCGCGCGCATCAGCACGGGGCCGCGCCGGGCGCGACAGTGCGCGACCGCGTCGACGAACGCGTTGTACGAATCGCGGACGCAGAGTCCGTCGACTTCCATGACGCGCAGCTCGGGCCAGCCGCGGAAGAGCGCCATGACGTCGCCGCCGGGCACCTGCTCGCTTGCGGGAACGGAGATTCCGTATCCGTCGTCCTCGATGAGCATGACGACGGGTGCTCGATTCAGGATTGCGGCGCGCATCGCTTCGTAGAATTCGCCCTCGGCGGTCGAGGCGTCACCCACCGAGCAGTAGACAACGGCGTCGGCGGGATAGCGCCCAAGGCCGAGGTATTGCTTCGTCTTGGCGATCGCTTCAGCGAGTCCGACGGCGGGGATGCACTGGGCGCCGGTGGGACTGCCCTGAACGACGATGCCTTTCTCGGCGTGGCCCCAATGATCCGGCATCTGTCGACCGCTCGAGGAGGGGTCATCCTTCGCGGCCACCGATTCCATGAGCATTTCGCGCG
>CAYXVY010000034.1:0-3298 GCA_964468745.1 uncultured Planctomycetales bacterium | reverse complement strand
ACGGCGGCGTCGAGCTGGTCCCCTCGCGGACGCACCGACGTAGAGCCGAGCCGCTGGGCGCGCGCGAACTTGCGCCCGTACTCTTCGACGCGCACGAGGCCGCGTTGGAACCACGGCTCAAGGAACCCGGGATCGAGCGCGATCGCGCGATCCAGCTCCGCGCTGGCGCCCACCCCGTCGCGGCGCTCGTGGAGAAGCCGGCCGAGGAAGAATCTGGCGTGAGCGGATTCGCCCGCCTGGAGCGCTCCACGGCAGATGGAGATGCCTTCGTCGAGCCGCTTTCGCGACCGCTCGATCTCGCCGGCCCGCGCGCTGACTTCTGCGTCCTGCAGGATTGCCGACAGGCGGCTCCAGAGCTCGAGCGCCCGCTCCGCGCGCGAGATCCGCGGCAGCAGGATCACGAGCGCCGCGACGACAGCCGCGACGCCGATCGCCGTGACGGCCGTGATCGCCTTGCGCTTGGCGATCCGGCGCACGAGGCGATACGCGAAGGTCGGCGCTCGCGCGTCGACCGGTTCGCCGTCGAGCCATCGCGACAGATCGTCCGCGAGTTCGCGCGCGCCGGCATACCGTCGCGCCGGATTCTTTTCGAGGCACTTCAAGATGATCAGCTCAAGGTCGGTCTGGATCGGGCCATGGCGGCGCGGCGGTATCGGATCATCCTCCTGCAGATGCTTGATCGTCTCGTACACGTTCCTGCCGCGGAAGGGGGGCTGGCCGCTCACGAGATCGTAGAGCGTAGCGCCGATCCCGTAGACGTCCGCGCGGGCATCGACGCGTTCGCCGCGCGCCTGCTCCGGCGGCATGTACGACGGCGTGCCGACGACCTGTCCCGAGAGCGAGAGGTCCGATGCGCCTTCGGTGGGGCGCGCCAGGCCGAAATCCATGACGTACGCGTGAGGGCCCGAGGCTCCCTTCGCAACCATGATGTTCTCGGGCTTTAAATCGCGATGGATGATTCCCTGTTCATGCGCGTAGGCAAGGGCGAGCGCGGCATCGCGGACGAGACGGACGAGTGTCCGCCGGTCGTCCCGCGGAAACGTCTTCAGGGTCTGGCCGTCGACGAACTGCATCGCGATGAATGGCCGGCCTTGCGTGCCGTCGACCTCATAGATCGCCGCAATGTTCGGATGCGCGAGCTTGCCGGCGGTCTGCGCTTCGCGCGTGAATCGGGCGAGTTCGGCGTCATCCCCCCCCTTGAGGAATTTGAGCGCGACCCACCGAGCGAGCGAGGTGTCCCACGCGCGCCAGACCTCGCCCATCCCGCCGGCGCCGACCCGCTCGGTGCGTACGAACTTGCCGAACCGGCACCCTGCGGGCGCGTCGGCAACGCTCTGTGGGACGGTCGGGTGCGTCGGGCTTGTCAAAGCCTGGGGCGCGGGCGTCGTCCGGACGGTGGGCGCGAACGCGGCGTCGCCGACAGGCGGCTCGGTCATGATGCCGCCCAGTATAACCGTGTTAAGCGACGCCCGGCAGGAAGGTCGTGCTGCTGGGGTGTTCTCGGTAAATGGGACGGCGTGCTGAGAGCGTGAACGTGTCGAGCGCGAGACATTCGACGGGGAACGTCCCCTCCTCCTCCGGCCCGCCGATGAGCATCTGGGCGTGCACGGGGCTGGGCACAATCGCCACGACAGGGAAATCCGCGATCGGGAGGATGTTCCAGCCGGACGTTTCGACGACTGAGAGGGTGCGGCCGCCCATGACGAGGAATCGATCGCGCACCGCGAAGCGAACAGGGAGACACGCGCGGCCGTCGCCGAGCACCCACGCTTCGGGGTCAGCGAGGGTTGCGATCACAGCGCCGTTGCGCGCGTCCCAGATGCGCACGCCTCCGGTCGCGCCTGCGGCGACGAGATGCTCGCCGGATGTGGAGAACGCGAGCGCGACGGTTCTCCGCCACGGCGCCTCGAGGGAGCACTCGATCGAAGTGTCGCTGCGCAGCGCGATGCGGCTTGTGACGCCGTCGAGGATCTCCATCGGGACCGCCTCGAGTCGCCCGTTCAGAGCGCGGATTCCCGAACGGCCCGCGCCGAGCGCCGACTTGAGTTCTATGAAATCCACGATGGTCGCCTCTATACCCTAGGACGCCTTCCGATCGAAGAGCATGCGATAGACGCGTGTCTGGCGGAGACGATCGGCGGCCTCGACGCCCTGCGAGCGCAGATTCACGGTCCACCGTGTCAGTGACTCGCTGCCGTCGGTCTCGTACGCGTCCAGCCGGAGCACGTCTTCGTTCGCGTGCAACAACGCGGACGGGAGATCCAGCGTGCGTGAAACGATCCAGTGCGCGGTGTCGATGATCGTCAGCATGCGCCCGCCGGCGATGAGCAGCGAGTCGTTCCGCGCGAAGAGGAGGGGCAGCCTGCCGTCGTGCTCCGCGTCGGCCTCGAGCTCGGGGAAACCCGCCAGCAGATCGCCGGTCGCGGTGTCCCAGACCATCGCGCCGCCCGCGTATCCGGACGCCGCGATTCGCTGCTCGTCCTGGGAATAAGCGATGGCGACCGTGCGCAGCCAGCGTCCCTGGAACGCGGCCACGCGTTCGCCGTCGGTGCGGAAGAGCTCGATACGGTTGCGCGATACGGAGGTGTGGAAGAGTCCCCGGGGGGACGGTCCACCCTCGCGACCCGCGGCCCAGAGCGTATCCACGGTGCAACCTTCCATAGCCGGTGCCTCTCTGAGTGAGCGTACGCTCGAGCGGTGCATACGGCAAGGGGGCGGGAAAATATTTTATGCATGTTGCCTCGGTTCTGGGCGGTCCGCTAGCATGGCGCCCTTGCAGGGGAGGAAGATCATGAGACTCGTCATCGCTCTCGTTGGGGTCGTCTTGGCGGCCGGTTGCTCGTCCGGTCCGGGACCTGCGGCCGCGCTCGAGGCGCGCGCCGACATCCTGAACGGCCAGAACGAGAAAATCGGGACCGCCACGTTCACTCAGCAGGCGGACGGTGTCCGCGTCCAGGTCGAAGTCGCGAAGCTCGCCCCCGGCGCGCACGCGCTTCACCTGCATACCGTCGGGCAGTGCCACGGAGCCGACGGCTTCAAAAGTGCCGGCGCGCACTTCAATCCGCACAAGAAGGAGCACGGGCGCGAGAACCCGAAGGGCCCGCACGCGGGCGACCTGCCGAACTTCGAGGCCGGTGCGGACGGGACGGCGAAGATCGACGTCGTGGCGACGCTCGTGACGCTCGGCGAAGGCGTCCACTCGCTCTTCCAGCCCGGCGGAACCTGCATCGTGATTCACGCGAAGGCGGACGACAACAAGACCGATCCGGCCGGCAACGCCGGCGACCGCATCGCCTGC
>CAYXVY010000033.1:0-18400 GCA_964468745.1 uncultured Planctomycetales bacterium | reverse complement strand
TGATCACCATCGCGTGGGCGCCCCAGCGATGGAGTTCGCGCATGATGCCGAGCGGTACGTCGGCACGCAGATACTGGATGTCGACGTACGCGTATTCCGCCGTCGGGCGGTAGTAGAACATCAGAAGCAGGCCGGTGATCGTGAGCTCGAGAAAGAGGAAGAACGTGATGCCGCCCATGCACCACGTGTAGCGGACACGCAGGCCGCTCTTGCGCAGGCGGATCGGGTGCAGGTGAAGGACCAGGTTCGACAAGACCGCCAAGGATCGGTTGCGCGGCGTGCTCGGGTAGCCGTGGCGCATGATCGATCGCCACACCTGCGTGTTGACGATGTAATCCCAAACTTGGCCGAGCTCGCCCTTTTTCGCCAATGTCTTCCTCTATCTATGCGCTTGAGAGATCGATGTAGCTCTCGGGGTTCGTCCAGTCTCCGGACTCGTAGTGGAACTTCTTCGTCTTGTCGACCACGATCTGGCCGTCGATGGGGTCCACGAACACCTTGTAGCGTTCGAGCGGACGCGGGGCGGGTCCTTCGAAGTTCATTCCCGTGAAGCGGAATCCGCTGCCGTGACACGGGCACTTGATTTTGCTCTCGCTGAAGAGCACGTTCGGCGTGCAGCCGAGATGCGTGCAGGTCGTATCGAGCGCGAAAAACGTCTGCTTCTTGTTCCAGTCGCTGTGCGTCCTCACCAGCCACGCCTTTTGCGCCGTCTTGAAGCGCTCGTCGGGCTTGTCCCACTCGTAGTCGTCAAGCTTCCCAGCCTTGAAGACCTGCGGCGGCTCGAACAGGACGTTCGGAAGCATGAAGCGGAGCATGGCCGCGCCCCCCACGCCGTTCGCCACGGCGAAGGTGCCCCACGCGATGCCGGCCCACGACATCAGGAACCCGCGCCGCGTGATCGTCTTGGGTGGATATTCGCTGACGACCGCGAAGTTCGGCGAAAACAGCTTGTTCGGCGGCAGTTTTTCGGGTGCGTCGGCCATTTACTTCTTCCCCTTCAGCACGTCGATTGCCTTCCGCGCAACGCTGCGAACCTCACCGTCGGGATCGGACTCCACGACGGCCTGAAGCGGCTGTTCGAACGATCGGTCGCCGAGCATGCACGCGCCCTGGCACGCCATCTTGAGGACGTGCGCCACCAGGGACGGCGCGTTCGCCGCCGTATCTGTCCCCACGTCCCCCTGTTCCTTGGCTGTTGAGGTCACGATCTGTGTGACGAATGTGCGATCGAGCATCTGCCGCAGCACGGGCGCTCCAGCTGCATCGTGCAGGAAGTAAGCCAGCACGAACGCCGCGTTCCACTGCACTTCCGGACGGGAGTCCTTCAGCCTGGCCCTGAGCGGCTCTACGGCGGCCGTCAGCGGTCCCCACTCCTTCTTCGCGTCGGGCGCCGCCACCGCTCCCAGGTTGAAGGTGGCGTATTTTCTAACGACGCTCGAAGAGTGGTCAAGCAATTTGATGAGTTCCGGCGCCGCGTCGCGGTCCCTCATCGCGCCAATGGCTCCGATGCAGCTCGCGATGGTCTGCGCATTCTTCTCCTCCTTGAGCGCCTCGATCAGCACGGGCGAGGCGCGCGGATCCGCTACGAGCCCGAGGCACTCCGCGAGGAGGGCGCGCATGGTCGGGCCCTGGCCGACGAGGGGCGCCGACATCGCGGGCTCGTTGGAGCCGGTCGAATTGAAAATCTCCAGGAGGGGGTCGTAGAGTCCCGCCCCGCGGCACTCCTCGGGTTTCATGCGACGCAATTCCGCTACGAGCTGGACGGCGGCATGCTTGCGCGCGTTGGGGCCCCCCTGCTTCAACTCCCGAACCCACTCCTGCGCCGAACGCTGCTCCGTCATTACGTACGTGAAAAATGCGAAGACGCCCACGCACGCGGACACGATGATCGCCGGAACGAGGAAGAACTGGAAGGCGCGCGTGAAGATGGTTCCGCGGTCCGCCTTGTCGGCAGCCGCATCCCCTGCAATCTCCTTGCGCAGTTCGCGATCCGTGTCGACGCCCACGCGGTCCCCCAACGTGCGCGCATCCTAGCGACGACGAGGCGACGACGCCATATCCGGGCAGCGAGATTCGGAAGTCAATTCCGCTCGGCCAGCCAGCGCCAGAACTCGGTCTCCACGCGATACGCCACCTTCTCCAGCTCGTTTCCCTCTTCGCCCCCCTGGAACAGCACCGCGGCTCTGAGGTTGTACTCGAGCCAGTACGAAACCTGCCCCTGCGCGCGCACTTGTAAAGTGTGCGTGGTCTCGTGCAGCAGGAGCGCGGCGATCCTGTCGACCGTTCGCCACCGTCCGTCCAGCGCAAAGAAGAACGTGTTGGCGATGGAGACGTCGATCGGCCGGTTGTGCGCGTCCTTCAGCCCGCCGACGGAGAAACCGTCGACCTCCTCCTGCGCGCTGTACCCCATCTCGGAGAGCACCGTCGCCATCGGGCCGACGCGAATCCTCATGCGGAATCCCTCGCCCCCTTCTACGTCGACGAACAGCTTGCCGTCCGCTGTAAATCGGAAGCGGCGACCTTGCGGAAAATAGCGGTTCGCATCCGAATCGACGAATCGGTTCGCGAGCTCGACGGCGCGAGCCACGCGATCCGCGAGCTCGCGTTCGAGCGATCCCTTCTGCGAAAGCGCGAAACGGCGCAGCGGCACGTCTCCGAACCCGTCGCGCCCCGCCTTCGCCGGCTGCCCCGTCGCAGCTTCGTAGTCGACTCGAACGGGCCCCTGACACCCGATGCAGAGGAGCGCGCAAGCGGCGACGAACGGCTTCATGCCTGCGGCGGCGAGGGCTCGTCGTCCACCGGAACCGGAACGGTTTTCACGTTACCGTCGTCCTCTTCGGCCTCAACCCGTGCGATCGACGTGAGCTTGTCGCCCTCGTCGAGGCGGATCAGGCGCACTCCCTGCGTCGCCCGACCCATCGAGCGGATGTCCTTTACGGCGATGCGCACGACGATGCCGCCCTGCGTGATCATGATCACGCCGTCCTCGTCGCGAACCGCCTTGATCCCGATCACCTTGCCGTTGCGAACGGTCGTGCGGATGTTGATCACGCCCTTGCCGCTGCGCGATTGCAGCCGGTATTCGTCGATGGCACTGCGCTTCCCGTACCCCTGCTCGCAGCCGGTGAGAATCGTCTGCCCGGCCTCGGGCACGATCATGTCGACCACGCGATCGCCATCGTCTAGATCGATGCCATTGACGCCGTACGTCGCCCGGCCCATGGGTCGCAGATCCTCCTCACTGAAGCGGATCGACATGCCTTCCGCCGTGCCGAGGACGATCTCATTCGCGCCGCTCGTGGTCGCCACGCCGATGAGCCTGTCCTTCTCTTCGAGGTTGATCGCGATGAGCCCGCTCGGCCGCGGATTGCCGTACGCGGCGAGCTCCGTCTTCTTGATCAGGCCGCGTTCCGTCGCCATCACGAGGAAGCCCTTCTCGTAGCTCTTCACGCTCACGACGGCGGTGATCCGCTCCGTTTCCTTGAGCCCGAGCAGCGTCAGCAGTGGCTTGCCGCGGGCCGTGCGTTCGAGCTGCGGGAGGTCGTACACCTTCTTCCAGTAGCACTTCCCCGTCTCGGTGAAGAACATCAGGTAGGCGTGCGTCGACGCTATAAAGAGCCGCTCGATGAAGTCCTGTTCCTTCGTGTCCGCGCCGATGATCCCCTTGCCGCCGCGTTTCTGCTTGCGATAGCTCGCGAGCGGCACACGCTTGATGTAGCCGAGGTGACTCATCACGACCACCATGTCTTCCTCGGCGATGAGGTCCGCCTTCTCGAACGTCTCCGCCTCGGCGGCCTGGATCTCCGTGCGCCGCTTGTCGCTGCGCGCCCGCAGCTCCTCAAGATCCTTCCTGATGATTGCAAAAATGAGTTTAACGTCAGCTAGAATCGCTCTGTACTCCGCGATCTTCCGGTGCAGGTCCGCGAGCTCGGCCTTTAGTTTTTCGCGCTCGAGTCCCGTCAGCTTCGCGAGCGTCATGCGCAGGATCGCGTCCGCCTGGATCTCCGTGAACTGCCAGCGGTCGATCAGTCCCGCTTTCGCGACCGCGGGGGACTCCGACTTTTTGATGAGCGCAATGATCTCGTCGATCAGATCGAGCGCCTTGACGAGGCCTTCGAGAATATGCGCCTCGCGCTCCGCCTCCTGGAGCAGGAACCGCGTGCGCCGGCGGATGACCTCCTTTCGGTGGTCGATGTACGCCTGCAGCATGTCCTTCAGGGAGAGCATCTGCGGGCGGTTGCCGACGAGCGCGATCATGATGATCGAGAACGTCTCCTGCAGCGACGTCTTCGAGTACAGCTGGTTCAGAATGACGTCTTCGTCCTCCCCCTTCTTGACCCAGACTTCGACGCGCGTGCCATCCTTGCTCGAAAGGTCGCTGATGTCGTCAATACCCGCGATCTGGTCTTCCTTCACCAGTTCGGCGATGCGCTTGATGAGATCCGCCTTGTTGACGTAGTACGGGATCTCATCGAGAACGATGACCTTCTTGCCCCTCTGCTCCTCGATGTGCACCTTGCCCCGGACCGTCAGGCGGCCCCGGCCGGTCTCGTACGCCTGGCGGATGCCGCCCGCGCCGCAGATGACGCCGCCCGTTGGGAAATCCGGCCCCTTGACGATCTGCAGCACGTCAGACATGGACGCATCGGGCTTTTCGATCAGCATCATCAGCGCGTCGCAGATCTCGGCGAGATTGTGCGGCGGAATGGACGTCGCCATTCCGACGGCAATGCCGACGCTGCCGTTGCAGAGCAGATTCGGGAACTTCGACGGAAGAACGACCGGCTCCTCGAGCGATTCGTCGAAGTTCGGCTTGAAGTCGACGGTTTTCTTATCGAGATCCTCCAGCATGTTGCTGGCAAATTCCGTCATTCGCGCCTCGGTGTACCGCATCGCGGCCGGCGGATCGCCGTCGACGGTTCCGAAATTCCCCTGTCCCTGGATGAGCAGGTAGCGCGTTGCGAAATCCTGTGCAAGCCGCACGAGCGTCGGATAGATCGCCTGGTCGCCGTGCGGGTGGTACTTGCCCATCGTCTCGCCGACGATCGTGGCGCACTTCTTCGTCTTCGCGCCGCGGCCGAGTCCCAGCTCGTTCATCGCGTAGAGAATGCGCCGCTGCGATGGCTTCAAGCCGTCGCGCACGTCGGGAATCGCCCGATCCATCAGGACGCTGACCGAGTAATTCAGGAACGAGTCTTTCATCTCGTCCTCGACGAGGACTGGGATGATTTTCTCGCTGCGTTTCGGGGGGGGCGGGGCGTCCGCGGGCTTTTTGGGGTCGGCCATTGAAGACCTCCATTATAGGAGGTCGAACGTCAACAGTCGACGGTCAGGACAGCGCGCTATTTTCCGGCCGGCACCTCGAACGCCTGCACTTTGTAGCTCTGCGCACGGCTCTGTTTGAGACCTCCTGGCCCCTCGAGCGGGATCGTCAGGGCGATGATCCGGCGACGCTTGTCGTCGAAGGCCATCTCCATCGCCTCGCCGCTGATGCGCCATGCCGCAATTCCCTTGCGCGTCTTCATCTCGTAGTGCCGCAGCTTCCCCTCTTCGCGGGCCACGATGAATGTTTCGCAGTCTTTTGGAATTGCGATCGATCGGAATTCGTCCACCTTTCCCTCGAACGAGCAGCCGCCCTCTTCGAAGACGCACCCTCCGAACGTGATGAGCTTCTTGCCATCGGGAGAGATCACGCAATTCCACGCCATGGGGCGGCCGTGTGCGTTCGACGTCTCCCACACGTCAAACGGACCCTTGCTCTTGAACTGGATGCGTCCGGGAGAGTAGTCGCAGGCGACGTAAAAGTGCGAGCCGCGCGGGTGCGACACGAGGCGCGGCTTCTCGGCTTGGCAGCCGCGACCCGTGCCCTGGTTCGAGATGTCGATCTTGTCCACGATCTTGCGCTGCGTCACATCGATGACAGCGACGCCGTTCGGACCGCCCAGACGTTTCGGCAGCGTCGCCGCCAGCAGGCCCTTGTCGTTCGCGCAGAGATCGTTCGCACCAAGCGAATCGAGTTTGAACTCGAATGCAACCTTGAATTTCGCGGTGTCGATCGCCTTGATCGTGCAGGGGAACGGTCCTTCTGCGTTCTTGTCCGCAAAGCGGCTATCGACCGCCACGCAGTAGAGCATTCGACCGTCCGGCGACAATGCCAGCGCTCCAGGAACGCCGCCGGCATCGATCTCGTCGGCGATGGCGAGCGTATCCCCCTTGAGCCGGCAGATCTTCCCGTTCATCGCGTCCCAGAGGTAGATCCACGCGTTGTCGGGCGAGAGATGCAATTCAATCCACGTGGCCACACGGGGACACTCGGCGGGCGTCTTCATGGTTTCGACGCCGGGCACGGTGTCGCCGGGCTTCGAATCCTGCGCGACAGCGCCCATCGCAAGCATCAGCGAGGCTAGAACGACACCCTTCATGGTCACCCTCTATGTCCCTGCCCGCCACGAATTTACCGCCATATGCGCCCCCTTCGCAAGCCGCGTCTTACTTATCGGGCAGTTTGTGCGTCGACAGCTGGTAGGACTGCGAGCGATTGGCGAGCGGCTCTTTCGGATCCGCCAACGGCACCGTCAGTGCAATCAGTCGCCGACGCTTGTCGTCGTAAATCATGTCGATGCACTCTCCACCGAGCCGGTACGAGGCGATTCGCCGCTTCCCCTCGATCTCATAGTGCGCGATTTTCCCTTCTTCGCGCGCGACCACGAACGACTTGCAGTCCTTGGGCCAGCCGCACGCCAGCCAAGCATCGAGCTTCCACTGGTGCATCAGGTCCTCGCGGAACTCCGGCGACAAGTTGAAGAGGGATCCGGCGTTCGAAAAGATGCGATTCCCGTCGGGTGAAATCGAGAAATCCTTCCCCATCGGCCGCCCATGGCAACGTGCCGTCTCCCACGTCGTGTACTGTCCCTCGCCCTTCTTCATTCCGATGCGGATGAACGAATAGTCTCCTGTGCAATACACGCGGTCCTGCTCGGGCGGCAGATGCACGCGCGGCTTGTCGAACGTGTTGCCCTTCCCTGTGCCCTGGTGGGTGATATCGATCGTCGTCACCGTCTTCTTATTGACCGCATCGACGACTACAAATTTATTCTCAAGTCCCTTGTTCGCGCCGAACGTGACGATCGCGAGCCTCCCATCGTCGAGTGCCGCGAAGTCGGAGACCGGGCAATTGTCGACCTTGAATTCCGTCACGAGCTGGAACTTCGCGGTTGAGATGACCTGGAACGCTCCCCAGTTTGCTCCGCTCGGTCCTTTGACGGTCGCGGCTGAATCGCAACCGCCGACGTACAGCGTCTTGCCGTCCGGCGTAAGGCTCATCGCGATCGAGTTTTCGATCCCGTCGAGTTCCGCGGCGAGCGTCAGGTCTTCCGCCTTGAGCTTGCAGACCTTATTGTTCTTCACGTCCAACACGTACAGCCATGCGCTGTCGGCGGACAGGATCATGTCGACATAACTCGCCACGCGCTCAAACTTGGCTGCGGGCGGAAGCGTCGGCGCGCCGGCGACGGTTTCGCCGGGCTCCTGCGATTGTGTGGGCTTGGGCTTGTCCTGCGCGATGGCGACGGAGACCAACAGCAACAGTGCAATGACGCGATTCATGGTCCCTCGATGACCCCGCCCGCGTGGACTCTAGCTACTAATACGCCGCTCGACAAGCGCGCGTCTTATCTACTTGTCCGGCAGCTTGTACGTCGTCAATTCGTACAGCTGCGAGCGGTTGAATACCTGCGACTTTCCGTCGTCGATGGGGACGGTCAGCGTGATCAGCCGCCGGCGCTTGTCGTCGTAAACCATCTCGAGGCACTCGGCTCCGAGTCGATACGATGCAATTCGCTTCTTCGCCTCGATTTCGTATTGCGCGACTTTCCCCTCCTCGCGCACCGCCAGGAATGTCTTGCCGTCTTTCGGCCAGGCGCACGAGAGCCACAGATCCAGCTTCCACTGGTGCATGAGATCTTCGCCGCGCTGGGACGACGTATTGAAAAGGCTCCCCGCATTCGAGAAGATCCGCTCGCCGTTGGTCGAGATCGAAAAGTCCTTCCCCATCGGCTTGCCGTGGCAGCGGCCCGTCTCCCATGCGTCGTACTGATCCGCCCCCCTGTTCATCTCGATGCGGATGAACGAGTAGTCGCCCGTGCAATAGACACGGTCCTGCTCCGGCGGCATATGGAGGTGCGGTCGATCGAAGCTGTTCCCTTTGCCCGTCCCACGGTGCGTGATGTCGATCGTCGTGATCGCTTTCTTGCGTATCGCATCGACCGCCACGAACGTGTTCGCGAGCCCCTTGTTGGCGCCGTAACAGACAACGGCGAGCCGGCCGTCGTCCAGCGCCGCGAAGTCGCTCACCGGGCAGTTGTCCACCTTGAATTCGGTGATGACCGTGAACTTCGCGGTGGCGATGATCTGGAAAGCGCCCCAATTCGATCCGCTTCCCGGCTTCACTTGCGCCGTCGCGTCGCAGCCGGCGACATAGAGCGTTTTACCGTCCGGCGTCAGGCTCATTGCAACAGCGTTTTCGATCCCGTCGAGTTCCGCTGTGAGCGTGAGATCGTCCGCCTTGAGCTTGCAGACCTTGTTGTTCTTGATGTCGAGCACGTAGATCCAGGCGCTGTCGGACGACAAGATGAGGTCAACATAGCTGGCGATGCGGTCGAACTTTGCGGCCGCCGGAAGTTGCGGCGCGCCGGCGACGGTCTCGCCCGGACCGTCCTGGGGCTTCGTCGGCTTCGACTTGTCCTGGGCCCCGGCGATCGCTGTGAGTGCACAGAGGGCTAATGCAACGCTCCGCATCGTGCGCTAATGATACGTCAGGTGGCACAAGCTAGTCTCGGCCCGTGTAATAAGATCATGCGCACGGCGATCGCCCTTCTTCTGCTCATCGCGACAGCGCACGGACAGAGCGGCAAGCCGCCGGTAAAGCCTGTCCCCAAGGCCGGCAAAAACGCGTTCGGCAAGAGCTACTACCTCCTCAACCTTCCGGGCAGTTACACGCCCGCGAGGAAGTACGGCCTTGTCCTGATGCTCCACGGATCGGGAGGTCGGCCCGAGAATTACGCCGGCTGGTACGGCATGGCGACGGGCAAGGGTTACTTCCATATGCTCGCGGCATCGAACGACGCGGCCGGCTACGACGAGGCGAACGATGTCCCACAGATTGCCGCCATGGTTGAAGAGGTCGTCGCCGCCTACTCGATCGATCGCGACCGCATCCTCGTCTCCGGCCATTCCGCTGGAGGCTTCGCCTCGTGCTATCTGATTCGCAAGCGTCCCGACCTGTTCACGGCAGCGGTCCCGGTTTCGGGCTGCATGCCCGTGACCGGCGACGACGTAAAGCACGTCCCTTTCTTCGTCGTGAGCGGCAAGAAGGACTTCAACAACAAGCAGGCAACTCAATCCGTCGAGACGATGAAAGCAGCGGGCATGGACGTCACGTTCCTCGACCCGCCCGAGTGGGACCACAACAACGTGGGGGACGCCACCGCGAAGGCATTTGCGTGGTTCGAGGCGCTCCTCCCCCCGGACAGCCTCGCTTCGCTCCAATCCGCGCGCGCCCATCTCGACAAGAAGGCATACGGCAAGGCGGGCGCGGCGGCCAAGAAGGTGGTGGACGCCAAGGCGGCGACCGCGCATGGCAAGAATCGGGCAAAGCGAGTCATCGCAGAGGTCGACGCAGCCGCCGAAAAGGAACTGGCTCAGGCCAGGAGCGCCGACGAGGCGGGCGATACAAAGAAGGCGGTCGACGTGCTGACCAAGGCGAAAGCCGCCTTTGAGGGATGCGACGCGGCCGCCTCGATTGCGGCAGCTCTCGACGAATACAAGAAGAAGCTTGCGCCAAAGTAACGCGACAGGTTGTACTCTAAAATGAACATGTCGCGATTCCTGCTTCTCGTTCTCGCGCTTCCCGTATGCGCGCAGGATCGCGCAACCAAGGAAAGCGCGACGTCGCGCCTCCACGACCTCGGCGCAATCCTGGACACCATTGCGAAGGACATCGATCGGGCATGCGAGAAGCCGAACGATCGCGTGCTTGTGGTCTGGATGATCGACAATTCGAGCGCCCTCAAGTCGACGCGTCACAACGAGCTTTTCAGCGATCACATCGCTCGCGCCTTCATGAAACAGAAAGTCGGCGTTCATCATGCGGTCTTCACTTTCGCCGAACGCCCTCAGCTGGTCATGCAGGGGACAGCGGACTCGCGCGCCCCGGGCCGCGCGATCGAGTGGATGGCCAGTCAGAAACCGGACGACAAGATCAAGAACCTCTGCGCCAACATCCGGGCCGGCGCATCCTACGCTGCGGGGTTCAGCGGCAAGAAGTTCCTGATCGTCTGGACCCCTGAAAACGCCGACAACGAAGACAACGTCGAAGCGACGCTCAAGATGCTGCGCGATACGGGCGTCGTCCTCTATGCGATCGCGGACGAAGCCACATACAGCGATCCGTATTGGGAATCGATGCTCGCCGGCACCGCGTATTACGGCGACTCCAACAAGTACAAGAAGCTGAAATTCGATCTGAAGGGGCCGGAATCGGCCTACATCGAGTTCCCCTACGGCTGGCTGCTCGTGGCGGGCGACCCGGCCTATACGGTCCCGAGCGGATTCGGTTATTGGGCGCTCAACCGGCTCGCGACGCACTCGAACGGAGAGTACTACCTCTACGCGTCCGGCGCCTCCTCGTCGCTGAGCTTCTGCGCGCGATGGGCCTGCACGACCTGCGGCGGCCTCCACAAGGCATGTGGTGCGCACTTCAACGAGACGAAGCTGAAATTCACCGCCCCGTCCATCGAATCGCGCGACGAGGTCCGCGCCCGCCTCTCGCGCGAAAGGCTGTCGGTGGCGATTTATGCCGCGTGGGAGAAGCTTTTCCGCGCAGGGCTCGTGCGCAACAGCGGCCCGCTCAAGGCCTCCGGCGGCGGATTGAGCGAAACGAAACCCCAGATCTCAACAACAAGCCCCCTTGCATTCACCAACGACTGGCGTCAGGGGCGAAACGTCTGCAAGAAGCTGCTGGGCGACCTTGATCGCATCGTCGAAGAATTCGCGGACACCCTCGAAAAGCTCGGACCGGAAGCGGATCATCGCTCCAAGGCGACGGGCGACGCGTTCCTGGTTCATCTCAAGCTGCTGCGATTCAACGTCGACCAGCTCCGCACCTTCTGCGAGGAGCTCGAGCAGCACGAGAAGTCCCGGCACGGCCCCGAGGACGGCAAGGGATTCGGAAGCGACAGCTTCGATGACACCTGAGGCCACAAGATGGGTAGCTGGAGCTACCGCAACATCTACCTCTGCCACGGCGGAGCGGCCCTGAAGAGCCTGAAGATTCTGGGCGGCGACGAAGGCAAGAAGGCACTGGGCGAAGTTCTCGATTTCGCCGACAAGGCGATCGAAAAACACGCCGGCACGGCATGGGAGGTCCTCGTGCGTCGGGGAGCGATCGCCCTCTTCGCCCCGGGGGGCGACTGAAAGGGTGGCAAGAAGGACCGCGATCGCGGTCGATCCACGACGGGCGATACCGCCACTGCAACCGACAATCCCGATCGTCCGAAGCGTCCGTCTGGCGACGGAAGCGGCACCGGCTCCACGGGAACCGGTCCGTGATCGCACTCCTGCTCGTGGCGCTCATCGCGCGCGACGAGCTCACGGACGCCATCAAGAAACTGCGCGCGGCCGCCGACTTGAGCGCGAAGTACCAGGCCGCATACGATCTTGGCCGGGTTCTGCAACCAAAGCAGATACCGATCGTGCTCAAGGAACTCGATGCGGGCCCCGCCGATATGCGCACGCACTTCATCACCGCGATTCGGACGTGCGGCGGGCCCGAGGCCGTGAAGGCGCTCAAAGGACTGCTGGGCCGCCACGAGGTGAAGTCGCGTGTCGAAGCGGCCTACGCGCTGAAGATCCTGGGGGACGACGAGGGGATGAAGGGCCTGCCGCTGTTGCTGCAGCCCGCCCTCGCAAAAGAAGACAAGATGTCGGTCATTCAGCACCTGAACGCTTCTTACTATGCGGGGGCTGAAGTCCCGGCGGCACTGCGGACGTTCATTCTCGCCGAAAAGGACGCCGACGTCCGCAAGAGCGCCGTCCTGGCGCTGATCTCCCATAAAGATCCGGAGTCCGCGCCGTTCTTGAAACGGATCGCGAACGACGAGGTGGATCCCCTGCGCTTCTACGCGTTATGTGCGCTCATCAAGCTGGGTGACGCCGACGCGATCGAACGCGGGCTCACCCTCCTCGAGAAGGGGGGGCTCGAAGTCAGCGCGCTGTACGACGTGATTTATGCGTTGCGGATCGCGGGGGGTCGCGAGGTCGCCGACCGACTGCGCGCTATGCTCCAGAAGGCGACGGAGGTAAACGTCGTCATCCAACTCATCAACGCGCTCGCGGATCTCAAGGACGGACGGTCGATCCCCTACCTGACAAAGTACGTCGACGACAAAAACTCGTCTGTCTGCGAAGCGGCAATTCGCGCTCTCGTTGAATTGGGAGGCAAGTCACAAATCGACCTCCTGAAAAAGCTGCTCACGCGTGCGGCGCCCGTCAACATCGCCGCGGCCGAAGCGCTCGTCGCGCTGGATGACCCGTCGGGAATTCCCATTCTCAAGGAGTCGCTATCCGACAAGTCCCAGTACTATCGCCAGCGCTCAGCAACGGCGCTCGGAGTCCTGCGCGTGCCTGAAGTGGTGCCTGGGCTCATCGTGGCTCTCGCCGACGATGACCTGAGCGTTCGGACATCCGCCTCCACGGCCCTGATCGGCGCGCTGCGGCACCTTTACCCGTATCGCAAGTTCGACTTCGCCGAAGTCGGGTATGACGCAAAGTCGACGGACGCCGTCGCCCGAGGGAAGGCGATCGAGCAGATCAAGGCGTGGTGGGAGAAGAACAAACAGTAGACAGTACGCACCTCCCGCCTTGACTTTCGAATTGCGATACTCCTTCATGACCCCTGACCTGCTCCTCAAGGCGTACCGCCGCGGAGTGTTCCCGATGGGCCATTCCGGCACGTCACGCATCGACTGGTACGAGCCGGATCCGCGCGCCATAGTGCCCTTGGATGCGTTTCGCGTCTCACGCAGCCTGCGTCGCGCTTGTGAATCGAAGCGCTTTGACGTCGTTACCGATCGCGACTTTGAAGGCGTAATCGACGGCTGCGCGAAGCGCCAATCGACTTGGATCTCGCCGCCGGTGCGCGACGCGTATGTCGAACTGCATCGCGCAGGCCATGCCCACAGCATCGAAGCCTACGCCGGCGATCAGCTTGCCGGCGGCCTCTACGGCGTCCGGCTTGGCGGCGCATTCATGGGCGAGTCCATGTTCCACCGCCGCACGAACGCCAGCAAGGTCGCATTGGTCGCGCTAGTCGCGCTGATGCGCCGCCAGGGCTTTACCCTGCTTGACATTCAATTCATGACGCCCCATCTGGCATCGTTCGGTGCTGTGGAGATTCCGCGCACCGAGTACATGAGTCGGCTCCGGGCAGCACTGCAGCTCTCGCCCCGCTGGATTTCAGGTCCGCTGCCGATAGAATGGAACGCGTGACGGAACTCGCAGCCAGGAAGTGCATGCCGTGCCGCGGAGGAATGCCTCCGCTCGCCCCCGCTCAGATCGCTCCGCTCGCGTGTCAGATAACGGACTGGCGCGTGGTGCACGATCATCACCTGGCGCGTCGATTCGCCACGAGAAATTTTGCGGACGCGCTGGCCCTCGTGAACCGGATCGGCGCCGTCGCTGATGCTGAAGGACATCATCCTGAGATTCACATGGGTTGGGGGCACGTCGATGTGGAGTTCTGGACGCACAAGATCGACGGCCTCACCGAAAGCGATTTCATCATGGCGGCGAAGGTTGATCGCGTCACATAAGAGATGAGAACACTGCTGATAGGATGTGCCCTGGCATTCCTGGGCGCGTGCAAGCCCGCGCCTTCCTCGTCATCCGCGACACCCTCACCCTCCAGCAGTGCGCCGAGCTCCACGGAGCCTCTCGCGCCAGCGCGGAAGCCGCCAGGAGGTGTGCGCATGTTCGTCACGGACAGCGGATTACGCTATGGCGAAATCGTCGAAGGGACGGGCAAGTTGCCGAAGCGGGGCGACACGTGCGTCGTGCACTACACGGGGTGGATCAAAGACGGGCCAATCTTCGACAGCTCGGTCGATCGCAGCGAACCTTTGACGTTCCAGTACTTGATCATGGGACTCATTCCTGCCTGGGATGAGACGCTGGCGACGATGAAGGCGGGCGGGAAACGACTGATCGAGGTGCCGCCCCAACTCGGCTATGGCGACCAGGCGAGAGACAAAATTCCGGCGCATTCGACTCTGGTCTTCGAGATGGAACTCCTGGAGGTCCGCTGACGATGTCCCCCCGCAAGAAGTCGAAGCACTTCGTGATCGGCACCGACGCTCGCACGGACGGCCACCTGCGCGTGACGAAGGGGGACGACTTCCTCGTCGCGGGGGGAACCAAGATTACGCACGACGAGACCGCCGACATCGTGCACGAGTTCTCGAAGCGGCTGCGAAAGGAAGGGACTCCGCCGCCGGAGACCGCCCGCGAGATTCTCGACGAAGTCGTGAAGGAGCGCCGACGCCGCAACTAGCGATCGATCAGCGCTTCTTGCCGGCCTTGACCTTCTTCGCCTTCTTCGCCTTCTTCGGCTTCTTCGGCTTCGCGCTGGGCGCCGCCGCTTTTACCTTCTTCTTCGGCACCGACTTCCGCGCGCGGGCCGCGGCAACGCTCATGCCCGATGCGGGGCGATCCTGCAGTCGCGAAAGCAGTTCTTCGAGCTGTTGCTCAGCCTTCTCCGCCGGCAGCTGACACGTACCCGCGCCGTTATGCCCACCGCCGCCATACTCGGCAAGCAGCCTTCCAATGTTGACGCCGCACGTGCGGTTGAAGATGCTGTGACCCGCCGCCACGACGACCGTTTTGCCATCCTGCCCGTAGAAAATTCGTGCTTCGACGTTGCCTTGCGGGAATTCGGAGAACACGAGGAATCGGTTTCCCGCAGGGAGCTTCGATCGATCAACGCCGCGGAAGTTCGTGACGATGACGTTTCCGCGCATCGTCGAGTGCTTCTGAAGAATCGTCCGGAAAGCTTCCTGTTCATGCAGGACGCGATCGCACCGTTTCTTCACCTCGGGATGCTTGAGAATTTTCTCGACGGGCACCTCTTTGACGTATTCCACGAGCCAGCGGAAGTACTTCTGGAATTCGGGGCCCAGTCCGCTGCGGGGATCAAGTGTCAACCCCAGGAGCACCCAGCCGGACGGATGCACCACGTCATCCATCGAGAGTTGCGCGCTGTCCAGCTTATCCGTCGCTTCGAGCAGTGACTTGTAGACGTCGAACTTGGGATCCTTGTAGTAGTCGGCCACCACGCGCGCGGCGCTGGGTGCCACTTTGAAGCTCCCCTTGAAGCTGCCGATCTCGTGCGCCTTCTCTTCCTCACTGACGTGATGGTCGAACCACATGCCGGAACCGGGGACGTACGGCAGATTGACCACGATGTCGTCCGCCGTGCACGGCACGCGACCATCCTGGACGTCCTTTGGGTGCGCAAATCGGATCTCGGTAATCTTCTCGACGAGCGTCAGCAGCACGGAACTCGTCATGCCATCCAAGTCGCCGCGAGTCAGGATTCGCATCAATCGTCTCCCCAGTTCAATGGTGAGCGGCTATGGTACGCCCGCGGGACGATTCGTCCAAGCAATCCGCAACCATGGCACAAGGCGGCGCAGGCGGAGCAGACGCTTCGGATCGACCCACTTCACGGCCGAAATCTCCTTGGGATCCGCGTGCACGCGCTTAACGTGACCGACCAAGATAGCGCACATTTCGTTCTCACCCGCCCGAGCGGACCAGCGTGCGCGGTAGCGGATGGTCCAGCGATGGCGCAGCGGCACGCGCACGCCGATTTCCTGCCGGACACGACGGCGGGCAGCCGACACATATGTCTCGCCAACTTCCACGTGCCCGGCCACGGTGCCGTCCCACCAATCCGGCCAGAGCCACTTATTCGATGCGCGCCGCGCCAGGCATAGCTCCCCGCGCTCATTGAAAAGCATGGTGAGCGTCGCCCGATGGCACTTCCCGCCGCCAAGATGGCACGCGCGTTTGCGCTCCGTACCGATCGGTCGATCGCGTTCATCGACCAGGATGAGACGCTCGTTGCGCATCGGGTCGGTCATTATGCTTCATTTCAGAATTCCGTCAACCGCACCCGGGCGATTGTAGAATGGCGCCTCATGGAGCATGACTCCAGCGTCCACGATCTTCAGCTCGGGCGCGTCCTCATCGAGCGCGGAGTCGTGACCGAGGCCGCCATGCGCGAAACAATCGCGCTGCAGCGACAAATGGAGCAGCAGCAGCTTCCTGCCATCCCTCGCCTCGGCGAATTGCTGGTACAGAAGGGATTCGCGACAGGAGATCAGATTCGCGATGCGCTCTCCGTCCAGAACCGCAAGATCCTGTTCTGCCCGCGCTGCCAGCATCACGTAAACGTGGATCTTCGACCCGATGTCCTGATCTACCGCTGCGGCCGCTGCGAAATAGCGCTCGTAGAGCCGCCGAGCGGACAGGAGATCAAGGTCGTTGAATCCACGATCATGTTCGTGATTCGCGACCCGCTGCCGGCCGAAGTGCAGGAACGCCTGCAGGATGCCAACTCGAAGTTCGGAAAGTACATCCTCGTGAAGGAGCTCGGCCGAGGTGGCGTTGGCATCGTCCACAAGGCATGGGACACGTACTTGGGCCAATTTGTCGCTTTGAAGCGACTGAAGACGATTGCGGCCGGCGCCCGGCGCGAAACCGTTCGAGAAGCGCACATCGCCAGCCTGCTCAAGGAGGCGCGCAGCGCCATCCGGCTGAGACATCCGCACATTGCCACCGTCTACGACGTGGGTCGCATCGGCCGAGAATTCTACATGAGCCTTGAGTACCTCGAAGGCAGGACGCTCGGCCGACATCTAGCGGAAGCTCGCGAGGTGGAAAACAAGGTCTCCCCGTTTTACGATCAGCCCAAGAAGTACTTGCGCTGCGTGCGCGACGTCTCGCGGGCCCTGCACTACGCGCACACACGTCCGGCCCCCGTCATTCATTGCGACCTGAAACCCTCGAACATCATCATCGACACGACGGGGCGCGCCTATGTTCTTGATTTCGGCCTCGCGCGCAATCTGCGCGGATTGCAGGAGGAACCGACCGGTGCCGTGAGCGGCACGCCTTCGTACATGGCGCCGGAACAGGCGTCGGGACACACGGAGGACATCGACGCCCGCACGGATGTGTATGGAATCGGCACCGTGCTCTACGAGCTGCTGACGGGCCGCCCGCCGTTTCTTGGCTCGGTACAGACTGTCCTGCACAAGGCTCTCAGCGAACTACCGGAACGGCCGGAGGAAGTTCTCGCACTGAGCGCACCCAGCTCGCAGAAGATCCCGGAGGGCCTCGAGGAGATCTGTCTGCGATGCCTCGAAAAGGATCGCTCCCTTCGATTTCAGACGGCACACCAGGTAGCTGATGCGATCGAACGCATTATCAAAGGCGACACGGGCCGCATACGCAGCGCGCCGGGGGCCCTTACGCCGTCACCGAAACCCGTTCCGCAGGCAATCACGCGCCGCGAGCCGGTGAGCGCACCCGCCGCCGCACTGCCGCCCAGGGCCCCGCGACTCTTCATGTTCGGTGTAGGCGCGCTCGGCAGCGCCGTGGCATTCGCCGCGGTCATGATGATCGCAAATCTCTGGAAGCGCGACGAGACAGCCGCGCGGCCCGAGCCTCACTCGATCGAACGCCTCCTCGCCCACGCAGCGGTGTTCCGCAGCGACCTGGCGGTCCGCGAGAGCGCCGAGATGCAGCGCTCCGGCGACGCGAGGCTCGCGGCCGAGCTTGCGCCGCTGCAGGAGGAGTTCCGCTGGATGGAACTCAGTCGTTCTCGAGTGATAGACGCGATCGACAAGTCGCAGCCGCGCATCCGACTTGCGACCTTTCACACGCGGACCGGCAGCCTCAGCAACGCGGAGCTTCTGAAGGCGACGGAAGCGGGCCTGTTCGCTTTCGTCGACGGACAGATGCAGGAATTCACATGGCGCCAAATTACGCCCGCTCAAATTCTCGACTTGGCGGCGCAGGCGCTGCCCAATCCGCGGCCGGAGGACGCGCTTGGACTGGCGCTCTTCGCACGACGGGCGGGGCTGCAGGACCGCGCTCAATCACTGTTTGCGGCGCTCAATGGCACTGCGCTTGAGGCCGCGGCGAAGCGCTATCAGCCGTAATACGCGTGGGACGTCGTCAGGCGGCCCCCTGCAGCATCTCTTCGATGCGCACGCTGAGCACCTTGGTGGTCGCGAGGGCATCGTCCGCGTAAAGGGCGAGCTCCTCGAGGCCTTGCCTG
>CAYXVY010000032.1:0-9581 GCA_964468745.1 uncultured Planctomycetales bacterium | reverse complement strand
CACGAAATCCGAGAAGGCGAAGATGGTCGAGCACGCCCGGAGCGCGGGAAGGCCCGAGCACGCCTACATCGACGGCTACGCGGACATCTTCTGGATGCTCTTCAATTCCTCCGAATTCGTTTTCATTGGGTGAAGGATGGCTCATTGCCCGAACTGCTCCCGACGCGATTTCGTGCGGCTGGCGCTGGGGGGCTCCGCCGCGGCCGGAATCGCCTCCAAGTTCGGCCTTCCGTTCGCGCTCAGTCAGGACAAGACGTCTCCGGCGAAGGCGAAGGCCTGCATCCTCTTCTGGATGCAGGGCGCCCAGAGCCAGCTCGACACCTGGGATCTCAAGCCGGGCACTGACACGGGCGGCCCGTTCAAGGCGATCGACACCGCCGTCCCCGGCATCCAGATCTGTCAGCACCTGCCGCGCGTCGCGAAGCAGATGAAGAAGCTTTCGCTCATCCGCACGATCCACTCGAAAGACCCGAATCACGACACGGCCGCATACCTGCTGCACACAGGGTATCGCCGGCTCGAGACCGTCGACTATCCGCACTTCGGCAGCGTCGTCGCGAACGAGCTCGGGATGAAGTCGGAGGGTTTGCCCGGATGCGTCACCATCGGGGGCGACGACGGAATCGGCTCGGGATATCTTCCGCAGGAGCAGGCGCCGTTCATCGTGGAAAAAATCGATAATCCGCTCGAGGACCTCAAGCTGTCGGCTGGCGTGACTCGTTTCCGCCTTGACGACCGTGAGCAGCTGCTCAAGGCGCAGAACGAGAAATTCCTCGCGGAGCATGGCGAGAAGAAAGTCATCGCCCACCAGAAGGCGTACGAGCGCGCGCTTGCGCTCATCCGATCGCCGCACGTGAAGGCGTTCGACGTCTCGCAGGAACCGGAGGCCACGCGCAAGCTGTACGGCGACAGCGCCTTCGGACGCGCGTGCCTCATGTCTCGCCGCCTCGTGCAGGCGGGCGTGCGCTTCGTCGAAGTGCGCCTAGCCGACTGGGACACGCACGACAACAACTTCGTGCGCACCGAAAAACTGATGAACGACATGGACCCGGGCTACGCGGGACTCCTGGAGGATCTCGAGAGGACCGGGCTCCTCAAAGAAACGCTCGTCCTTTGGATGGGAGAGTTCGGCCGCACGCCACGGATCAACGCAGGGCAGGGTCGCGACCATTTCACGAAGGCGTGGTCCGTCGCGCTCGCGGGCGCCGGCATCGAGGGGGGGCGGGTCGTCGGCGAGACGACGGCGGACGGCACGGATGTCCTGAGACAGCCCGTGAGCGTGGCCGACTACCACGCGACCATCTATCATTGCTTGGGGATCGACACGAAGAAACAGTTCACGACACCGGCAGGCAGGCCGATCAAGATCCTCGACGAGGGCCAGCCGATCAAAGAGCTCATCACGTAACGGGAGGGAGTCATGAAGCTGCTCGTCGCGCTGCCGTTGTTCGCGCTACTCGTTCAGGACGCCCCGTCCGGCACGGAGCTGCGCTACGGCGGTAAGAAAGGGGACGCGATCCCCGTCTCGCACGAGCTTACGATCACGCTCAAGATCAGCGGCTCGGAACAGCTCGTCACGATGGTCCGCTCGTCGATGGCATTCCTGTCGTTCGAAAAGATCCGAATGCGCGGTGACGGGACGCGGCACGTGGAGTCGTCGAAAAAGGACAAGACCGGCGTGCGGCTGGATGTGGATGCGGCGCGCGTCGACGGCGTCTACGACGACGAACCGTACGAGTTCGACTTCGACAAGAGCGCGCCCCCCGAGAACCTCAAGGACGACAAACTGAAAGAGACCCTCTGGATGCTCTCGATGGGCGGTCGCAAGTACACGGTGGGTGCGCGCGGCGAATACAAATCTTCGGACATCAACCAGGATGCCTGGGGCGAGGCCAACGACATCGTCTCGCTGGCGCTCGTGCGCCTCCCCGAAAAGGCCGTCGAGGCAGGCGGCACGTGGGAGCAGAAATGGACGGGCGAGCGCAAGCAGAAGGACAACGGCGCCGTCTGGGACTACACGCAGAAGGCGAAGCTCGAGAAGATCGAGGAGCGCGCCGGTCGCAAAGTGGCGCGCATCTCGTTCGAACTCGCAGGTGCGATGATCGTGCCCGAGGGCAAGCGCGATCCCAACATGAAAACGGGCGGGACGACGCTCGAAGCCTCAGGCTGGCTTGAGATGGACGTGACGACAGGGCTCCCGCTCGCGAGCGAATCGAACGGGAAGGTGCGCGCGCACGCCACCTTCGTCAACGCCGACGGCGGCGCGGATCACGAACTGGAAATCCTCAATACGATCGAGGGCAAGATTTCCCTGAAGTAAAAGGGGCGCGGAACGAACCATCTGGCGATGGCTGTCGTTTACTGTTGCTGGAGGTAGCGACACCGCTATAATGCCCCCTATGCTCACCAAAACGACGTTTGCAGCCCTTGGCGTCCTTCTGGCCGCCGCGACTGCGTCCGCGCAAGACCGCATCCGGCTGAAGGTCGGCGAACCGGTCGAAGGCACGGTCGTCTCGATGAACTTCAAGGAAGTCTCGTACGAGGCGCAGCCCGGGGCCGCGCTCCAGATCGCCGCGAAAGACATCATGGAGATCGAACTTGATTCGGGCAGCAAGCCGTACGACTATGCGTCGGCCGAGGACCTGTTCCGTCGCGGCGACTTCGGCGCCGCGGTGAAGAAATTCGAGGCGGCGCTGCGTGATCCCAAGGCGTCCGACCCGGTGAAGCAGTTCGCGCGGTTCTACATTGTGCAGTGCTCGGCGGAGCAGCAGAAGCACGAGGAAGCGATCGCCGCCGCCAAGAAGATGCGCGAAGCGGCGCCGGACACGTACTTCCTCAAGGACTCGTATGTCTTGCAGTTCCAGGCGGCCCGCGCGTCGGGCAAGCCGGCGCTGCTGGACGAGGCGCTCAAGGAATTCGAACAGGCCGCGTCGCAGAAGAGCGTCGAGGACTGGAAGAAACAAGTCGAGCTTCTCAAGGCGGATCTGGCGGAGTCGAAGGGGGACTTCAAGACGGCGCGCAGCGTATTCGAGCGATTTGCGAGCGATCGCGACCCACAGCTCGCGCTCGACGCGCGTCTCGGCGTGCTCCGCTGCCTCGGCGCAGCGCAGGACTGGCCGGGGCTCAGCGGCCGCGCCGAAACCTACATCAACGATGTGAAGGCGAAGGGCGGCTCGCAGAAGCTGCTCCTCGGCGCATACCTAGGCAAGGGCAAGGCGCTCCTGCTGGGCGAGAAGAAGAACAAGGAAGCCCTCATCGAGCTTCTCCGCTGCGCGTGGGATATCGGCCCCAAGGTGGAGGCGTGCCGCGAGCACGAGGAAGCGCTGGCCTATGCGGCACGGGCGTGCGCGCGTTACGCGGGCGACCTGAAGGATCAGAAGGAAAAAAAGGACCAGTACCGCGACCGTGCATACCACCTGAAGACGGAGCTCAAGCGCCGATACGGCGATTCCGCGCTCATGAAGGACGTGGACGCGGAGATTAACGCCATTCCGAAGTGATGAGTTTCAAGTTCGGGGTGATGGGTCGCCGTCTCACAACGCAAACCCCATGACTCAGAACTAATAGAGTTTCTGCACCCGTGCCGACGGGTAATAGAACTCCAGGATCTCGTTCGCCGTCTTGCCCGCCCCCGCCATCTTATAAGCCCCCACTTGGCAGAGCCCGACGCCATGACCCCAGCCGCGGCCGGTAAGGGCGATCGTCGCCCCGCGATCCTCGATCTTCTCCCACAGCGTGCTCTTGATCTTCCGCGGATCCACCTTGCGGCGGAATCCGTCGTTCGCGTGGAGGAGCACCTCGCGCGTCGCGCCGTCGAGCGACACCGCAATCTCCTGCGCGTGACCGCCCGGAAGCGCCTTTGTGATGCGGATCGAGTTGATGCGTGCCGTCGGACGATCCGGAAAAAGCTTCTTCGACAATTCGCTCTTCACAAATGTCTCGGTCCAGCGGTAGTGCTTCGTTCCTTCGCACCACGGGCACGCCGTGCCGCCGAGCGGCGGGATGTCCTCGGCCTCCGACCCCATGATCGGACGAGCGGGCTCGGTGTGGCCCCCGCACGTCGAGGAAAAGAACGTCTTGAAAAGCCGCCCGTTCCAGACGACGAACATGCCTCGCGTCTGCTCGACCAGATCGACGGCGACCGACGTCTCGCGTTCCATGCCGCCATAGACCTGCGAGCGCTCGTCGTCATAGACGTCGAACCGCTCCCCCTTGAGCGTGCGAAGCGTTTTGTTGCGCGCCTCAAACATCGCATACGTCCGGGCCGCGACGACCTGCGCCTTCAGCGCCTCCACGCCTGCCGAGAGGGACATCTCGCGACCGACGACCCCCTTTAGATACTGCTCGAGGTCCACCTCGTTGACGAGGGTGATTCGTGGCGCGCGCGTCTGGCGATCCTCATCGGCCACCACGAGCAGGCTGCCGTGGTATCGCACGCCGCCGATTTCGAGATCGCCGTCGCGGGCGCATGAGACGCGTACGACCGCGTCGCCAAATGAGCGGTCGTTGATGCGAATTTGGCGGTCGATCGTAACGAGCGCTTCCAGGGATTCGCCAGCCACCGCGACTCCGCGGTCGGTCGCGATCGAGTACGCGCCGCGAACGGAAAACTGGGCTCGTTCGACACGGAGAGATTTTGAAAGGCCGACCTCGATGCGGGGCGCCGCGGAGATCGTCGCAGGGCTGGCAGGGTCGCGGTAGACCGGGCCGGCGGCGCATGCGTGGATGAAGAAGCCAAGCCATGCCAGGCCAAGCAGGGCGGGAACGGATCCCAGTCGCGGCCAGCGGCGCTTCCTCACGGCTCTCTCTCCACCGTAAAGTATACGCGCCATTTCGTCATTTACAATATGTAAATTACGAAAGGCAGTCCTAGCTTTCGCCTCCCGGCTTCCGCATCTTGCCCTACTCGACGTACGTGCAGACGATCTCGCTCGACCCTGAGGCCGCGACGTCGTACTCACCGAGATGCGCCGGGATCAAAAAGGTCTGCCCGATCTTCCACGGAACGCTTTGCTTCTTCTTGTCGCCGTAGAAGAACTTTCCCTTCCCGGCGACGACGGTCATGATCTGAAAGCGCGTCTTTGGAACCGTGTCCTTGATGCGCTTGCGGTCGAGCACGAGAGCCTCCATCGTGAACTTCTCGCACTTGATGAGCAGATTCCGGCGGTACGGGAACCCCAAGATCCGTGCGGGTTTGTACTTCGAGACGCCCATCGAATAGAAGTCGGTGACGGACATCGCGCGCTCCACTTGGAGCGGTCGTTTCCCACCCTTGTCCCCGCGACCCCAGTCGCTCAGCCTGTACGTAATGTCGGAGTTCTGCTGCACCTCGAGGACGACGACCCCGCCAAATGCCGTATGGATCGTCCCCGGCGGGATGAAGATGATGTCGCCGGGACGTACCTCCATCTGGTTCAGGCACTGCTCGACCGTGCCCGCCGACAAGTGCTGCTTGAACTCCGCGACGGTCGTGCCGGGCAGGACGCCACGGATCACGCGACCTTCCTTCGGAGCGTGGACCACGTACCACGCCTCCATCTTCCCCACCCCCTCCTGCTCGTAGCGCTGCGCGAAATCGTCGGAGGGGTGCACCTGCAGCGAGAGCCGGTCGTGCGCCGCCAGGAACTTCACCAGGAGCGGGAATCGCGCCGAGAAGCGCATCGCGTGCTCGTCGCCGAGGATCTGCTTCGGCCACGTCTCCATGAGCCTGTCCAGCGACCATCCCTTCAGCGCGCCGTCGGCCACGACGCTTGTGTCCTTGCCGCGATGGGCGATCTCCCACGATTCGCCGGTCTTCGCTCCCGCTCCGGACTTCCCCATCAGTCGCTTGAGCTCCGGACCCCCCCAAATCTTGTCCTTGAAGATCTCCTTGAACCGCATCGGATAGAGCGAGAGGTCCTTCGACATGGGTCGGATTCTATGGGTGGCCCGCACAAGCGTCAAGGAACCTCCCGGACACATGAAATTTCGGTGCCTGAAAGGCGTCTAATCTGTGTATGAGGCCCGAAGAGACTGCGGTCATCGACGACACCACGTTCCCGAACGGCCCGTGGGTCGGGTTCTACACGTACGGCGATCGCGACGGCAAGCACCGGATGGATCTTGAGCTGCGCTTTCACGACGGGCTCGTGGACGGAACTGGCATCGACGATGTCGCCCCGTTCCGCATCCGCGGACACTACGACCGCACCAGCATGGATGTGACGTGGCACAAGACATACTCGTCGCACGACGTGTGGTATCGCGGATTCCGCGAGGGGCGTGGCATCTGGGGCGTGTGGGAGATGCCGACGCATTCGCACGGCGGCTTTCAGATCTGGCCGAAGGGAATCGAGGGCGGCGAGCACGCGATGATCGAGGAAGAAACGCCTGTACCGGAGAGCGAACTCCCCGCCGCTTCGCCTGGCACCACGCGCATGGAGTCTTGATCCCGCGACGGGTCGCTGCTTGGATGGGGCCGTGCGAATCACCAGGCTTCACCACGCCCAGCTGACGATTCCCCGGGGAGACGAGTCGCGAGCGCGCGCATTTTACTGCGGCGTGCTCGGATTGTGCGAAGTCGCCAAGCCCACTTCGCTCGCCGACCGGGGCGGATTCTGGCTGCAGGTGGGCGACGCGCAGGTCCACGTCGGCACGGAAGACGGCGTCGATCGCACGAAGACGAAAGCGCACATCGCCTACGAAGTCGACGATCTCGAGTCGTGGCGGGCGAAGCTCGTCACCGCTGGTGTCACGCTCCTCGCGGGAGAGCCGGTCCCCGGCTACGCGCGATTCGAATTCCGCGACCCGTTTGGCAATCGCGTGGAGTTCCTGCAGCGCGTCTAACCGAGTCCTTGCTCAAGCATCTGCGCCAGCTGCTGCAACTGAGCCCTCTGTGAAACCGGCAGCCGTCCGTTTCCGTCGCAGGCATCGAGCAGCGTGATGGCATATGCGGCTCCCTGCGCGGCCGCGGGCATCACCCTGGCGAGCGACGACGTAATGTCGATGAGTGCCCGCAGCGTCGAGGCATCGTCGCGCGAATCCCTGAGGAATTCGATGCGCGGCTCGGGACGCTCGCACGTCTCCCGCGTGAACCGCTCCACCCAGCGCGCCGTCGCCTCGATCTTTGTCCAATCGAGCCACGCGGGAGTGTCCTGCGGTGAGTGGTAGTACCGACCGTGCGCGCAAGACAGAAAGACGAATGGAATTCGGATGCGCCAGAATGCGTCGTAGTCCGACAGCGGCGGGATGATCTCGGCGTCCGCGCGCCGTACGACCACGCCCGAAACGGCCCGCGCCAACCGGTCGATGTGCGCCGCCGTACCCGTACTGCGTTCCGCGCCGAGCGCGAAGAGCGTGTTCTTCACATCGAGTGGCGTGCCTTTCGGCCCGAGCGCGTGCCCCACCAGATCCATGCAGATCATCATGTCGAGCTTCTCGATCGGCACGGTCGGCCGGCGCACCCACTCCTGCGAACCCATGGTGCTTTGGAGGAAGTGCGGTGGCTCTTCGGCGTCGAACGCGGCGAACACAATGCCGCGACGCAGGCGCTCCTTTGCGAGCGTGCGCGCCACCTCGACCAGGATCGCCACCGCCGCTGCGTTGTCGTCGGCCCCGCGATAGGTCTGGCCTTCGTGAATGCCGAGGTGATCGTAGTGCGCTGCCACCATCACCCATCGATCCGTCGTTCCCTGCACCGTCGCCAGCACGTTTGCGCCGACGGCGATCGGCTGCTCCTCGGGCGAAAGGCCCGCGGCGCGGAACGCCTCCATGACGATGCGTCGTGCCGCCTTGCCGCCGGCCGTCCCGGGCGCGCGCCCCGCGCATTCGTCGGAACACAGCGCCTCGACAAGGCTCTTCACAACGGCACCGAACGAATCACCTCGAACGGCCGGCGCTCCTCGCGCGCGACGAGCGCCACCTCGTTGACATGCCACGCCTGCGAGCGCCAGCCGAGTTGCAATTCCCGCGCGAGTTCGGCCGTGCGCGACTGCCCCACGGAGAGATGCGGCGTGAATCCGTTCTCGTACTTCGACGTGTCGTCGCAATCCGGAAAGCGGCTGAGCACCGCCGCGTGCAGCCGCTTCCATGACTCGGCGGGCTCGGGCTCCAGCCAGATCGTGTGCGACCATTCGTAGTGGCTGAAAAACCTGACATTCGCGAGCGTCACTTCGAACGGCTCGATGCCCAGGCTCGTGAGAGCGGCGGCGGCCTCGTCAAATTCCTCGCGCGGCCGGAACGGGTAGAGCAGCGTAACGTGCGGCATCCAGTCCTTGGCGTGCCGGTCGTAGCGCCGACGGATTGCCTCGATGGGCTCCCACAATTCGCGCGGCGGCACCGCTACCACAGCGGCAAGATGCGTCTTGACTTGAGGCATGGCGTCACTAGAATAACCGCCTCAATGACGAATCGCGCCGCCTATCAGTACGCGTGGTACTGGCCCCGCTGAGCGGGGACTCGCAGGCGATCCGTCTAACCCTCGATTGCTGAGAGAGCCCCGCTGATGAAGCGGGGCTTTTTTATTTGTGGTGAGCCAGGAAGCGACGTAATACGCCGAGTCGAACCATGGAGCTGAAACCGGTCATTCGCGAGATCCCGGCAGACCTTGAGACCCCTGTTTCCGCGTTCCTCAAACTCAAGGGACGCGGCGCCCGGTTCCTCCTCGAATCGGTAGAGCAGGCGGAAACGGTCGGCCGCTACTCTTTCATCGGGATTGACTGCCTCAAGAGCTTGAAGGTACTTCCGAAGTACGTGCTCGTCGATGAGCGCGGGCGCCAGGATGTCGTCGAACTCTCGGGCCGCAATCCGCTCGACGTGATCCGCGAACAACTGAAACCGCTGCAGCTCCACACCGACCACGCGCTGCCCGGTCTTGTCGGAGGCGCTGTAGGCTACATCTCGTACGACTTCGTCCGCTTTCTCGAGAAGCTGCCGAGCCGCTCGCCCGACACGCTCGGCCTGCCGCTCGCCAGCTTTTACGTCACCTCCACGCTCGTCATTTTCGACCACATCAAGCGGAAGATGCTCCTCGTTTCAATCGCGCCGGACGGGGAGCAGAAGATCGACGAGATCCGCGACGCGCTGCGCCGCCCGCTCGCATACGATCCGGCACCGGTCAAAAAGCGCGCGCACTTCGAGAGCGAAGTGTCCCAGCCGGACTTCGAGAAGTCCGTGGCGCGTGCCAAGGAATACATCCGGCAGGGCGACATCTTCCAGGTGGTCCTCTCGCGACGCGAGGCGAGCGACGTGCAGGTCGATCCGTTCCAGGTGTACAGGGCGCTGCGCATCCTCAATCCGTCGCCGTACATGTTCTTCCTCGATTTCGGCGACTACCAGCTCGTCGGTTCGTCGCCGGAGGTGCACGTGAAGCTCGTGGCGGGCGAAGCGCTCGTCCGGCCGATCGCCGGCACGCGTCGCCGCGGCGCGACCGAAGCGGAGGACCGCGCGCTCGAGAAGGAGCTGCTCGCCGACGAGAAAGAACGGGCCGAGCACACGATGCTCGTTGATCTCGCACGGAACGACCTCGGCCGCTGCTGCGCGTACGGCAGCATCAAGTGCACCGACCTCTTCACCATCGAGCGATACTCGCACGTGATGCACAT
>CAYXVY010000031.1:0-17995 GCA_964468745.1 uncultured Planctomycetales bacterium | reverse complement strand
CTCGATTGCGCGCATCTCGCGGCGTGATTGCGCGAGGGCTGACGCGACAGGCCGCGGAGCAGATCGACCATGATCTGCGCCGGGCCGGCATCCGCACCCTCCTCGTTCCGGATGATCGCTCGTCGTGGCCTCCGACGCCGGTCACGCCGCAGACCCTCGCGTGGACCGAGGACCAGATCAGCTACATGAACAACGGTCAGGGCGCGCGCGTGCCGTGGAGCACGCCATATTTGTTCCTCGGCGCGCAGGTTGCCGGCCGTCCCATCCTCGACATCTTCGTCAGCACGCGCCATGCGCTCCGAGCGACCGACGGCATACCGCTGCGACATAGCGATCGTCCCGTCGCACTGCGGGACCTCGCCGCCGCGGCAGTCGAGTTGCGCCGCGGGGCAGCGCTGAACGATGGCATCCGCGTCCTCGCCTCCCACGGCAGCTGGGGCTTCCTCGCCTTCAGGTCGCTCGCGGAATACGAAGAGTACGCCTTTTGGGCCCACAACGTCGTTCTTCAGAGGCAGCCGATTCACCGGTTTTAGATCTGAACGAATAGCGTCCACCTTCGTTCCATCCGATAAAGGGATACATGAAGCGATTCGTCCGGCTCTCGCTCCGCCTCCTTGCCGTGGCGGCTATCATCGCCGCGATCGTCGACGTCCCCATCCCCGGCGGACGCGCGCCGCGTTCGCGCGTCTACGTGGTCGATGCCTCGGGATCCGTGGGCGCGATGGGGACGCGCGACGCACTGCGAGCCTTCGAAGCCGATCGCAAGCGACTCCCCTCTCGCGACAGCGCGAAGCTCGTCGCATTCGGCGGGCACGCCATGGCGACGTTCGATCGCGTGCCCAGCGTCGATCGTGACGCCACGGACGTGGGCGCCGCCCTCGATCTCGCGCTCACACTGGCGGAGGGGAACGGCGAAATCATTCTTGCCACCGACGGCCGAGATACGGCGGGCCATCTCGATCGTGCGCTCGTTACCGCCGCGGCGCTCGGCATCCCGGTGCACGTACTGCCGATCGGCCCGGTAGGCGAGATCGACGTACGCATCGCGGAAATCGATGTCCCTGCGCAGGTCGCGCGCGATGCGACGTTCGACGCCCGCATCACGCTCGAATCCACGGGTCCGGCGAAGGGATCGCTCAACGGCATGCCGTTCGAGTTCGCGTCGGCCACGCGACAGACAATCGTCCTTCGCAGCCTTTCCGCCAGCTCGCGCCTGGCCCTCAAACTCGACGTCGTGGACATCTGCCCCGAGAACAACGTCGCCGAGGCTACCTTGCTCGTCCGTACCGAGCACCCCCGCGTCCTCGCGCCCGAACACATCGCCGCCACGCTCCCCCCGGCCTGGACCGTAGAGACCAGCGGCCGGCCGCAGGAATTCGACGCGGTGATCATCGACCGATTGATGCCTGCCGCCGTCCGCGCGGTGACGGAGCACGGCGTGGGCCTGATCGTCCTCGGAGGGTCCGCGTCGTATGCCCCCGGCGGATTCGGCGGCACGCCTCTGGAGGAAATCATGCCCCTCTGGGCGTTCCCGGAGGAACGCAGCACGGTCGTCTTCGTGCTGGACGCCTCCGGATCGATGAACGCAACGATCTCTGACGGGCTCCGCCGAATTGATGCGGCGATGAACGCCATCACAGCATCGCTGAGTCTCGTGCATAAGGACGACTCCTGGGCCCTCGTCGCGTTCGCCGGCGCGGCGAGGACGACGGTAGAGCTTCGACAAGGTCATCTTGAACGGCTTCCCGGGGTCTCCCCCAGTGGCGAGACGCGGTTGGTCCCCGCACTTGCGCACGCGCTCGCGGTCGCCGCGTCGTCACCCACCGACAAGAAGCGCATCGTCCTTATCACCGACGGCGAAACGTCCGAAACGGCGGACGAGCTCGAATCGATCGCTGGGAAAATGGCCGCGTCGAAGGCGCAGCTCACAATCGTCGTGACCGGCTCGGGCGATCCGAAACTTCCGTTACTTGGCGGCACGATCGTCCACGCCGCAGATATCACCCGGCTTTCCGACGTTATGCGGGACGCGCTCGCGCGAAACCACGAACTCACAACGGACACGGTCTCGGTCGAGTTGCACGACCATCCCGCGGTTACGGGTCTCGGCGACTGGCCGAGATCCGGACGCATCAATCGTACGAGCGCGAAAAAGACGGCGCAACTTCTTGCGACCAGCGGAGCAAATCCCGTACTCGCCCTCGGCACCGCGGGACGCGGGCGCGTGGCGGCCGCGACGTTCGCCCTCGAGGACGGCTGGGCGGGCGGCCTCGCCGGCTGGCCGGGGCTTTCGACCCTGCTGCAGCGTTTGGTCATGGAGGTTTCACCGCCCGCGCCGGGTATCGCGTCCGCCTCTGCCCGCCTCGATGGAAACGAGATCGTGTTCTCCATCCGCGCCGCGGACTCCGGCGACGCAATCGAGGCGCATCCGGTCCGATTGCTCCGCCGGGGGAAGGGACTTTTCGAAGGGCGCGTCTCGGCCCGTTCCGGGACAACCGTGCTGCGCGTCGCGGGACGAGCCGTCGCCGCGTTCACCCTGCCGCATGCGCTCGAATACTCGGCCATCGGGCCGGACGCTGCAGCGTTGCAACGGATCGCGCGACTGACGGGCGGACGCATGTTCTCCCGCCTGGCGGATCTTGACGGGCTACCGCAGCGGACCATCGCAGGCCGCATCTCAGGACGGACACTCTTCGTAGTCACCGCGCTTATCGCGTTTCTAATCGAGCTGGCGGCCGGGATTTTCTGGCCCGACGCACGTCCAAAATAGTGATAAGATCACCCTTGGAGGTTGAACCGGCATGGAGTTGAAAAAGATCCTGCTCTACGTTGCACTTCCTGCGACGATCATCTTCGGCCCCTTTTTTGCGCTCAGCGATGGAGCGATCGGCTGCTACCAGTCGAACATCGACAAGAATCCGAACTCCGAGTCCTCGAAGAACTGGCAGTTGCGCCTCGCCGGCATCAGCTCGAGGACGCTCCGCTACGAAATGGCGGCGGGCATGTACGGAAAATTCGCCGACCGATACAAAGAGGATCCGCGGAGGCCCGAGTCGCTGTGGCTGAAATCGAAGAACCACGAATGGGCGCAGCAAAAGAAGGACGCGATCGACACGCTCGTAAAACTCTGCAAGGAACACCGCGATCATCCTCTCGGGAAGGAAGCGGACGCCAAGCTCAACAAGGAGTATCAGTACTTCGCGCGCGACTAGCGCGGACCTTGACAACGGACTGAAGAGCGGGGACAAGGGACCGCCACATGGCCGTTTTCAAGGCGTACGACGTGCGCGGGCGCTATCCCACCGAGATTGACGAACGCTTCGCCACAAAGCTCGGCCGCGCCGTCGCCCGGTTCCTGAAGGCGCGACGCATCGCGGTCGGGCGCGACGTGCGGAAGAGCGCCCCCTCCATCGCGAAGGCGCTGACCGAAGGTCTCCAGACGTGCGGAGTAGAGGTGATCGATCTCGGCCTTTGCACGACCCCGATGACCTACTTCGGCGTCGGCACGCTTGAACTCGACGGCGGCATCATGGTGACGGCCTCGCACAATCCGCCGGACGACATCGGTTTCAAGATCTGCAGGGAACGCGCGTTCCCGATCGGGGAGCGGACGGGGTTGAAAGACATCGAGGCCATGATGGACGACGGCCCCGCGGCCTCCCCCCGCGGCACCGCACGACCGCACGATCTCGTCGGCGCGTACCGCGACCATCTGCATCGCTTCATTGGGAAGATCCGCCCGCTGCGGATCGCTGTTGACGCGGCGAACGGTTGCGTCGGCGCCCATTTCGACGCGCTCCTCTCGAATCTGCCCGTCACGTTTGAGCGCCTCTGTTTCACGCCGGACGGGTCGTTCCCCAATCACGAGCCGAATCCCCTGAAAGACGAAAACGTGCGCGACCTCCAGCAACGGATGCGCAGCGTGCCGTGCGATCTCGGCGTGGCTTTCGACGGCGACGGCGATCGCTGCATGTTCTTTCAGCCCGACGGGGCGCGCATCGGCAGCGACCTGATCACGGTGCTGCTTGCGCAGCGCGAATTACAGAAGCACCCGGGCGCCTCGATCGTCTACGACCTGCGATCAAGCCGCGTCGTCCGCGAAGAGATCGAACGCGCGGGCGGCCGGGCCGTCCGCGAACGCGTCGGTCACGCCTTCATCAAGGAAACGATGAAGAAGCACGACGCGATTCTCGGGGGCGAGCTCTCGGGCCACTACTACTTCCGTGAGAACTTCTTCGCCGATTCCGGGCTTCTCGCCTTCGTGAGCGTCCTCGATCTCCTCGGCTCGCAACCCAAGCCCATCACGGAATTGATAAGGCCGCTGCAGCGCTATCACGCGACAGGCGAGCTCAATTTCCACGTCGACGACAAGAACGCGGCGATGGAGCGCATCGCGTCGCACTACAAGGACGGGCGGCAGGATCGGCTTGACGGCATCACGGTCGAGTACGCTGACTGGTGGCTCAACGTGCGGCCGTCGAACACCGAGCCGCTGCTGCGGCTCAATCTCGAGGCGACGACGCCGGCGCTGCGCGACACGAAGCGCGCCGAGGCGGAATCGCTGATCGTCGGCCGATGACGCGCGCACGGCTCTTCCCTGCCTTCTTTTTCGGCTCCGGCTTCGCAGGACTGGTCTACCAGGTCGTCTGGACACGGCAAGCCGGACTTCTCCTCGGAAACACGACAGCGGCGATCGGCACAGTTGTCGCGGTCTTCATGGGGGGTCTCGCCCTCGGCAGCGCGCTCGCCGGCCGGTGGGCCGCCCGCAATGCGATGCAGCCCGCGCGCCTCCTTCGGGCGTACGCGGTGCTGGAAGCCGCCATCGGGGCGCTCTCACTCGTGCTGCCGTTCCTCTTTCGAGCGGCGGAGCCGCTACATCACGCGACGTATGAATCGCCCGCGCTCTTCGGCCTCATGCGCGTGACCATCACCGCGGCCATCTTCCTCGCCCCCGCAACGTTGATGGGCGCCACGCTGCCGATCCTCGTCCAGTACTTCGCGCGCGAATCGACGGGGACCGCGCGTACGGCAGGCCGGCTCTACGCGATCAACACGGCGGGCGCCGCGGCGGGCACGGCTGCCGCAGGACTCGCGCTCCTGCCCGCGATCGGCCTGACCGGCGCCACGCTCGTCGCGGCGGCGATCAATCTCACGATCGGCGCCTGGGCGTTTTCGCTGGCCCGTCGAGACGAACCACCCATCGCGCCGACGACGACGCCCCCGGACGAGCAGCCCCCGTCGCTCGCGATCTACGTGCTCTACGCCCTTTCGGGATTCGCGGCGCTGCTATTCGAAGTCACGTGGACGCGCGCGCTTACCCTCGCCATCGGTTCGACGGCGTACGCGTTCACGCTTGTTCTGATGGCGTTCATCGGCGGCCTCGCGATCGGGGCCGCGCTCGCCGCACGCCAGGTGGATCGCATCGCGGATCCCGGCAAGCTCTTCGCGATCGTGCAGATCCTGATCGCGGCGATGTCGATCGGGCTCTTCCTCCTGCTGCGCGATCTGCCCGAGACACTCGTCAACCTCTACGCGGTGATGCAGGAATCGTTCGTCGGCCTGAAAGCCGTCGAACTGGTTGTCATCTGCATGTTCGTGCTTGTGCCGACCATCCTCATGGGAACGCTGCTTCCGATCTCGTGCCGTATCGCGGCAGGCGCGCAGAGTTCCGGCCAGGCGATCGGCCGGCTGTACGCCTGGAACACGGTCGGGTGCATTGCCGGATCGGCCGTCGCGTCGTTCGCTCTCATCCCGCACCTCGGCTTGGATCGCACTCTGCGCGTGGGCGCGATCATCGGTGCCGTCATCGGCGCGATCGCGACGGTCGCCTTCGTCGCCTCGCCGAAGCGGCTGCGGCTCGTCGGAGGAGCGGCCGTCGTCATTGTAGCGGCGCTGGTCGTCCCCGGCTGGGACGCCGCCTCCATGAGCCTCGGCGCGTACGTCTACGGCCCCGCCATGGAGCGCTACGCGGCGCAACACCACATCGATCTCAGCGAGCGAATCGCGAAGGAACCGAAGCCTGTCGCGGTCTTTTGGGATTCGTATGCGCTGGTCACCATTCATCGCGACCAGGATCGCATGGCGATGCGCATCAACGGCAAGATCGACGCGTCGACCAGCACCGTGGACCAGGCGACGCAGACCCTGCTCGGACAGATCCCGATGCTTCTTCACCCCGACCCGAAATCGGCGCTCGTGATCGGCCTCGGCAGCGGGATCACGCTGGCGAATGTCGCCTCGCACGCGAACGTGCGGGTCGACTGCATCGAACTCTGCCCCGCAGTCGCCCAAGCGGCGGAGCTCTTCCGCGATGCGAACGACGACGTCCTGCACAATCCGCGCGTGCGGCTGCGAATCAACGACGCGCGCACGCACGTGCAGTACGCCCGCGCGCGATACGACGTGATCACGGCGGAACCCTCGAACCTGTGGCTCTCGGGGATGGCGAACCTCTTCACGCGCGAGTACTTCGTTACCGCGCGGGCGCGCCTCAACGACGGCGGCCTGATGGCGCAATGGCTTCACGCATACAGCCTGCCGGCGGAAGACTTCCGTGCGGTGGTTCGCACGTTCATGGACGTCTTCCCGCAAACCCACATATGGGAAACCGATCCCCGCGGCGACTATCTGCTGCTCGGATGGACGAGTGAGCCGCGAATCGATCTGGACCTTCTCACACGCCGGCTCGCGTCGCTGCAGACCCGACCCGAACGGCAGGCGTGCGGGCTGGCGGATGTCGTTTCGTTCCTAGGGAATCTCGTCAGCGCCCGGCCCGAGCTGCGGGAGATGTGCGCCTCAGCGCCCGCCATCACCGACGATCATTGCTGGATCGAGTACACGGCCCCGCGCGCGCTCTACCGCGACGAGCGCGCGAAGATCGTCGAGTTCCTCGATCCGGCACGCGGCGCGCCGGCGGCCCTATTCACCGGCGGTGACGAGCCGCTGCGTTCGGCAATCGAGCGGCGGATGCGAGCGCGCCGGCTCGTGGCTCGGCTGGCGGTGCGCGACGCGAACTACGCGCACGCTGTGGGCGAGGCGTTCAGCCTGGCTCCCGACGATCCGGTCGCCGACAGCGTGGTGACGGAGCGGCTCGTCGAGGCGTTACAATTCGCGAACCTCCTGCGGGCCGACGGCAAGCTGACGGCAGCGCTCAAAATGCTCGAGGTGGTGCCCGCGAATCACCGGCTGGGGCCACAGACCGCACTCGTGCGCGTGCGCCTCCTCGCTCAGCTGGGACGCGTGGCCGAGGCTCGAGCCGCCTTGACCGGCGTTCCTGCCGGTCCCGAGGTTGACGAACTTCTTCGGGAGCTCGACGCCCCGCGAAAGTGATCGACTCACCTCCGGTGTAGGATTCAAAATCATGCCCAATGGGGCAGAGTCACGGATCGGTCGTCCACCGGGCCCTGCGCCCCCAAGATCTTTCTCAAGCGCCACAGGGGGTAAATGTGATGCGCAAGGGCAAGACGCGCACGGATTTACGCTGGTCGAGCTGCTGGTAGTCATCGTCATCATCGGTATTCTTGCAGCCCGCCTGCTGCACGCCATCGCCAGAGCGATCCACAACGGCAAGCTGGATCGGACGGGAACTACCTGAAGCAGCTCTGGACCATGCAGGCCAGCTATATGCCCCAGTTTGGCGTCGCGCCAAGCAGATGCCGTACGACACGGGCGGCGCCTTCTGGACCAAGCTGACACTGACGGCGCCGCCGCTCTCGACCCGTCACTGTCGGACTTCTATGACTGCGCGCCGTCTCCGGCCCAGCCCAGCCCCGGTTCCACCGAGTACCGCGGGTCCTTCGGCAGACGTCACCTCGCACGGCGACGGCGACCTCGTCGGTTCGCACGGTCCGGGCAAAGGCGGCATCGTCCTACGCAAGTCCGGCGACGCCACTGCGTAGTCCGAAGCCGATCCCAGCTGGATCGTGGCCGGCACGGACTGCACGCCGTAAGCGCACGTCGACCACGGAACGGCCTGAAGGAAACCGCGGGCCGCTTCTTTTTTCCCCCTCGCCGACGGTTTATCGGCTATATATATGTGGGCTCTTTGATATGCGTACTGTCCCGGCGGACGGGGCGACCGGCAGGCGATCAGGGCGAAGCGACAAACGCACTTATGCATCCATGCGATAGCGCGCGGCGCCTGTAGCGCAAGCTGCACCCCCTTCCGTACCGGATGTCTGTCGCCCGAAACGTTTGGGGCGGTGTGCGGACGCCGACGCCGCGGAGACGCGCTGTGCGGTCCTTTGCGGAAGTCGCCATCATTCATCGATCAGCCTGTCGGCCGATCGGCGCGTGAACCGTCGATAGCGTCGCCCAAGCCACCTGCCTCCCTGAGCGTGAGGACGACTTGTCGAGCACGTCTCATCAAGCGAAGGAGGATCTATGAAGACCGGTCGCAGAGGATTCACGCTGGTCGAACTGCTGGTGGTCATCGTCATCATCGGTATTCTTGCAGCCCTCCTGCTGCCCGCCATCGCCAAGGCAATCCGCAACGGCAAGCTGGCATCGGACGCCAACAACCTGAAGCAGCTCTGGACCATGCAGGCCAACTATATGGCCCAGTTCGGCGGTCGCGCCAAGCAGATGCCGTCCGAAACGGGCGGCGCCTTCTGGACCAAGCTGACACTGACGACACCGGCGCTCATCGACGCGTCGCTGTCGGACATCTTCGACTGCACGATATCTCCGACCCAGCCCAGCCCCGGTTCCACCGAGTACCGCGGGCCCTCGGGCGACGTCAACTCGCACGGCGACGGCGACCCCGTCGGCGCAGACGGCGTCGGTTCGCACGGTACGGGCGAAGGCGGCATCGTGCTCCGCAAGTCCGGCGACGTCATGACGTACTCCGAGTCCGATCCCATCTGGATCGCGGCCGGCACGAAGTGCGCGCCGTAAACACGCAATAACCTGGGGCGGCCTCCGGGTGTTCCGGGGGCCGCCTCGATTCCGTCGCTCTTTGACAGTCGAAGGGGCCCGGGCGCGGGCCGACGCGATAGCGCAGCTTTTGGCACCGTGGAATCGCAAGCCATACACAGCCATTATTCACACCATCATTTCTCATTCCGCAACGCGATGGAACGGGCCGGTGAGCGCCGATCGTCGATAGCGACCTCCTCCCGCCTTCATGTTCCGGCCACTGCTGCGGCGTGGCGGGCCTGAGGGATTCCCCTTCCACCCTTTGAGCGACGGAAAGGGTCTGTCTTTGGCTCAAGGAGGAAGGAATGAGACGCACACGAGGCTTTACCCTCGTCGAGCTGCTGGTGGTGATCGTCATCATCGGCATCCTGGCGGCGTTGCTGCTACCCGCCATCGCGCGGGCGATCTGGAACGCCAAGCTGACGAGCGACATCAACAATCTCAAGCAGCTCTGGACGATGCAGAGCAACTACAGGGTGCAGTTCGGCGGGCGGCCGAAGTTCCTGCCGCACGAGACGGGCGGTGCGTTCTGGCTCAAGCTGTCGGTGACAACGCCGCCGCTCATCGACGCCACGCTCAGTGACATCTACGACTGCGCATGCTCGCCGACGCAACCGGCGCCGGGAACGTGCGAGTTTCGCGGCCCAACGACAGACGCCAACGCGAACGCCGACGGCGATCCGGTGGGCGCGTGCCACGTCGGCGCGCACGGGCCAGTCGAGGGAGGGATTGTGCTCCGCATGTCGGGCGATGCGATGAACTACGCGGTGACCGACCCGATGTACATCCTGGCGGGCTCGAAGACATCCCCCTGATCTGACTTCCGTGGTTATGGCCGGGGGAGGACGGCGCCGACCGCCTCCCCCGGCACCTCATCTGCGGAGGACCTCATGATCGCGTCCCCGGGGATGCAGCCACTGCGATTGCCGGAGCTGCCGGGCCGAATCGAGCCCGATACGGTAGTGCCTGAGAGGACGATTGGCCGCACCCTCTGTGAGTACGGACTCGTGATCGTCATCATCGGCGCGCTCGCCGCACTGCTGCAGCCATTCCGCTGACGCAGCGTCGTTGAAGCCCGGCGGGCAGCCTGCGTGAACAATCTGAAGCAGCTCTGGACGATGCAGGCCAATTACATGGCTCAGTTCGGCGGGCGATCGCAGCTCCTCCCGACCGACACCGGCGGCGCATTCTGGATGAAGCACTCGTGGACACAGCCGCCGCTGATTGATGCGAGCCTGGCCGACATCTATGACTGCTCCTTCTCGCCCGAACAGCCGCTGCCAGGGTTTTGGATGAGGTTGTGGTACTGCGCATTTCCGGCGACGTCATGGCGTACGCCGTGACCTTCGCGCGCATCGCGACGGGATCGCTCACGACGCGGCGCTGACCTCGCGACCCGCGCGCGCACGCGGTATACTGGCCCGCTCTCTACGTCTCCTATGATGATGCGCGCGACGATCTCAATCGCCCTGCTGGCCCTCGCGGCCTGCGCCCCTACAGGGACCGGCGTGCGCGTCGGCGGCGGCACGCAAACCGGCGCCGATCTCTCGATCCGCAGCGAGATCGACTTCTCGTCCCTCCCGACGGAAGGCGAGCTCGGCACGTTCGAAGTGCGTCTCGGCAACGCGTCGAAAAAGTACGTCGTCCTGCGCGATCTCATCGAGCCGGGTGTCGGTCCGCTGATCACCTGGCAGGTCTCTCGATCCGGCACGCTGACATTCGACGCGCGCTCCGCGCGATTTGAGTACGACGGTACGAAGCCGACAGGGGAGCCGCGCCCGGCGTTCAACGTCGCCTTCCTCTGCCCCGGCGAGGAAATCACCATCCGCCCCCGCATCCGGCTTCTGCGGCTGCCGCGTCGCTTTCTCATCAATTACTTCACGATGGAACTCGCGGACGTGTCCGCGAACGTCTACTTCGAATCGAAGGAGGGCGGAAAGCTCGGCTACAAGCGCCTGTTCGGCACGGACTTGGACCTCGAACTCGTGCCGCGCGTTCCCAAGCTGCAGACAAACGAGAAGCCCGTGCCGCTGCCCGCGGTCGCGTCCGTACGCACCGTCGTCTTCCCCCATGCCGAAACGATCCTGACCGCGCCGCTCCAGGAGAAGGTCGACCTCGGTATCCGCCTCGACAATCAGGCGTTCCGCCTCGCCGACGCGGCGGCGAAAGCCGGCACCACGGTCGAACAGATCGGCCCCCTTTACACCTACTGGGCCGCGGTAAACGCCTGGGTCTTCCGCGGGCCGCAGGGGCCGGTCATGGTGAACCAGAAGGGGATGCAGGAACTTCCCGAGATCAGCGACCCGGACGCCTTCTTCTACCTCCTGGACACGCTGGGTTCAGGCTCGATCACGTTCACCATTCGGTCGCCGCTCGAATGGCATTTCAACGAGAAGGCCACCTTCCGCCTGCTCCCCAAGCCATGCGCGAAGTGCGGCGCCCTGGTGCGCCGCTCCGGCGAAAAGCCGCCGACACGGTGCGACAACTGCAAGGCGTGGCTTCTCATCGTTCCGGCGGCCTGCAAGGCCTGCAAAGAGAAGATCGACATGAGCGGAGCGGCCCTGCCCGTGAGATGCGCAACGTGCAAGGAGCCGATCGCCGTCGCCGAGGACGCCTACAAGTTCCAGATCCACGCGGGGCGGCTCGACATCTCCCGCCTGCTCAAGTTCGTGGCCGACCAGAAGTTCCGCATCGATGTCACGAGCGACGCCGCCGGACCGCGGCTCAACATCCGGCGCTGATTCATCGAAACGCCTGTACGGCCCACGTCGAGCGAGTGCCACCCCTCGACTCGCTGCGCTCCCCCGGGGAAAGCGGCCGGCAATGAGCGACTATTCTGCGCCGGCCGCTTACATGCTGGAGCCCGGCACGGCCGTCACGTCGGCGACTTCCATCACCTCACGCTGATAGAAGCCCTCGCCGTGCGCCTTGCCGATCATCATGCCGTACGTGCGTGCGCGCGCGCGGACCCACTCGAAGACGTCGCTGCCCGGGGGCCGCAGTGCTTCGCCTGCCTTCGGCGCAAACTGCGACTTGTAGGCGCGAATCGATTCGAGCTTCTTTTCGAGCTGCGCCGAGATGTCGACGACGAACGTCGGCGCGAACGGCGAGTAGGTCGTATGCGCCCAGAGGATTTTCCGGGGCCGATGGGGCTTGCCCGCGCCGAACTTTGCGAGCCCCGAGAAATAGCACGCGTCGAAGACGAGTTCCGGCGTGATGCGGTGGTCGGGATGGCGCTGGTCATGTCCCGGGAGGATGACGGTGTCCGGCGTGAACCGTCGCAGCACATCGACGACGAGCGCCTGCTGTTCGCGCACGTTGAAGACCCCCGCATCGGCAATCGCGCAATTCACACGCGCCTTCAAGCCGAGGATCTTCGTGGCCTCGTCGCATTCGGACGCGCGCTCCGCCGCGCTGCCCAGCGTCCCCATCTCGCCCTGCGTGAGATCGCAGGCGCCGACCGCGTGTCCCAGCTCGACCAGCTTCGCGAGCGTGCCGCCGACGGTGATCTCGCTGTCGTCGCGATGCGCCGCGAACGCGAGGACGTCTAGCTTCATGCCGCTAGGGCTTCTGAGGGGGCTGTTCGGGCGCCGGCGGCGGAGGAGATTTCGGCGGCTCCTCTTGGTTGCCTTCCTTCAGGCCCTTTTTGAATTCGCCCATGCCCTGTCCCATGCCGCGCATCAACTGCGGAATCTTTGAGGCGCCGAAGAGGAGCACGATGACGCCGACGACCACCATCAGTTCCATCGGCGAAAGGAATGCCAGATGCATCATGCTACTTCGCTTTCTTCGACAGGGTCAGGACGTTACCGCCCTTCGGGTGATTCTTCAGCTCGAACTTGTCCATGGCCTCGCGCGCGGCGTGGAAGACGGGCTTGCCGCTGTCATCCGTCTTCGTCGGGGGGAGCGACGCGCCGTAGTCGGCGAACCGCAACTCTATCTCGGAGTCCGCGTGGACCATCATGACGTGATAAATGTTGTTGTCGTTGTTCCCGTACGAGTACCGGCGGATCGTGCCCACCGTGTCTTTGACGGCATCGAGCAGCTGGGTCATGCCCCCGTCGTTGAAGCCCGCGCGCTTGGCGACAACCTTGACGAACTCGAGGAGGCCGCTCGTGGCTTCGTCGCTGAAATTCAGGCTGAGTTGCATCGGCACGGCTTTGCGCCTCGGCAGGAAGCTCGCCTTGCCGCCGCCCACGTAGTTGAAGAGCGTGAAGCAGCGCGGGCACTTATAGGTGCCGACGTCCTTCACCGCCAGCAGCGCCTTGCAAGACGCACACTCGACGTGTATACCGTCGTCCCCGCTCCCGGCGGCATGGGGGCCGGCGTGCGCCTCCTTCGCGGCCACTGGGGCCTGCGCCGCAGGCTGCGGGCGCTGTACCGCGGCGGGGGCCTGCTGTCCCGACTTGAGCACGACGGTCGCGTCGCTGGGCGACGCAATCGGCTCTGCGGTGAAGTGCTTCAGCGCCTCGTCGCGCGTCGGGTAGATCTTGAAGAACGCGTTGAGGCCGAGCATATCGAAGACGACCTTGACCTTCGGCTGCACCTTCACGAGCGAGATCCCGCCCTTGCCTCCCTGCACGGAGTCCGAGAGATTGATCAGGTAGCCGAGGCCGGTGGAGTTGACGTATTTCACGCTCTCCATGTCGAGAATGAAGCGGGCGATCCCCCGCTCCTTCACCGTGTTGAGGTGCGTCTGGAACGTGATGACCGTGTTCGCGTCGATCGATCCGTTCAGAATCACGAGGGCCGTATTCGGCAGCCCCTTGATCTCCTGGACCTGAATGGTCAGATCGGGCACGCGCGCGCTCCTTCCACAGCGGATACGCTGTTACCGTTGAACAGTCTCATCCCGCCTAGGACCCAACCCCTTCGGACAATTCGGACGGATCCAATGATAGCCCACTGGGCCTTAAGGAGTCAAATGAGGACTCTGAGAATCAACGTGCGCCCAATGAACCTGAAAGCCCCCGTGCTCGTCGGCAGGCCTCCGAGTTCGTTTTAAAACGGAAAGGCCCCGGTCTCGCGACCGGGGCCTCCGAAGTTTCGTTCGCCCTCTCGGTTTACAGATCCTGGGGCTTCACGGTCTTGCGGCCGTTCGCCTTCGCGCGGACCGCGGCATCCTTCAGGATGCCTACGACCTTGTCGCTCAGCGCCTTCACGGCGTCGCCGCTGAAGCGCAGGTCCTTACCGCCGACCTTCTTCGCGGTTTCCTTGACCTTCGACTGGACAACGAGCAGATCTCCCATGTGGTTCCTTTCCTGCCCCGAAGGGGCTTAAAACAGGGCCTAGAAAAAAGTGCCGCAGAACAGCGTCAAACGGCCCGAAGCTATCGGTCTACAAAAGGAGTGTCAAGAGAATAATGATTTGAGAGCGCTGAACACCCGCCCTATAATCCCCGTCCAATAAGGCATGGTGCCGCGGACCAACGCCCTGCCTGCCGTCGCCGAACGACCTCCCATGGCGATCACTCGCGAAGATCTCTACCTGATCCAGTCGCTCCGCAAGAACGTCGAGAGCGTCATCATCGGCAAGTCCGACGCGGTGCGGCTCTGCATCACCGCGCTCCTGGCACGCGGACACCTCCTGATCGAAGACATCCCCGGCATCGGCAAGACCGCGCTCGCGCGCGCCCTTGCCCGCTCCGTGTCGTGCTCGTTCAAGCGCATTCAGTTCACGCCGGACCTGCTGCCGAGCGACGTGACCGGACTGTCGATCCTGGACGCCGACCGCAAGGAGTTCACGTTCAAGCCGGGTCCCCTCTTCGCGAACATCATTCTTGCCGACGAGATCAATCGCGCTACGCCGCGCACGCAGTCGGCCCTGCTGGAAGCGATGAACGAATTCAGGGTGAGCGTGGACGGCACAACGCACACGCTCCCCGTTCCGTTCTTCGTGCTCGCCACGCAGAATCCGCTCGAGTTCACCGGCACCTACCCTCTGCCCGAATCGCAGCTCGACCGATTCCTCATGGTGATCAAGATGGGCTACCCGAGTCCCGAGGACGAGCGAAAGATCCTCGCCTCCCGGCGGGGGCCGGACCCCGTCGACAAACTCGCGCCCGCCGTGACCGCCGAGGAGATTGCGCGACTGTGCGAACACGTCCAGGAAGTACGCCTGGACGACACGCTCACAGGGTACATCGTCGAGATCGCCAACCGCACGCGCTCCGACAAGTCGCTCGCCGCCGGCGTCTCGCCGCGCGGCGCGATCCACCTCTCGCGGGCCGCGCAGGCCTTCGCGATGATCGACGGGCGCGACTACGTGACGCCGGACGACATCAAGGCCGTGGCGCTGCCGGTCCTTTCGCATCGCGTCCTCGAGAAGCGCCAGCGTGCGTCGGCGGACGGAAGGATCTCCGTCCATCAGGTCTTGCGCAAGATTCTCCAGGACGTGCCTGTGCCACAGTAGGTCTTTGGTGATGAGTGATGAAGTGTGAGCGATGAGACGACGCTCACCCCGCAGAACTCACGATTCAGAACCGCCATGAAAGTGGTTTCACGCAGTTTCCGAATCAACTGGCGGGGAGGCGTCTTCCTCGCCTTGACGGCCGCCGTCGGATACGCGTCCGTCCACAAGGGCAACAACCTTCTCTTCATCGTGTTTTCCGCCCTGGCGGGGATCTTCATCTCCTCCATCGTGCTCACGCTCGTCGTCGGCCGACGCCTGAGGATCACGCGATTGCTGCCCGAATCGTGCCACGCGAATGAGACGTTTGCCTACACGCTTTGCGTCCGCAATGACAAGCGCCTGCTCCCCGCTTTCTGCGTGCGCATCGAGGACCGCGTGTCGTACGAAGGTCGCGTCTCGCCCGTGCCACCCATGCCCGTCACCCTCCCGTCGGCGTCCCCCGGCGAGACCGTGCGACTCACGACGTACGCAACCGCCTATCAGCGCGGATGGGCGCGTTTCACGAACCTGACGCTCACAACCGAGTTCCCGCCCGGCCTCGTCACCTCCACCGAGACCGTATCGCTCGAGGATCAACTCCTGGTCTACGCGCGCGAGGGAGTCCTCGAGCGCCGCGTGCTCAATCCCTACCTGTCGCGGGTCGAGTTCCTCGACCTGGTCGCCGTCAACACGACGCGCGGCAGCGAGGATTTCGCGGGCGTGCGCGACTACCGGCACGGCGACAACCCGCGATGGATTCACTGGCGCCTCTCGGCCCGCGCGCCGGAGCGGCTCCTCGTCCGCGAGTTCGAGGACACGCGCGTGCGCGATGCCGTCATCCTGCTCGACACGCACGTCCCCAACCAGACCGACGTTCGCCGCGCGTCGCGCCTGGAGCGAGCCGTCTCGTTCGCCGCCGCACTGACCCAAGCGCTCCTCGCCGAAAATTACCTCGTCCGCTTTCGCGCATTCGCTCCGGACCGCCTCGATCACGTGCTCGAGCCTCGCAAGGGGGCCATGGCCGACCTCCTTTTCTCCCTCGCCACGCTGCGCCCCACTCGCACCGAGTCTGTCCAGGAACTCGCGCGCGACCACGACCCCTCGCGCGACGAGGTGTACTTCCTGCTGCGCATCAGCGAGGAGGAAATCGCGCTTCCCGTGGCGCCCGAACGCGTGGTCACGATCCACGCGGACGATATGAGGTCGATGATGTACTACGCAAGTTGACCCCGTGACGAACGACAGGACTCAAGTCACTCCGATCTCCAGGGACTGGCGCGCGCGCGCCGCGATCTACGTCTCCGTCATCGTGTCCTATATCGCCGCGGTGCATAACGACCCGCTCATGCCGTCCATGCTCTTCATCTTCGCGGCCGCGGGACTCTGGAGCCTGGCGTGCGAGCACCGCTTCCTGCGCCCGTTCTTCCCGTCCACCCTGAAAATCGGCCTCATCGTCACCGGATCCGCCGTGTTCATCGCCTTCTTTCTCGGCGGTCTCACGCGGCCGCCCGAGGCGTTCGCCAACGCAATCGCGCGCTTCCTTTTCTGGAATGCGATCGTCTTCGTCCTCTCGCGAAACAAGACCGAATACGACGTCTGGACGCTCGGCATCATCGACGTTTCGCTCTTCATGATCGCAGGGGCGTTCGTCCAGCCCGCCGGATTCGTGCCACTCTTCGTCGTGGCGCTGACATGCGTGCTCTACGCGTTCCAGCGCCTCGCCCTTCTGCGCTGCGGCCAGCTCGGGGAGCAGTCGCGCCACGGATTCGGCATCGTCGCCATGCACGTCGTGCTCGTAGTCGAGCTCGCGGCGGTAGTCTTCCTCTTCTTCCCGCGCACCGTCTTTCCGTCGCGCCCGCTCGTGACGACGGGGACCGGTACGACCGGCACGACCGTCGCGACGCCGGAGATCGAACTCAGGGAGACGCGCGAGGGACGCCGCACCGGCCAGCCTCCCAACCCGAACGAACTTACTCTCGACAGCCTCGCGCAGCTGATGGTCGATCGCACCCAGGTGATGAAGATGCAGGTCCGGCCGCTCACGGCGGGCACGCGCTACTCACCGGGCCAGCACCTTTATCTCCGCGGCGCCGTCTTCGAGCGCTACGAGCGGGGCAAGTGGCTGGCGGCGTACGCGTCGCAGGACGTGGACGCGCGCGCCGACGGCTGGATCGCCGTTGAGCCGGACGTGAAGCCGCGCGATGAGCTGCTGCAGCACATCATCGCCGCGTCCATGCCCAATGAGCTCGTCTATGCCGTGGGCGAGCCGCTGCGGCTCAAGGCGCCGGCCGCGAAATACGACGCCATGGGCGTCTTCTTCTTCCGCACGCCGCGGACGGGAAACGTGGAGTACGACGTCGTCTCGGCATTTGTCCAGGAGACGGACGCCGGTATCCGACCGGTCATGCCGCTGATCCGCGCCCGTTACAAGTCCATCCCCGCCGGCATGGAGCGCCTGCGCTCACAGGCACGGGAGATTGCCGGCGCCCTCGCGAATCCGTATGACAGGATTGTCGCCATCCAGGACTGGCTCCTGCGAGGCGGCGGGTTCAAGTATCGCCTCGGCGGCATCAAGGTCCCGGACGGAGTCGATCCCGTCGATCACTTCCTCTTCGGGCCCGAGCGCGAAGGCTACTGCATGCACTTTGCGACGGCGATGACGCTCATGTGCCGGGCGGTCGACGTTTCG
>CAYXVY010000030.1:0-5648 GCA_964468745.1 uncultured Planctomycetales bacterium | reverse complement strand
CGACCGACTGGCCGCAGTGGAGAGGTCCCTCGCGAGACGGTCTCGTCACGGGCCAGCCGGAATGGCCCGACCGCTTGGCGGGCGATGCGCTCCCGCCCCTCTGGCGCGTCCCCCTCGGTCCCAGCTACTCGGGCCCCGTCGTCTCCGCAGACCGCGTAGGCCGCAAGCTGTGCTGATCGGGTTGGGAGCACCGCTTTAGGCTGGCCAACTGCAGGGGATAGGACTTTTGAATGGGTCTGGTTGGGCGGGGGGAGGGAGTTGGATGGAGGTCGGGACCGTCGGGCGGCATGCAGGGAGGCCGTCGCGAGGCCGTGCCAAGGGCCTCCGAGAGACGATCTCGTCGCGGGTGCCGATAGCGTCCATTATGTTGCAGTCACGCCCGCCCGGCGTAGTCTAGAATTCTGACGACTGATCGACTTCGAAGCTGTCTCCTGCAGCCTCGGGGGGCGACCGCGCCGGACCCAGCCCCGCCGCCTCGTCCTCCATCTCCAGCGACTCCAGGATCGCCCGAACCGCCGACCGCTTCGTCACGCAGGCGATCACCCGCATCCGCGCCCCGCACTTCGGACAGGCCAGCACGTCCATGCCGAACGACCGCCGCATCAGCGTCGCCCAATCCGTCCGCGACCGGCGCCGGCCGCCACTCCCGTCGCGCCGCCGGCCGGACGTCGGCTCCTCCTGCCCGCACCGCGCGCGATCCCGCAGCGACTCCTCGCCCCGACGCGGCGCAATCTCCCTTCGCACCCGGCTCCGCGCCGCCAGCACCCCGTGATACCGCACAAGATGCGATCTCGGAGGCGCCACCAGCGCCGCCAGCTTCTCGATCAACTCCACCGGCTTCAACACCAGGTGCGTGGCGCCGTCCATCCGCGGCTTCCGAAATGCGTACGACACCCGGCCGTCGCTCAGCCACTCCAGCCGCTCTCCCGCAAGCGCCGGCCGCAACAGATACCGGCACAGCTTCTCCAACCCCGCCCGATCACCGGCCCGTATGCGTACGTTCGCGTGCAGACTCCAGCCGTCGACCGCCACGCAGAGCTCCGGCAACCGCGGCATCGTCGTCGCCTCGTCCGAACCCCCGACGTACGGCACCTTCCTCGCCACCCCTGACAACCCGATCCACTCACGAATGCTGGCGGCCTGCATCACGTCGAACGCCGACGGTTCCTCTCCGCGGCTCTCCTCCCCCAGGACCATCCCCTCCTGGACGAGCATCCGGCCGATTCGCCGCCGCACCCGATCCAGCACGCTCCCCAGTTCCTCAGGCTCCGGAGCGCGCAATCGCCGGAAGCTGACCGCACCGCCCGCTCCGTTCGCGAGATACACCCCATCGAGCGCCAGCGTGTGAAAGTGCACGTTCAGATTCAACGCGCTCCCGAACCGCTGCACCGCCGTCACCGCCCCGTAACGCCCGTCGCGAATCCGCTTCAATCCCCTCCTTCGCCGACTTTCGGGAATCTGAGCGTCTTGAGAAGGCTTCGGAGGGCAAGCCACCCGACGCGCCGTGCCCCGGGAGATCTCCTCGACAAAGATCCGCTCCGCACGACCCAGCAGCTTCGAATCCCGTGCGAGCCAATACCGCGCCTGCTTTGGCATCGACAGCACCCATTGCCGGACGGGAACGCGTGGCAACACCGCATCGACGAGGTGCGCCGCCGTGTCCGCCATCCTCCGCCCCGCACAGGACGGACAGATCGATCGGTCCTTTCACGAAAAGCCCACGAGCATGTCGAACCGACACTTCGGACACCTGACCCGCGCGAACCCCTTCTGGAGAATCCCGCAGTCGAGATACCGCTGCAGCGCCTGCGACACGTACTTCGGAACCCCGCGCCCGTCCGGGTCGCGCGCCCGCGCCTCCTCGAGGAACGTCGACAGGTGCTCCCGCACCACCTCGTGCAGCACCGTGTCTTCCGGCCTGCGCCGCTCGTACGTCGCCGTCGCCATCGCGACGACAACGCAAGTCCCGTGCCTCGACGATTGCGCACGGGAATCGCGAGTCGCACGAATTGTCGCGTGTAACCGGGAAACGCCGCGTTACCCGGGGAAACACTTTGCCTCGTGCCCCACTATGACACGCTCTCTCGCACGACAAGATCCACGGCGATCAAAGATCGGCATTCTGCTCTTAGAGCACCGCGAATGTTACGACCGCCTTCGCGACCAGCGTCCCGCCCGCGTAGACTTCGCCTTCGGCAACGGCCAGCCGCTTGCCCTTCCGTATCACCTTGCCGCGAGCGACGAGCTTCCCCGGCGCCGCGCGCTCCAGCAGATTTACCGTGAGCGACGCCGGCACGACCGATGCGTCGACCGCACCGGCCGCCGCGACCTCGCACATCGTCGTGAGCACGGCGAAGTGGATCACTCCCGGGATCACTTCGTGCTCCGGCTTCGTGTCGAGAACGACCTCGTCGCCTTCCCTCCTCAACCCAAGCGTCCGGTTGAAGCTCATGCGTGCACAAACTTCGCGGGCTCCTTGAGACCCGTCTTCAGGAAGTTCTCCATGCCGATCTTCATGTCCTGCGTGGCGCAGACCTCGCCGAAAAGCTCCGACTCGTTCGCGAGCGCCTTCGCCAGAGACTGCTTCGCCCCGCCGAGGATCGCCCTTTGCAATATTTCGTCCACCTTCCTCGAGAGCCCGTCGATCGGAATCTCCGGCAGCGGCGACGGCACGTCGATCGCCTTCTTCGGCATCGGCTTCGGCTTCAGCTTCTTCGACGCGATCGCGGCCACGATCTCGCAGGCGCGTTCGACCACGTCTCCCTCGACCTCTTCCAAGATCAAGCCCATCTGTAGAGCTTCGGCTCCGGAAATGGAGCCGCCCGTCCGCAGCACCTTCCACGCCGTCGCGAAATCGATGAGGCGCGGCAGGCGGACCGATCCGCCCGCTCCCGGGATGATCCCGAGCTTAACCTCCGGCTGGCCGAAGAGCTGCCGCACGCCCCTGCGCGCAATCCGCGCCGTGCACGCGTAGGCGAGCTCGCTGCCGCCGCCGAGCGACAACCCGTTGAGCGCGCATACCACCGGCTTGCCGAGATTCTCGATGAGGTTGAGCACCTCGTGCGACTTCTTCGACGTCTCCGCCCCCTCCTTCGCACTCTTCACCCCCGCGAGCATCCCGATGTCCGCCCCCGACACGAACGCCTTCGTGCCGAAGCCCGTGATCACGACGCCGGCGATCTTCTTCGACGCCTTGATCCTCTTGATCTCGTCGCGCAGCTGCAGATAGACGCCCAGATTGAGCGCGTTGAGGACGCGCGGACGCTTGATCGTCAGCACCGCCACCCTGCCGATGTCCTCTCGGAACACGTGCGGGATCTTCCACGGCCCCTTCTGCTTCACCAGGCACTTCGCGACCTTGAACCCCTTGTGCCCTTTCGCGTACTCCTTGACGAGCGCAAGCGCCTTCGGAACGCCGATCTCATTCATGAACCGGAACGGCGGCTTCATCACGAGGCCGATCCCCACGGCCATGTCGAGATCGCCAAGATTCGTTATCCCGCTCTCGAGCACCTCGCTGCTGAGCCCGAAATACGCGCCGAGCATTGCGTCGCCGACTTTCTTCGAAACGTCGAGCGGGATGGCCAGGATCTCGTCGCGCGCCGGCACGTCCCACGTCCCCTTGCGGGCGACGATCTCGTCGAGGAGCGCCGTCGACTTGAACCACGGCATAATTTTCGTCGTGTAGTGCTGGAGCCCCGCGTGCGTGATGGGATTACCGCCGGTCATGTTCATGGCGGTGAACGGACCGATGCCCAGCCCAAGCGCCTTTTGCGCGATCGAGTCCACGTGCTTGATGGACCCAAGCCCCTCCTCCACGCAGAGCAGCGCGGCCAGGAAGACTCCCTCGAAGATCGGATCGATCGCGTATCCGTAGCGACTGCCCACACGGATGGGCAGCTTTCCAATCGACTCGTAGAACTTCATGCAGAAGTCCGCCGTCGGCTTCGACGTCCGCCTGCCGGGCACGACCTCCACAAGGATGTTCCGCTCCGCCGGAAAGAAGTAGTGGATCACGAGCGCGCGTTCGGGATACCGCGCCTTCGCAAAAATTGCTTCGGGCTCGAGGTGCGATGAATTCGACGCGATGATCGCGTCCTCGCCGGCAATCTCCTCAACATCCGAGACGATCGACTGCTTGATCTCGAGACGCTCCGTCGCGGCCTCGACGACGAGGTCGCACCCCGCGAGCTGTCCCTTGTCGCCCGTCCACGCAATATTGCGGAGGATCGCCGTCGCCTCGTCCTGCTTGAATGCGCCGCTCTCTACGCCCTTCTCGAGCTTTTTCCTCGTTCTGGCCAGGCCCGCCTCGAGCGCCGTGGCCACAACGTCGTTCACAACCACCGGCACGTTGAACAGCGTCAAGACCTTCGAGAAATAAAGGGCTATGTCGGGCCCGATCTGCCCGCTACCGATCACGCCGACCTTGCGGATCACCTTTCCGAAAGCCTCAAAGGCCATATGAACTCCCTAAGTGGATCTGCCTGCGAAACCGAACACCGAGGGCACCGAGGAAGGACGGATAAACGCGGAGCGCGCCGAGACGAAGCAGAGTCGCTTGTGGCGCAGAGATCTTCCGTCGGTGTCCGCCGGCCCGCGCGCGGCGCGGGCGCGGCCAGACAGACTGCGTTTCCGAGACACGCATTCCCTATCGCTGCGTGTTTCGGAAACGCAGTCTGTCTGGCCGCCTGTGCGGGCACGGCCCGCACGGCGGCGGACCTCTGCGCCCCGAACGACTCTGCGGTAACTCCGCGCGCTCTGCGCCCATCCGCAATTGAGAACGTCGATCACGAATCAACTCCGATGTGCCTAAGTTTTCGGGAGGGGCGACTGGCGCACGAACTTGATCGTGCGGTCGCCGGGCACCCGGTCCGTCAGCTTCCGGACACGCGCCTCCGCGAAGTACACCCAGAACTTGTCCTGCTCAAAGCCACGCACCGCCTTGGCTGCTTCCTTCCCGTCGTCCACGGGCGGCGCCTTCCAGGTCTTGAACGCGTCGACCCGCGCCGGCGCGGCCTGCGCGCGGAGGTCCAATTCCGTCGCGTACTCACGGCCGAACATGCGGCGCCCGTGCGAGCGCCATTCGCCGATCTCGGCGCGCACTTTCGCCTCGATGAGATCACGCAGCGTCGGCGCATCCTGCGACAGCTCCACCCGCAGCGTCTCCGCCGAGTCCTGAACGCCCTTCACCTCGGTGGTGACGTGCACCGGCAGCGGCATGGCTACACGATGTATTCCGCGCCGTCGACGTCGATGACGTTTCCCGTCAGCCAGTCGATGCCGTCCGACGACAGCGTCGCGATCGTCCGCGCAACGTCGGCGGGCTCCGTCAGGCGTTTCCCCGGCCCGATCTCGAGCGCGCGCTGGACGAGTATTTCGTGCCCCGGAATTTTCCGGAGCGAGGGCGTATTCGTGACGCCTGCGCGCAACGCGTTGGCCGCGACCCCGTGCGGCGCCAGTTCCACCGCAAGCTGTCGGATATGCGACTCGAGCGCCGACTTCGCCGCTGAGACCGCGCCGTAGGCCGGCATGATCCGGCCGCTGCCGGCGGACGTCATCGCGAAGATGCGGCTCCCCCTGCCGAGAAGCTTGCGCGTCCACAGGTCCTGCACCCAGTACACGAGCGAGTTCGCCATCACGTCGAGCGT
>CAYXVY010000029.1:0-2752 GCA_964468745.1 uncultured Planctomycetales bacterium | reverse complement strand
CTCGGAGCTGCTCACGCGGGTGCCGCCGGCGGAAGCGGAAGATCTGACGCAGCAAGTATTCATGTCGGCGCACCGGCGGCTTGCGGATCTGCGCGAGCCGTCGGCCGTGGGACCGTGGCTCCACGCGATGGCGCGGAACGTGGCGATCGATCACATGCGCGCGCGCATGCGGCGGCCGAAAGAGGAGCCGCTGACGGAGCGGACGGGTCGGGCGGAAGACGACGGCGAATTGCGGGAGCGCGTGCTGGAGCACATCCGTGCGTTGCCCGCCGCCTACCAGGAGACGTTGATGATGCGACTGGTCGACGGATTGTCGGGACCGGAGATCGCGGACGTGACCGGTCTGACGCCGGCGTCGGTCCGAGTGAACCTGTGCCGCGGAATGGACATGCTGCGGACGCGGTTGGAAAGGGAAGGATGGCCGTGAGCGACAACTATCTCTGGGACAAGAGCGGTAACGACGACGTGGTCGAGCGTCTTGAGACGCTGATGCAGCCGTACGCGCTGAAAGCGGCGCAACAGCCGCCGATGCCGGCTCCGTCGCCGCGGAAGCTCATGATGGCCGCGATGGCCGCGGCGGTGCTGGTAGCGGTTGTGCTGCAGGCAGTCCGTCACGAGCCGCGCCAGCAGACCCCGGCGCTGACGGCCGACAAGACGTTCGAGTACGCGTTGGGCAAGATCACCGCGGAGCGCGGTTCGCGAGTCCGGGAGATCTCGAACGGCGACCAGTTGATAAAGCTTTTCCTCGAGCAGGGTACGGTTCATGCGCAGATCTCCGCGGAGGCGCGGCCGAGGCTCTTCCAGGTCGAGACGCCTGCGACGACGTGCGTCGATCTTGGGTGCAAGTACACGCTCACGGTCGATGCGGCGGGGCGATCCGTCGTGCACGTCGAGACGGGTCGTGTGGCATTCGTCGACGGCGATCGCGAAGTGTATGTCCCCCGCGACGCGAGTTGTCGTGCAGCGAAGGGGCGGGGCCCAGGGACGCCGATATTCGACGACGCGTCGCCAGGGTTCGTCAAGGCGGTCCAGGGGTTCGACGATGCGCGCCATGAGCGGCGGCGTGCGGCGGCGTCGCATGTCGCGTCGTCGGCGCGCGTGCGCGACTCACTGTCGCTCTGGCACTTCCTGACCGACGCGGATCGCGAGATAGCGAAGATCGGTCTCGCCGCGCTGCAACGTCTGGCGCCCTTCAGCATGCCGGACGCCGACACGCTCAAGCGTGACAAATACGCGCTCGATATGTGGAAGGAGCACCTCGAGGCGTACTGGAGGTAATTGCAATCCCGATCGCGACTGGACGAGCGGTCTATCGCCCGACTTCCAGGCGCTCGCCGAACCGGCGCGGGAGGCTCTTCAGAGCGAAGATCTTGTCCATCGTCTTCCGGTAGTCGTATTCGACGCGCCGGAATTCGACGAGCATGTTTTCCGGATCCCAGAGGACGTAGCACGAGCGCGTGTCTCGATCACGCGGCTGGCCGACGGAGCCGATGTTGACGTAGTACTTGCGGCCGTCGGAAAGCTTCACTTTGTTGGCGAACGCGCGCGGCGGGTAGAACTTCATGTCCTCGGTGAAGACGCCGGGTTCGTGCGTGTGACCGCAGAAGCAGACGCGCTGGATCATGGAGAAGATCTCCTCCATCTTCTCGCGGTCCTGCACGTCGTGCGGGCGGACATATTCCTTGGTGCGGTTGCGGGGTGACGCGTGGAGGTACGTGATCTCGCCGTCCTCCTTCACGTCCTGCAAATCGCCGAGAAAGTTCCACATCTTGTGGTTCTCGTCCTTCGGGCTCTTCGCGTCGTTGAGCTGGTTGCGCGTCCAGTCGATCGCCTGCGCCGCCTCGGGGTTGAAGTCGAGCGCGAGGAACAGGAGCGCGTCCTCATGGTTTCCGCGCAGCGAGAACTTCCAGTTGAAGGCGTTTTTGAGCATCTCGCGCGGGTTCGGACCGTAGCCGATGAGGTCGCCGAGGCAGTACACCTCGTCGCACCCCTGCGAGCTGACGTCCTGCAGCACCGCTTCGAGGGCTTCGATGTTTGAGTGCAGGTCTGAAATGAGAGCAATCTTGCGCGCCATGCTTTACCCCTCTATATCTGCCGATGAGAAGAATACCCCAAAAGCGGCTCCAATCAAGGGATCGCGTGGGATATTGTGGGTATACGTGGGCTGGCGTGGGCACGCCCGGTGGCTAGTGAACGTTTCGCAATCCGAGGACCAGGTCCACCTCACCCTTTTCTAGGCCGGTTTCGACGCAGATGGCGTCGATGGATTTTCCGGAATCGGCAAGCGCAAAGACCTTGTCGTGCAGTGGATTGGCAGGGCGCGTCTGCGGTGCCGGCGCTGCGGACCCTCCGGTCCTTCCGGTCAGCGATTTGAGCTCGGCGATCCGCTTGTCGGCGTCGATGATGAGCTGCTGCAGCATTCGGAGCTTCGTGTCGAGGCGTGCGATCTGCTCGCGCGACAGGTCCTGGATGTCGCTGAGGATGCGCGCGAGCTCCTCGCGGGCGCGGTCTCCCTCTTCGCGCGCGAAGACGCCGGGTCGCGGTGCGTTGACGCGGCCCTGACCGCGCCGGATGAGGATGATGAGAATCGCGGCGCCGACGAGCGCCGAGCCTACGATGATAAGCGCCCCGGGTGGCATGCCTCTCTCTCCGAACGACGACGCGGCGATCATATCACAAAGATGAACCGCGGGGCAGAGCGCATCGTTCTTCATCCTTATGAGGCTGCTCGCGCTGCTCGCGCTGCTCGCGG
>CAYXVY010000028.1:0-3071 GCA_964468745.1 uncultured Planctomycetales bacterium | reverse complement strand
TGCTTGATGGTCGCCCAGTGCGAGTGTCCGGACATTGTTGCTCCGCGGTTTTTTTTTTGCTCTCCGACGGGCGATTATAGGCGCGCCGCGCGAGGGGTGTCAATCGCGTCAATTGACGGTCGCCGCCCGCCCCCGTAAACTCTCGACCATGGCAAGCAACGGCTGGCAACTGTCGAACGACACGAAGTCCGTCTTTCACGAAGTCGTGCAGCTGCGTCGCGAGGTGCACCAGTATCCCGAGCAGGGATTCAAAGAGACCAAGACCTCGCAGCTCATCGAGGCGAGGCTGAAAAGCTACGGCATCGAGACGAAACGCGTGTGCGGCACGGGCGTCATCGGCCTCGTGCGTGGCGCGAAGCCCGGCAAGACGATCCTCTACCGCGCGGACATCGACGCGCTGCCGGTGGTGGAAGAGAACAAGGTGCCGTACAAGTCGCAGATTCCGGGCCTGATGCATGCCTGAGGACACGATGGCCACGTCGCCATCGGTCTGATGGCCGCGAAAATCTTGGCGAAGCGCCGCTCGCAGCTCGCGGGTAATGTGAAATTCATGTTCCAGCCGGCGGAAGAGGGGCCCGGCGGAGCGAAGCCGATGATCGACGCGGGCCTCCTCAAGAATCCGGATGTCGATCTTGCATTCGCCCTCCACATGTGGAACGACCTGCCCGTCGGCCAGGTCGGCGTCCGATCGGGCCCCGTTTTCGCAAGCGCGGACGAGTGGCGCATCGTGGTGCATGGCAAGGGCGGGCACGGCGCCGCGCCGCATCAGACGATCGATCCCATCGTCATCGCGTCGCACATCGTGCTGGCGCTTCAGGTGATCGTCAGTCGCCGCGTCGACCCGATCAAGGCGGCGGTTGTGACGGTAGGCAAGGTGCAGGCTGGGAACCGGCACAACATCATCTCCGCAACGGCCGAGCTCGTGGGCACCGTGCGGGCGCTCGAGGAGAAGGTGCGTCTACAGGTGAAGCGCGAGATTCCGAGGATCGCGAAGGGGATCGCCGCCGCGATGGGCGCGCGAATCGAGTTCGATTATCACGACGGATATCCGCCGACCGTAAACGATTCGAGGGTGACGGAGCACGCGCGGAAGGCGGCCGCCGCGGTCGTGGGCGAAGGGCGCGCAAAACCGCAGGCGATCAGCATGGGCGCCGAGGACATGTCGTACGTTTTGAGGGAAGTGCCCGGGTGCTATTGGGTGTTGGGGTCGGCCAATCCGAAACTCGGGCTCGACCGTCCGCATCACAGTTCGCGATTCGACTTCGACGAGCGCGCCCTGCCGATCGGCGTGGAAATCTGGCTGAAGCTCGCGGAGAATCTCCTGAAGTGAGCGGGCCGGGGAGGCTCCAGCATTGCGGCGCTGCTCAACGTGAGGGAGCCGCGGACGGTTCCGCGACGTCAGATAGATGATGGCCCTGTTGATCGCGCTCCTGGCTCAGCTCGATCCCGCGACAGTCGATCGGATCGTCGCGGATGATCCCGCTGATCGCGCAGCCGCGCGCGAGGCGATTCGCAAAGCCGCCGATCGCGAGACGCTGCTCAAGGATGTGAAGGTGAAGGAGACGCGCCGGCGCGCGGCCATGGCGCTGGGCGTGCTCGGAGGGGCGGAGGCGAAGGAGCCGCTCATCGTTCTGGCGCGCGACCGCGAAGGCGCCACGCGGGCGGGCGCGCTCGAAGCGATCGGGTACCTGCCGGAACCGCCGCTCGAGGTCCTCTTCGACGCGCTGGGTGACGCGGATCCGCGTGCGGCCTGCGCTGCGGCGCGGTCGCTGGGTCGCGTCGACGCGAAGAAAGTTCAGCAGCGCTTGTTCGGGATTACGTCGGCGCTGATCGGCGCGCCGAAGCGAGAGGTGCGCTTCCTGACGGCGTCGCTTGCGCTCGAGGGGCTCACGCCGGGCACGCAGTGGTACACATTTTATGTGGCGATGGCGGACCCCGACGCGAACTACGCGGGAGTCGGCGTGCTTGCGCTGCTCCAGGTCGAGAAGTTTGATTGGTCGAAGGCCGCGGGAATCGATTTCGCCACCGGCTTCCGCGGCGTGCTGAGCCGTGCCGATTTGAAGGAGGACGTGCGCGGCATCGCGGCGACGTTGTGGTTGCGCATGTCGCCACCCCCGCGCGAGGATCTGTTCGCGCTGGCCAAGGACCGCGAGGGACCGGCGCGCCGTGTTGCGCTCGTCGCGCTCGATGCGAGCGACCTTTCGAAGCTCGATGCGGGTGCGCTGATCGATCTTCTCGGGGACGTGGAGGCGCAGCGCATTGAGGAGCTGACGACCTGGCTTGAGTCGAAGCTCGAAAAGGTCACGGGCCGGCGGGTTGTCGGTGCGAGTCTCGACACGCGCATTTCCAAGTGGCGCGAGTGGTGGGTCGGCGTGAGGGATGGGGCTCTTGGGGATGAGATCAAGCGCGCGACGGAGCGCGGTGTCGGCTACTTGCGCACGCAGTCGCAGCCGGACGGTACGTGGAAGGACAAGCACGGACAGGCGGGGCTCACGGCGCTCGCGGCCTACGTCCTGCTCAAGTGCGATGTTCCGGTGTCCGACGAATTGCTGGCGAAGTCGCTCGAGAGCGCGCGAAACTCCGGCTTCGAGGGCGCTCCGCTTGAGGGGGGCACGTATCGTGCGGCTGTGATTGCGCTTGCGATGGCCGAGGCGGCGTCGCAGTCGCCGGGCGAGGCGGGCGCAAAGTACCGCAGGCGTGCGCTCGAGGCTGCGACGTATCTGTGCGAAGCACAGCGAAAGGGCGGATCGTGGGGATACACGACGAAGGATGCCCCGTATCAGGACACGTCCAACGCCCAGTTCGCAATTCTAGGCTTGCGTGCGGCGCAGAATGTCGGCGCGAAGATTCCGCCGAGCGTCTGGACGCGGGCCGCGTCGCACCTGAGCGCCGCACAACTCTCGGATGGGGGCTGGGGGTACACGAAAGAGCAGTCGTATGGGAGCATGACGGCGGCGGGACTGTGCGGACTGCTGCTGGCGCGCTCGTCGGCAAAGAAGCAGCCGGCCGGCGACTTCCTCAAGGACCGCGAGGTCGTCGCGGCGCTCAAGTGGCTGGACGAGAACTGGTCC
>CAYXVY010000027.1:0-27648 GCA_964468745.1 uncultured Planctomycetales bacterium | reverse complement strand
CTTGACGCGGGCGGTGTGACCACGCAGGCGACCGTCAACAACACGAGCCCCTGGTTCCGCGGCCACCGCGTGCTCGCCGTCAGCCACGGCTACCACCTCCCGCGCGTCAAGCTCGCCTACCAGCGCGCCGGCATCGAGGTCTTCACCGTCCCCGCGCGGGAGTCGAGAATGCTCACGCGGATGCCGTGGTTCGTCGCACGCGAAGTCGCCGTCCTCTGGGTCTACTACCTGCGGGCGCTCACGACGTAGCGATCCCGAAAACGCCCGCTCGGCGCCAAGCGTATGGTGAGACGGTGCGACACACGTGGCTCGCGGCGTTGGCGATTGTCTCGCTCGCTTCCGCGCAAGACGCGTCCGACAAGCTCGATGCGGGCCTCCACGATGCCGCCAGCACCTACCCCATCTTCGTGCGCATGGCGGACCAGCTCTTCGCCAAGGGGGGCGACTTTGAGAAGTTCTGCGTCGACAACGTCGGCGGGAAGCGCGGCGAGATTCGCACCCGCGTTCTCAAGACCCTTCGCGAGAAGAGCGACCGCTCGTGGGACCGCGTCAAGGCGCTCGTGCAGAAGCTCAAGGAAGCGGGCGATCTCAAGGGCGCGGAGCGCTTCTGGATCGTGAACGGGTTCGCGTGCGACGCGAACGTCAAGGCCTGTCGGGAACTCGCCGCGGACCCCGCCGTCTCCTTCATCTATCTCCAGCGCGGCCCGCCCGAGCTGCGCCAGCAGCATCTCGCGACGCGTGCGCCGCAGAAGCTGACCGACGAGCAAGCGCGCACATTCGCGGCCGTGCTCAAGGAGCTCGAGACGAAGGAGCCTCCGTTTACCACGAAGGACGTGGAGGTCCCGTGGAACCTCGAACAGATCCAGGCGCCCCCCGTATGGGAGGACGAGAAGGTCGCGGGCGAAGGCGTCGTCGTGGCGGTGCTCGACAGCGGACTCCTGCCCGCGCCGCCGCTGACGCGCGCGCTGTGGAGGAACCCCGCCGAGGAGCTCAACGGCAAGGACGACGACGGCAACGGGCTGATCGACGATCTCTTCGGGTACGACTTCCAGTCGCACTCCGGATTCGTTCTCGACGATCCAGCGGTGCCGCATGGATCCGCCTGCGCGGGGATCATCGCCGGCCGACCGACGCCCGCGAAGATGCTCGTCACGGGGGTCGCGCCGCGCGCCCGCCTGATGGTGCTGCGCGGCATGGGATACCTGAAGGCGTACGAGTACGCCGCGGCGAACGGCGCCGACGTCCTGTCGATGAGCTACATGTGGGTGCAGATGGAACTCGGCAACTACCGCGGCCTCTTCCGCAACGCGCACGAGCATCTCGCCGCCGCGGGCATCGTCGCGGTCGGGGGTGCCGGCAACTTCGCGAAGAGCGTGGCCGCGGGAAAGCAGATCGCCCTCCCGAAGGACGTCCCGTGCGTCATAGCCGCCGCCGGCGTGGCGAAGGACGGGACGCAACCCGGCTTCAGCAGTCGCGGTCCCTGCACGTGGAAGGGCGTGAAGTTCTACGACGACTATCCGGACGATGCGCCGCTCGGCAAGCCCGACGTCACGACCTTCAACGCCGGGTTCCCGTGTTGGTCCCGTCCCGCATGGTCGAAGCAGCGCAAGTTCCAGGAGACGTGGAAGAGCGACGACGGAACGTACGGGCTCTACGTCGGCCTGCAGGGAAACTCGTTCGCCGGACCGCACGTCGCCGGCGTCGCCGCCCTGATCCTCTCGGCGAATCCGCACCTCACCGCGTGGCAGGTGAAGGAGACGATGGAGTCGACGTGCAAGGACCTCGGCGACAAGGGGCGCGATGTCGCCTACGGCGCGGGACTCGTGCAGGCGCTGGAGGCGGTCCGAGCGGCGCGGCTCGTGAAGAAGTAACGCGTCCGACTATCGCTTTCCGGTCGCCTGTCGACGGCCGCGACGGAACCTGGGGCGATCGGCGTCGAAGTCCGGCTTCGGAACCGCGACGTCGGTCGGAACCGCCCGCCGGTGCGCCTGCATGCGCCAGACTTTCAATCCCTTGCGACGCGCGATGATCTCACGGCGCGTCCTTCCTTGCGGCGCGTCGGGCCACGCCCCCGCGAGGATTTCCGGCTCGAAGTGCTTCGACACCGCCTGCAGCAGGTACTTCCAGTACGCGCGATTGTCGGTCTGCAATACCAGCAGCCCGCCGGGGCGCAGCGTGCGCCACGCGCGCTCCAGGAACTCGGGCGTGAGCATGCGCTTGCCCAGCTCCGCGGGATTGTAGTACGGCTGCGGATGGTAGATGTCGATCTGGTCGAGCGAGTCTTCCGCCAGACGATCGAACAACCACGGAACGGCGTCGCCTACAACGAACCGCACGTTCGTCAGCCCGCGCTCGTTTCCGCGATGCGCTGCGTAATCGATGACGCGCTGAACGACGTCGATGCCGAGATGGTCACGATCCGGTCGCGCAAGGGCGGCGCCGATCAGCGATCGCCCATTGCCGCATCCGAGGTCGACGACGCGAGGCGCCTCACGCCCGTACATCCGCTTCCAGTCGAACGGGCGACCGTCGTCCTTCCACCCTGTCTTGGACCGCTGCGCGTGCGGCACGACGCGACCCGGGAACGGCACGCCCATCTCGTACTCGATCTCGCCCACGCCCGCAGCTTACCACTCCGGGCGTGCAGCCCTAACGCGTTGCGCGGAAACAAGTTGATCAATCTCTGCCGCACACACAGCGGCTCACGTTTTGCAATGTTCCCGACTTAACGCAGAGCCCGCTGAGCAAGACAAGAGGGGTTCGGGGCGCGGAGGGGATGTGCCGTCCGCCGGCCCACGCACGTGCGGGCATCGCCCGCACGTCGGCGGACCTTTGCGTCTCAAGCCACTCTGCGGCAACTCGGCGCTCTCTGCGCCTCGCTCGAAGCAAGCTCCGACTGCGTGACCGTGTGTGAACGTGGACGATTGCGCGCCCAGCTCTCAGGGCGTGCGGCTCCTACCGGACGATCTCGAAGTACACGTTCGACCGCGCGTCCGTCTTGATCCCCGCGATCTCGATTCCCGTCTCGGCAAGCCGCAGCGAAAGCGCCTTCTTCGGCAACGAGGAGAACGGTTCGTAGCGTCCCGCGAGCTGGCTGTTCGCCTGCGGAGGATCGTGCGCGAGCCACACGTCGAGCACGCCGGCGTCGGAGCAGGACGTGCAGCGCGCGTCCGGGGGCGTCACGTGCCAGATGACCAGTCCTTCCCGCGACAGCCCGCGGTCGCAATCCCAGCGCGCGCGGTTTTCAAGCAGGTAAGACTCGCCATCGCGAACGGGGATGCGGACGGCGTGATTCCCCATCGCCAGCGGGGACAAGACAAAGCGCCCCGCCGCCGTCGCCTCGTACGGTTGCATCCAGCCGAGACGCGAGCGGCACCACGAACACGGGACCGTCGGGCCGGGGATCAGCCGATCGCGGGCGATCACCGTCTGCCCGCTGACGCACCACGGGACGCCCCCCGCACGATCGATGCCGGCCGCCCGCATCACGAGGGACGCGGCAGACCCGATGTCGCGCGCCGCGATTTCTTCCGTCGTCATGGCGTACGGGATGGAGCGACCGTTCACCGTCACGCGTCCGGCGTGCACCTGCAGGAATGGCGCCGCCGGCGCGCCCGCGACGATCAAGACGATGCAGTCAGCATCGGAGGCATCCATCGCCGCAAGGACGGGCGTGAAGAAGTCCTTCTCGCGCTGCCCACCCGCCATCTTCGCGTAGTCCGCGCGCGCTTTCGGCAGCCGGATCCATTTGTCCATCACGCCGCCACTCACGGACAGCGCGCCGCCTGTTCCCTGCCGGACGTATTCGACGAGGCCCGTCGTCAACCGTCCCACGTCCCCCTTCGCGTCGCGCACCAGTACGCGCGGCGTCGCCTCGAACAACAGGTCGACGATGGGTTTCGCGTCGGCCGACACGTGGGCGATGTCCGAAAACTCGACGAAAGCCGCACGCACGACCAGCGACTCGAGTCCCCTGCGCGGAGCGGGCGGGACGATGCGATACGTGTCGCCTTCGAACGTCGTCTCCATCAGCGCGCGACCGCCGATTTCCAGATACGCGACGCCTCCCTCCCCCATCTCGATCGCGCCGATGGATGGGCCGCGGCTCGTGGGTACCGTTTCGGGAGCAAACGACGTTGCCGCCGGCGTCGGGAACGGCACGCATGCCGGGAATTTCCACGACGCATCGCGCGAGGTCATTCCGTGGGCGGGGACCAGCTTCTGCTCGCTTCCCTTCACGTGCCAGATGAGCAGACCCGCCGTGGGCATCGTGCGATCGAACCCGCCGCGCACGCGGCACTCGAGCAGGTAGTACTCGCCGGCGTCGATCGGGACGATCAGCGCGTCCGGGAATCGTTCGACCGGCCGCAGTGCGATTCTCTGGGGCGCCTCGACGGTCGCGGGCTTCAACCATCCCATCCGCATCTTGCAGGGCGCGCACAGATGCGGCGGGCGATGTTCGTTGGCCGGCGACGGCACCGCTTCGGCATCGGGCAGATGTCCGGCCGCCCCCATCGCGCACCAGCCGCCCTCGCCTCGTTCACGAAGAGCCGCGTGATCTTCGAGTCCCGACGCGTGCGCGTACGCATCGGCAAGCGTCGACACGCCATTGATGCCGCCCGGCATGCCCGCATCCACGAGCATGAGCGGCAGCACCCGGTCCTTCCACTTGACGGTGGTGGTGCGCGGCGCGAGGGGATGGCCGGCGGGCAAATCCTTTCGCGACCCCAGGAACAGGATAACGACGTGCGTGGGTTGGTCCAGGCGCGACAGCCGATCGGTGTGCGCCGACAGTGCGACGACGACCTCGAGCAGGCTCTCGATGCCCTTCGGCGCGCCCTTCACGTCGGTCCACGCGCGATCCGAGGTCACCCACGGATGGACGCGTCCCGTGAGCTGCAGCGCGTCCCGCGAATTCTGCGCGAGCCAGTCGCTGAGACTTCCGAACACCTGCTGGCGGAGGCGGTTCTGCTGGCCGTAGCGTGCGCGCGAGAAGAACATGAGGTCGATCAGCTCGACGTCCATCCCCGCAGGGCGCGCGAGATCGCTCCACTCCAGCGGGATGACATAGAGTCGTGCGGGGGGCGTAAGCACGACTTCCGAGACGGCGCGCGCCGCGGGCTTCGCCGTCGCCGGGAGAGAGTACCCGTCACGCACGACCGGTTCCGGCTGAAGAACGGCGAGCACCAGAAGCGCGGCGAGAGTCATGACAGCTATAGTACGCAGCGACGCGAAGAGCCGAGGGGGTAAAGATCGAAGATCAGAGATGAAAGATCAAAGCGGAGCGATCTGAGCTCGCCGCACGCACAGCAGATCGACGGAGCGCATGTTCGACTTCCGTCTCTGATCTTTGATCTCCGATCTGTGATCTTTCCGCTGGGAGGTGCTTCGATGGATCATTTCACATGCGACGCCTGCGGGAACGGCCTGCTCCTCGAGAGCAACGTGCGATACGAGGTGCGCATCGAGGTGAAGTCGGCCTACGACCCGCTCGAGATCACGAGGGAAGACTTGGAGCAGGACACCGAGGCCGAGATGAAGCGCCTCGCGCGCCAGATGGAGCGGCTGACCGAGCAGCAGGCGATGGACCAGGTTTACAGGGAATTCCGCTTCGACTTGTGTTTCCCGTGTCAGCGCAGGTTCATCGCGAATCCGCTGGCCACGGGCCCGTAATCCGGGATTCGCGGGCCTACTTCGCGCCGATCCACTTGAGAATCTGAGCGGCTGTTTTCTCAGCAGAGGTTCCCCGAAGACTCTCGCAAAGGCGCTTCGCGTCGTTGTTGAGGCCGAGGTGATAGCAGAAAATGCCGAGGGCGAGGCGGTCCTCGGTGTCCTTCATCTCGAGGAGTTCGGCCAGCGCGACGATCTGCGACGGCGCCAGCTGTTCCCAATCCAGGGTGCGGGCCTCCTCGCCGGAAAACACGACGACCTTGTGGGCGGTCGCGTGGACGAGATCGGCCTGCGACACGCTGCCGCGCGCGAGCGCCAACTGCGGCATATGCGGGCGCATTTCGTTCACTCGCTGTGCCAGGCGCGCGCGAAACCGTTCCGGCATCTCGACCTTGCCCTGCGGTTCGACGCGCGTGGTGCGCTTGTAGGCCTCGCCTTCCTCGCCCTCCGGCACCGCTTCCGTCGTCTGGCGTATCCGTTTGCGCGTCTTCGACCGCTCGCGCTGCTCCTTGATCTCGGGCGGAACAAGCCCCTCCGTTTTCCCTGCCTGCAGGGCCGCGATGACGATATCCAACTCCTCAGCGACGTCCTGTGCCGATGCGTATCGGTCGCGCGGCGCCGGCGCGACGCACCGCATGCAGATTTCCTCGAGTCGGGTCATCTTCGTAAGCAGATTGGCGACTTCCCGACGCCCCACCTCGGGCGTGCCGCGGATGACGTCCGTCGGCCGGTCGGGCACGTCCGACGTGCTCCGCCGCACCACCTTCGATGTATCTCCGTAAACGGCGCGTCCGGTCAGCAGCTCGTAGAGAATGGCGCCGAGACCGTACACGTCTGTCCAGACGCCGATATCGCGCGCACGCCCCGACAGCTGTTCGGGCGCCATGTACGCCGGCGTGCCGCGTACGACCACGTCGTGCTCGGGGGGCATGTCGATGGCGCGTGCGAGCCCGAAGTCCATGACGTACGGCGTCCCCGCCTTGCTCACCAGGATGTTGCCCGGCTTCAGATCGCAGTGAACGAGCGGGCGGCGGAACGTGTGGGCGTAATGGATCGCGTCGCACACGTCGCGCATCAATCCGAGATAGTAGATGGGATCCTCATAGATGCACGAGACGCGACCGCGCGCGTGCGCCTCGGACATCAACTGCGCCAGCGTGCGTCCCTCCACGAATTCCATGCAGATGTAGACCTGCCGCGCGTGCCGGCCGAAGTCGAGGATCGGAAGGATGTTCTTGTGGCGGAGCCGCAGCGCGCGGGCCTCCTGCATGAGCTCAAGAACCTGCTCGTGATGCTGGATGCGCCGCTCCTCCTCGGAGATCTGACCCGTGCTTTCGGGCTCGCGCAGGAATTTCAGCGCAACGTAATCCGCCAGCATGCTGTCCCACGCCTTGTGCACGACTCCGTTGCCCCCGCGCCCGAGCTCGTCGAGCAGGACGTACTTCCCTATGCGACGGGACACGGCCTCGCGCGCCGTGCGCACTTCGGACGGCATCGCCTCCTCGAGCTCTTCGATCAGCTCCTCCTCGTCCGCACCCGCGCCTTCGAATGCCGTCCCGCACTTCGGACAGCGCTTATCGCTCCGCCGGACGAGTACGTCGGATTCACACGTCTCGCATCGCCGGGGCCGCTTCTGCGCGGATTCGATCGCCTCTTCGATCTGGCCGCGGCTGACGTAGGACTCTTCAATCAGGACTTCCTGCAGCGAAAGGCCCTTGGCGCACGCGAGCTCGCGCGCGCGCTCGCATTCCGCGGCCGTGACAAGACCCCGGTCGAGCAGGAAGCGCCTCAGGACTGCGTCATCTATGACCATCGGAGGGCAACTCGGTGTTGTGATCGGGATCTGGATGTCATTGCACCGCGCTCTCCAGGATGTGCCGGGCCGCCGCCTCGTACGGCGTGCCCAGGAGCGAAGCGAGATAGCGCGTCGCCGAATCAAGCAGCCGGGCGCGATTGCAGAAAATACCGAGCGCAAGCCGGTCCTCCGGCGCGTCGAGCTCCATCTGCTCCGCGAGCGCCACGACCTGCGCCGGCGCCAGCGCGCCCCACTGAAGCTCCATCGGCTTCTCGCCGTGGAACACGACGAGCTTCTTCGCCGTCGCCTTCAGGACCTCGGCGCCGTGGATCACGCCGGTGGACAGCTGGAATTTCGGGATGGACGGGCGCCGCTCGTTCAGACGATCGACGAGCCGGTCCCGGAACTTATCCAGCACCAGCACCCATTGCTTCCGGTCCTCGATCCAAATCTTCTGTCGCTCGTCGGTCGCCTTCGCGGTCATGCGATTCGCCTCAGCAAGCGCGCCTTCGAGCTGAAGCTGCGTGATCTGGTCGTCCACCTTCCGGAACGCGCTCTGATCGTGCGCCTCGCGGAGGCGCTGGGGGACGTAATCGGACTGGTTCTTGGCGTCGGCTTCCAGGGCGGCAAGCACCGAACCGAGTTCGTCGGCGACGTCGCGCACGGAACGATAGCGTTCCGCCCCTGTCTTGGCGAGACAGCGCAGACAGATCGACTCCAGGCGCGACATCTTCGCCACGAGCCTCGTCGAATCGCGATGCTTCAATTCCTGCGAGGTCTTGAGGACCTCCGAGGGCCGTTGCGGCGGATCACGCATCGTTCGCGCGAGCACCTGCGGCGTCTCACCGGTGAAGACGGGGCGGCCCGTCAGCAGCTCGTAGAGGATCGCGCCGGTGCCGTACACGTCGGTCCACACGCCGATGTCTTCGGCGCGTCCCGTGAGCTGTTCGGGCGCCATGTACGACGGCGTGCCGCGCACGACGAGCTCGTCTTCGTACTGCTGGTTGAGCACGCGCGCGAGCCCGAAGTCCATCACGTACGCGACGCCGTTCACGCTGATGAGCACGTTTGCGGGCTTGAGATCGCAGTGGACGATCGGCTTCGGAAACGTATGCGCATAGTGGATCGCGTTGGCGATGTCGATCATCGCTCGAATGTAGAACACGGGGTCCTCGTACATCGGCGAGAGTCTGCCGCGCGTCTGCGCAGCGCGGATGTGGTCGCCCAGCGTGTCCCCTTCGATGTACTCCATGCTGATGAAGAACTGCTGTTCGACGCGTCCCACGTCGCGGATGGCGACGATGTGGTCGTTGCGCAGGCGGAGGGCCGCGCGCGCCTCCTGCAGGAGGTCCATGATCTGCGTCTGGCGCTGCTTCTTGGCCTCTTCGACCGAGTTGGGGACGCTGCGCGGGCCGCGAATGAACTTGAGCGCCACGTACTCGCCCATCATCGTGTCCCACGCCTTCTGCACGACCCCCGACCCGCCCTTGCCGAGCTCCTCGAGCAGCACGTACTTGCCGAAGAGGCGCGATGGAATCGCCCGCGCGGCCACGACGTCGGCCGGAAGTTCATCCTTCGTCAGCTGCACGATGGTGTCGAGTTCCTGCACCTTCTCGACGGTCTTCTCCTCGCGCCATTCGAGCGCTTCATTACAGCGCGGGCATCGCTCGCCATCCTGGCCCTGGATCGGCACGTAGACGGGAGCGCTGCACGGCACGCAGAACCGCACGCGCTTTTCGCTGACCGCGATCGCGTCCTCGATCTGTACGCGATTCAGGAAGTTCTTCTCGACGAGCACGACGGACATGGGACGTCCCGAGCCCTGCTGCGCGAGCATGGCCTCGTCGAATTCCTCCTGGGTCAGCAATCCCCGCTGCAGGAGCATCCGTCCCAGGTTTTCGTCGTCTACGCTCATTCGGTCTTGATCGCGTCGAGGGCCTTGATGACTTCCACCACGGTCGCGTACCGCTTCGCGCGGTCGGAATGCAGCATCTTCTTGACGACCTGGATCACGTCGACCGGGGCCTGAACCATCATCAGATTGGGGATTGGCGCGCCCTGGGCCATGCGATCGGTGACGCACTCCTCGGAAGAGCCGCCGGCGAACGGCTCGTGCCCGGTCAGCAGCGCGAAGAAGAGGATGCCGAGGGAATAAATGTCGCTGCCGACTTTGACGTCGGCCTCTCCGCGCACGGCCTCCGGCGCGCGGTACCCGGCGGTTCCAACGACGGTCGGCGCGCGCGAACCGCCGGTCGCCGTCTCAGGCAACGCCATCGCGAATCCGAGATCGCACAGAATCACCTTGCCGGACTCGTCGATGATCGCATTGTCGGGCTTTACGTCGCGATGAAGGTACCCTTCGGAGTGCAGGTAGCGAAGCGCCTCCGCGATCTGGCGCGTGGCCGAGAGCGCCGCGCGCAGCGGGAAAACGCCCGAATCCGAGAGCGCCTGCGCCAGAGACCGCCCCTCGAGGTAATCCATGACGAGGTAGTGCGTGCCGCGATGGGAGCCTCCGTCCACGCACCGCACGATGTGCGGGCTCGCGAACTTCCTGAGCAGCACGCCTTCCTGGTCGAACCGCTGTACCGTCTTGGGATCGGTCGCGCGGTCCGTGTGCAGGACCTTGACGGCGACTCGCTCCTTGCTGAAGAGCGACTCCGCAATGTGAAGGCTCGCGAACGCGCCGCTGGCGACACGCGAGATGAGGCGGTAGCCGGGAACCGCCTGGCTCTTCCAGTCGGGCCCCTGCACCAGCTTCGAGAAATCGATCTGCTGCAACTCGTGCTGTTGGTTCCAGGTGACGGCGCCGACGCGGCGCAGCAGCTCAAGGAGCGGCACGACGAGCCCGTAGCGCGCGAATTCCGTCTGCAGATGCTGGCACTCGCGGATTTGATCGCGCCGAACGATCCGCTTCTGGCGCAGGTACGATCCGAGCGCGATGTCGATCTCGTCTTGTGCGTCCGTGCCGCGCTCGCCCTCGCGCATCGCAGGGGCGGACGGCCCGCTCTCTTTTGCCGGCTCGACGGGGGCCACGAGCGCGCCGCACTTCTTGCAGCGGTAGCGTGTCCCGGCGGGAGGCGGCGTTGCCGTGACGCGCGCGCCGCATCCCACGCACGCGAACAGGGCGCGATTCTGGTAGGCCAGCACGCGCATGACCTGCTGTTCCGTCACGTAGCCGCGCTTCACCACGAGCTCTCCCAACCTCGGCGGCGTCCGCCCGGCCGCGCGCGTCTCCTTCTGCATTGCGACGCACCGGTCCACGTCCTCCTGCACCATGATGCCGCCGGCGACGAGCAGCTTGCCGACCTCGGCCTCGTTCAGGCGATGCGCCGAGGACGGCGAGACCCTGGCCGCCAGGATGGCGTTCAGATCCTCCTCCGTGAGGAGGCCGCGGGCAATCAAGACAACGCCGAGCGGGCGGGAGTAGCCGGGGCGCGCCCCCGACCGACGTTCCTGCGCGATCTGGAACAGGCTTTCCAAGACCGCCTCGCGCGAGACGACATTGTTCTCGAGCACATATCGTCCGACGAAGACATCGTCGTCCGGCGACTTGAAGGATGGGCCCGCCATGCGCGACGATTATAGCTTCGCGCTTTGAGTCCCAGCCGCTTCGTCGAGCCTCCGAAGCGCCTCCAGCAGCATCGCCACGGTGTCGGTCCTGATCGCGCGCGGCTCCACAGGGGGGCGCTGCTCGAAGCTGAACATGCCGCGAGTCCAGCGCACGAAGGCAAAGAACGCGTCCTCGTTCGAGAGTTCGCCGATGCGCGCGTTCGTGAGCGCCCCGTCGTCGAACGAAAGCGTGCCCCGGACGCCGTCCTGCTCCACGGTAAGGAGGCCCGTCTGCCGGTTTAAGTTCATCCCCTGCACCAGCTCCGCGGGGCCGACCACCTCGAAACGCCCCATGATTCCCTCGTGCTGAGCCGTGGTGCCCAGGCGCGCAAGTCGGTGCAGCAGATCGCGCGCGATGCCCAGCCCCAGCGTGGGCACGAGCGTGAGCAGCGTCGGAAAGTCCCGCTGCACCACTTCCAGCAGCTGGCCGACGCCCACGGCCGTTACGGTCGCGGCCGAAGGCTCTCCCGTGACCAGGGCCATCGCTCCGATGCACTCACCCGGGCCGAGCGTGAGAACGTTGCGTCGTCCCTGGGCCGAGACGTCGAACGATCCATTGACGATGAAGTAGAGTGCGCCCGTCTTCTCGCCCACGCGCGCAAGCACGTCACCCGCACGGACGGCGCGTTCCCCTAGCAGCGGCACGATGCGGCGCAGCACGGACGCGTGCACGCCCTGCAGAAGTCGCATCGTGCCCAAGGCGCTGAGCGCAAACTCCTCGAATCGGCCCGCGGTGCGTCGCGAGGTCTCGCCCTTGGCCGTGAATGTAAACCACGCCTGGCCGTGCTCGCAACCGCCGCACGATGCACCGTCGTAATTCCATGGCGGATTGCCGAGGCGGACGCCCTCGAGGATGGGCATGAACTTCACGACGGCGCGGAAGCAGACGGGGGCGTGATCGAGCCCGGTGACCGCGACGTTTGCGAACTCGACGCGATCACCGCCGTGGTAGAGCGGGCAGCCCTCCTCCCGCTGGCACCTGGCGATGACTTTGCCGACCGCGTCCTTGCCGACCCCGCGCACAAGCCTAAGTATAGCCCGTGCGGTCCCCGATCCGCGTTACGGCTGGTATCCGCGCGACATCGCGGCTGCCATCGGCGACACCTGGCGCCAGAACGAGATTTGGAACGGCGCGGCGCTCGAACTCGACGGCGACGGAATATTGTTGATGATGCCGTCCAGCCGCTGGGCGGAACTGGCCGTGCCGTCGAACGTTGCGCCAAGGCGCGCATCATAGTCGATCTGCAGTTTGTGGTGGGCAGCTCCGTTGTCGAGCATGCTGAAGTCCACGATGCCGCCGGCGGCCATGTTGCCGTTCAGGATGAGCTTCGAGTTCGTCGAGTTCGTATTCGTTACGAAGATGTCCTTCTCGGCGTACATGTAGCAATTGTTCTTCTCGACCGTGCCGAACCGGCGGTCGCCGTAGTAGATGTTGCCGCCGTTGCCGTACTGGTCCTTGATCGCGATGAACACGACCGCATCGGTGTTGGCGTCCTGGTAGAAGGTGTTGTCACCGAAGCAGATGTCGCCGGCGACCACGATGGTGATCTGCATCCTCGTGGCGCTCGTCTTCCACTGGTAGCTGTACGAACTCGAGTTGTCGATCGCCAGGCAGATCTTCTGGCCGGGAGTCTTCGGCTCGAGATAGAACGTTTTGTCGAAGGCGTACGCCGAGGGCACCGTGATTTCCGGCGTGCCCGCGCCACCGTTCCAGTCGGGGTCGCCATCCCCGGGCGACGCGCCTGGGCTTTCGAGCACATACACGTCGGTATGCTCGCTCAGGCCCGGGTTGCTGGTGCTGTTATCCGTGTAGACGGATTTGCGGTCGCTCGGATTGAGGCGGAAGAAACTCGCAGGATTCGTCGTGTCCGTGATCTGCCTCTCCGCGGTGCCGCCCATGGAGGAACCGCCCGACGTGCCGTCGGTGGTCAAGCGCGCGGCAACATCAACATCGTGGTTCGCGGCGTAGTTCATCGACGCGAGATCGAGCGGCGGCTGGGAGCCGTTCGCCCACGAGCCGTCCCATTGGCTGCTGCTGTCCGTTGCGCTATGGCCGGGAGAGATCGTGGTGGAACCGTTGATGTCGGCGCCTCCCCTGACCTGCAGGTCCCCGTTGACGTACGTATTGCCGTTGATGACGTCGGAGTTTGTGGATCCGCCCTTGAGCGTCATCGTGTACGCCGCATTCGAACTGTTGCCGGCATACAGCGCGTTCATGAACGGGCTGCCGCCGATGCGCGAAAGGATTACCTCGAGCTGCCGGACCACGGCGCCAGGATCAGCCGTCACGAGGGCGGGGTCCGTTATGGCGGTGCTGTCGCCGCGCACGTATCCCTGCGCGGTGATCGTCATCACATTCTGTTCCGCACCGTCATCGATGCCGTTCAAGCCGTTGTTGTCGACTCCGTCTCGTCCCCAGAGCGCGATGGTAACGTTGTACGCAGCATTTCCAACCGTGCCCGTCAGGACCGCGGGCATATCGGCGGGACGCCACTCATTGTTCGGCCCCGGGCCGCCGGCGCCGGCGACGTCAAAAGCAAAGGCGCCCGAGTTGATCTGCGAGAGGACGACTGCAGCGCCGGTCTCAGCCGTGTACTGAGCCTGCAGCCCCATTGCGTCCCTGGCCGTCAGCTGCGTGCTGGCGCCGGTGACAGAGAGATACGCGCCGGCGAAACCGACCAGCAGGATGGTGATCACGATCACCAGTAGAAGTGCACCCCCTCGATCAGCGCGACGCATAAGCATCTCTGTCTCCTGTATTTATTGGCCCAATTATAACGGGGGAATCGCATTATGCAAGCGAAATCCGCACATTGCGAATATCGCTCAGCGGATGAGTGGACGATGGTTTAGCGGCCTTAGCTGATCATCCAGCTCGTATGCGATCGCGGTGCCCGTGGGCAATTCAAGCTCTGCAATCTTGTCGTCGGGAACGCCGTCGAGATACTTGATGAGCGCACGCAGCGAGTTTCCGTGCGCCGCCACGACGACGCGCTTCCCCGCGCGCAACGCCGGCGCGATGCTCTCGTGCCAGTACGGTAGAACGCGCGCGATCGTGTCCTTCAGAGACTCCGTTTTCGGCATGACCCCCGGCGGATACCGATCGTCATTTCCCGGCCATGCCGGATCCCACTGCGCCAACGGGGGAGGCGGCACCGCGAAGCTGCGTCTCCACACCTTCACCTGCTCGTCCCCAAACTTCTTCGCCGTCTCCGCCTTGTTCAATCCTTGAAGTCCGCCGTAGTGACGTTCGTTGAGTCGCCAGCTCTTCTCCGTCGCGATCCACACGAGATCCATCTCGTCGAGCACGTGCCAGAGCGTCGCAATCGCGCGGCGCAGCAGCGACGTGAAGGCAACATCGAAGGTGAATCCCTCCCGCTTGAGCGCGCGGCCGCCCGCCTTCGCCTCCTCGACACCCTTCTCGCTCAGTCCGACGTCGACCCAGCCCGTGAAACGGTTCTCGAGGTTCCACGTGCTCTGGCCGTGGCGGATGAGGACGAGGTGTTTCATTTGGAACGCGCCAGCGCGCCAAAGCCGGGAAACTTCGCCCGGTCGCCCAGCGTCTCCTCGATGCGCAGCAGCTGGTTGTACTTCGCGGTGCGGTCGCTGCGGCTGGCCGACCCCGTCTTGATCATCCCGCAATTCAGCGCGACGGCGAGGTCAGCGATGGTCGTATCCTCGGTCTCTCCCGAACGGTGCGACATCATTGTCCCGAATCCTGCCTCCTGCGCCATGAGCACGGCCGCCACCGCCTCCGATAGCGTGCCGATCTGGTTCACCTTGATCAGGATCGAGTTCGCGATGCCTTCCTTGATGCCGCGTTTCAACCGTTGCGTATTCGTTACGAAGAGGTCGTCGCCGACGAGCTGCACCTTCGCTCCAATCTTGTCCGTCAGCAGCTTCCACCCGGCCCAGTCGTTTTCCGCCACGCCGTCCTCGATCGATACGAGCGGATAGCGCGCGCACAACTTTACGTACCACTCCACCATCTCGGCCGCGGAGCGCGTTGACTTGTCGCCCTTCTTCATCGTGTACACGCCATCGGCGTGGAACTCGCTGGCGGCAACGTCGAGGGCAAGCGCAATTTGCTCCCCGGGTTTGTAGCCGGCCTTGCCAATCGCCTCGACGATCGTTTCGAGCGTCTCCTCGACCGCTTTCAGGTTTGGCGCGAACCCACCCTCGTCCCCCACCGTCGTCTGGTGTCCCTTCGCCTTGAGAACCGCCTTGAGATTGTGGAACACCTCGACGCCCGCGCGCAGCGAATCGTGAAACGTCGCAAATCCGCCGGGGACGATCATGAACTCCTGGAAGTCGATCGAATTGTCGGCGTGGGCACCGCCGTTGATGATGTTCAGGAACGGGACCGGCAGCGTCACACCCTTTCCGCGCGAGAGCGAGTCGAAGAGAGGACGCTTCTCCGCCGCGGCGGCTGCGCGCGCGCAGGCCAGCGACACGGCGAGCAACGCGTTGGCGCCGAGCCGCGACTTATTCGGTGTGCCATCGAGGTCGACGAGGATGTCGTCGATCAGCTTCTGCCGCTCGACGTCCATCCCGAGCAGCTTGGGCGCAATCTCTGCGTGGATGTTGTGAATCGCGAACAGCACGCCCTTGCCGAGGAAGCGCTTCTTGTCGCCGTCCCGCAGTTCGAGCGCCTCGTGTTCGCCCGTCGAAGCCCCCGACGGGACGACCGCGCGTCCCATCGCGCCCCCCGCATCGACCTCCGCCTCGACCGTCGGATAGCCGCGAGAGTCGAGCACCTCGCGCGCGCGGATCGCGGTGATCTTCGGCATCAACGGCCCAATCTAGCAGCGACCAATTGGATGAGCAAATTGTTGTGGGGCCATCCTTCGTCTATATAATTGGATCACGATGAAATACACGATTGCCCTAGTCGCTCTTGCGCTCGCCGGATGCGGCGGCGCCGCCCCGCGGCCGACCGAGAGGACCGAGATGCAGTACTCGGGCGATCGGGCGTCGCGCGTTCTCGACTGGGGCGACCTCGAGCGTCACGAGGGAAACACGGTGTCGGTCGACGGCATTTTCAGCCACATCCGGGGCGAGCACGGAATCGTGACGCTCGACAGTGGCTTGCACGTCTATCTGCCGAACGTGGCGTTGTTCCTGCGCGAGCAGCCATGGTTCGATTATGTCGGCCACAGGGTCAGCGTGTCTGGGATCCTTCGCGCTGAAGGATGCACGATTCCCGGCTACAAGGGTCCGTCGCTCCAGTTCATCAACTCCTTTTCCGTACAGAAGTGAGTTTCCGCAAAGTCGACTATCTCGCCTGGCTGCGGACGTTCGGGGGACATTCGCGGTACGACCTCGCCTGCAGCAACGTGAAGGCGGCCACTCCCGAGGAAATTGGAGTCTCGCTCGACCAGCTCGACTTCAAGACGCCCGACGAGCAGGGCCATCCCGAGCTGCGCGGCATCCTCGCCAAGAGATACGGTGTCACGCCTCAGCGCGTCTACATCACAAACGGGGCGACGATGGGGATCTATCTCACGTGCGCCGCCGCCATCGAGAAAGGCGACGAGGTCCTGCTCGAGTCGCCGAACTACGAGACGCTTTATCGCGTGCCGCTGCAACTTGGCGCCGACGTGCGCATGATCGACCGGCCGTTCGGCCGGGGCTGGCAGCTCGACATCGAGGAGCTGGAGCGCAAGGTGGGACGCGGAACGCGCGCGATTCTCATGACGAACATGCACAACCCGTCCTGCACGGCCACGAACCCTGAGAAAATGCAGACGATCGGCCAGATCGCGCGGTCGAGCGGCGCTCGCGTCATCTGCAGCGAGGTCTATCTCGACAACGCCTTCTCCCCCGGCCACAAGCCGGCCGCGACCTACGGCGATCACCTCGTCTCCATCGGCAGCCTGTCGAAAGTCTACGGACTCGGGATGCTGAAGATCGGATGGATCGTCGCGTCGGAGGAACTCATCGAGCGCATCAAGACCGTCGCGGATTATGTGTGCGGCGGGCTCCCCGGCCCCACGCAGTCCCTTGCAGCGGCCGTGCTGAAAAGGGGGGATCAACTCACGCAACGGTGTCGTGATATCGTCCAGAGGAACCTGAAGGTCATGGCCGAGTGGCTGGCGAAGCACGATCACGTGCAATGGGTCCCGCCGGACGGCGGCACCGTGTGCGTGTTGAAGCTGCCTCAGCACGTGGACGCGATGGAGCTTTCGAGCGTGCTGCGCGAAAAGCACGGCACGCTCATCGTTCCGGGGGACTTTTTCTGGCTGAAGGGATACGTACGCATCTCCCTGGGCACGGACGAGGAGATACTCCGCCACGGCCTGAAGAACGTCGGGAGCGCCATCGAACAGATGCGGTCGCCGAAGGGATGATTCCTGATTGAGGATTGCTGATTGCGGCAACCCACCGCACGACCGTGCGCTTAATGAACAAATGACGGGCCTCACTCATCTCAACTGCGGAATCGATAATCAGAAATCAACAATCGGGGGACAGACCATGAGACTCACGCTGACGGTGGCGGCGGCGCTCCTGCTTACGGCGCCCGTAGTCGGACAGGATGACAAGGTCACGCTCAAGTGGAAGTTCGCGAAGGACGCGCCCGTCTGCTACGAGGTAACGCAGCGCTCGCAGGTCGAGTCGGACGTCCTCAGCTGGGACATGTCGAGTGAGTTCATCTTCAAGGGCTCGGTGAAGGACCTGAGCGAGAAGGGCGAGGCGACGATCGAGCTGACGCACGACGTCGTCAAGTTCAAGATCACAGGGTTCGCGGAGACCGAGTACGACTCAGTCAAAGACAAGAAGGCGCCGGACGACCCCGTCGGCCAGGCCGTCGCGAAAATGCTCGGCACATCGTTCGTCATGAAGATCACCACGAGCGGGAAGGTCACGTCGGTGACCGGCTTCGACAAGATCCAGGAGAAGATGCTCGAGGTGATGGGCGACGGCACCGAGATGGCGCAGGGCGTGGTCAAGCAGGTCTTCAACGACAAGTCGCAGCAGGCCCTGCTGCAGCAGGCCTTCGTGCAGCTTCCCGACGAGCCGGTCGCGGTCGGCGGCACGTGGAAGAGCAGCTATCCGATGGACATGGGCATGCTCGGTTCGTTCACATTCAACAACGAAGGTACGTTCAAGGGGGCCAAGGGGACCGACGCCACCCTCGAGAACAAGACGACGGTGAAGTCGGACGACGGTGGCAGCATGCTGGAGCTCGTCGAGGGGAGCGGCAAGAGCGAAGGCACCTTCGACACCGCGGCCGGCCGGCTCACCGCGTCGAAGATGAGCGTCGAACTCAAGATGAAGATGGGCGACGGCGAATTCCCGGTGACGCTGACGTCGAGCTTGAAACTAGTTAAATAGGAACTCCGCTGGTACTCTCCTCCCTTCGAAAAGGGAGGAGCCATGAAGTTTTCCGCCGACAAGCGCGCCACCGCCGAAACGCTCATCGCGTTCTCGTTCGAGGACAACAAGCCCGCCGGCGCGTGGGACCGCGTCGACCTGTCGCTTCAGAAGAAGTTCACGACGGCCGCCGCGAACGAGGACTTCAAGTCCAAGGAGAAGAGCACCCTCGTCTTTTATCCGCACGACGGCAAACCCGCAAAGCGGGTGATCGTCAGCGGTCTGGGCAAGCGCGAGAAATTCGACAACGAGCGCCTGCGCCGCGCCGCCGCCGTGGCGGCCCAACGGTGCAAGGCGAGTGGTGCGGCGAGCGCAAGCGTCCTGCTCCCGGATCCAACCGGCGACGCGCGCGAACAGGCCCAAGCAGTCACCGAAGGGGTCCTCCTCGCGCTCTACGAATTCAAAAAGTACAAGTCCACGAACGGCCAGCCGCTGAAGCTGGCGACGGTCACATTCGTCGCCGACTCGGACAAGTCGCGCACTCAGATGGCCGAAGGGGCGCGCCGCGGCGAGATCTTCTCGGAAGCGACGTGCCTGACGCGCGACCTCGTCAATGAGCCCGCGAGTTCCTGCACGCCGCGCTACCTTGCCGACGTCGCCAAGGAGGTGACTCAAGGTGCCCCGTCGATCACCCTCAAAGTGCTCGACGAGAAGCAGATCGAGAAGATGCAGATGGGCGGGCTGCGCGGCGTCTCGCTCGGCAGCGAGGAGCCGCCCCGGTTTGTGCACCTGTTCTACAAGGCACCGGGCGCGAAGCGGACGATCGCCGTCGTCGGCAAAGGGGTCACGTTCGACAGCGGCGGGCTGTGCATCAAGCCGGCGGACGGCATGCTCAACATGAAGGACGATATGGGCGGCGCGGCGGCGGTGCTCGGGATCTTCCGCGGTCTGCGCGAGCTCAAGCCCAAGATCAACGTCCACGGCATCTTCGGAGCGACCGAGAACATGCCCGGGGGCGGCGCCTACAAGACGCGCGACGTCTGCCGCGCGATGAACGGCAAGACGATGGAGATCATCAATACGGACGCCGAGGGCCGCGTCATCCTGTCGGACGCGCTGTCGTATGCGTCGAGGCTGAAACCCGACGAGATCATCGACTTGGCCACGCTGACGGGGGCGTGCGTCGTCGCGCTCGGGCCCGAGATCAGCGGGATCTTCGGCACCGATCAGGACTTGATCGGCCGGCTCATCGCGACGGGGCGGTCGACGGGTGAGAAGATCTGGCAGCTGCCGCTCGAGGAGGAATACTGGGACATGATCAAGAGCGACGTCGCCGATATGAAGAATTCGGGCGGCCGCTGGGCCGGCTCGATTACGGCGGCGCTGTTCCTGAAGGAGTTCGTGGACCCGGGGATCTCGTGGGCGCATGTCGATATCGCGGGCCCCGCCCTGACGGAGTCCGGAGGTCCCTACAAACCGGCGGGCGGCACCGGCGTGATGGTCAGAACGATGCTCCGGTACTTGGAAAGCAGAGCCAAGTAAAGCCAATCCCAATCCCAATCCCAATCCCGATCGGCATCGTCGTGCAGGAATCTAGGAATCTGCACACAAAATTCCACTTCCGCGATGAACTTTGCTGACGAAACGCACACCTATGCGTGAGCGGAATCACGCGGTTCGAGGAACTTCCGGTCTGGCGCGCGGCGCGCGACCTGACGAACCTCATCTACGAGCAGACTCGACCTCCGAGATTCGCTCAGGATCCTGCGTTGCGAGCCGACCTGCGCACTACGGCCCGCAGTGTCATGGACAATATTGCTGAGGGATTCGATGCCGGCAGCGATCGCCACTTTGCCAACTTCCTCATCCACGCGAGGGGTTCGCTCGCGGAGGTGCGGTCCAAGTTGTGGATCGTGGGTGAGCAAGACCTCATGCCGCGGGAGCTTGCCCTCGAACTGCGGAAGCGTTGTGAAGAGCTCTCAGGTCAACTGACTGGGTTCATGCGATATTTGCGCCTGAGCGACTTCTCGCGCCACGCTCGATGCGTGCGTGACAGTCAAACGCGAAGGGAGCGCTGATCAGGCCGTTGATCGGGATCGGGATCGGGATTGGGATTGCGTCAGCTGCTGTACAGCTTGGTCACGGCCGTCTGGTAGTCCGCCTGCACCGCCGCGATCTTCTTCTGGATCGCCTCCGGTGAGCCGCCGCTTCCGAGAATCGTCTCCATCTGCTTCTGCATTTCGGCGGCCAGCTTTTCGGCCTTCTTCTGCTTGGCGACGAGTTCAGGCGCAAGCGCCGGCTGCGGCTCGGCCGACTTCCCGAGCGCCGCGAGTGCCTGCGTGATCTGCGCGTGGCCGGGCGAAGCCTTGAGGCCGCGACGGAGGACGCGCTCCGCGTCATCCGACTTGCCGAGCGACGTGTAGCAGACGCCGAGCTTGTAGAGAGCGAGCACGTCATCGGCGCGCGCCGACGTGACGTCTTCCAGCACCTTGGCCGCGTCCGCAGCGCGCTCCTGTTCCATGAACGCGTTGGCGAGCGTGTCGGCCGCGATGTGCCAGTCCTGGCTGCCGCGCGGGAGTTCCATGCCGCGCCTGAGGTGGGGCTCGCAGTCCTCCGGGCGCCCGGTCAGCTGCAGCAGCATGCCCAGCATGATGTGCGCGCGGCCGTGGTTGTCGGCGATTTCGAGCGCCGCCTTGAATTCGGTCTCGGCCTGCGCCGCAACCTTCTTCCCTGCCGCGTCGAGCTGTCGCGCGCGCAACGGACCTTCGATCGATTTCATGAGGCCCAGTCCGCTGTTGAAGCGGTCGTTCGCGTCGCCTCCCGCGGCTGCCGTCCCCTTGCCGGGTTTCGACGGTTTGGCGGCCTTCGTTTTCTTTTTCGTCACGCCCTTGTTCACCTTCTTCGCCACGATCTTCTCCTCTAATGGGACTCGGACAGCATAGCGAGCATCGCGGACTTGTCGACAAGTTGCGTGCGTCGCTTCCAGCCGTGACGGCGCGTCGGCGCATCGAAGAGATCGCTGCGGCGACCAAACGGAATGACGCCGATCCTGCGAAGACGGCGCTCCCATTCGACGGCGAAGGCTTCGGCCTCCTCCCCGCCGGTGCAGCCGCTCAGGTGGCCGACCTCGTGCAGCAGCACATGATAGAGGAGGAAGGCGCGTCCCGCCTCACGACCGAACCCCACACGCGTGCCCGCGGAATCGCGCCGGAGCACCGCCCCGTTGCGGAGGGCGACACGCACGTCGAGGTCACCGCCGCGCGCGACGAATTCGTTCCGCGATGCGACCGCGTTGAGGACGATCGCGGACCCCCAGCGGCCGCGAGTTTGGAAGAAATGGCGGACGCAGGCGTGGAAGGACGACTCGCGGCGCGTCGGTTGCCTCAGGATTACGAAGGTCAGGCCTGCCCACAGCGCGCGCGGAACCAGGGAGAGCATCCGGCCTACGTCCTCCATGCTCCACGGCATCTCCCAGCCGGGCTTCACGCGCTGCCGGATGAAAAGCAGCGGTACTCCGGCGACCGTCATATCGTGGGAGCCCCCGCTCCGAAACGAGGAGTCAGGAGGGTCGCGCCGCCGGCCCGATCCGCGACACTCGCGAAACGCGTCAGACCGTTCCTGTCCGAGGCGTTGCGCACAAATCGTCCGGATTGTGCGGGTCCACAGCATGGCAAGTCACGCCATGCTTCAACCGTCGCCTCCGCCGCACGTTCACGGCATCTTCGAAAGGCGATCGAAAAGCTCCACGTACTTCGGCACCACGCTGGCAATCGAGAAGTCGCGCTCCGCCGTGGCGCGCCCCGCTTTGCTGATGCGCTCGCGCAGCGCCGCGTCGGCGACGAGCGCCTCCAACTTCTCCTCCCACTCCGTCAGCGTTCCTGCGAGATAGCCGTTCACGCCGTCCTTTACGTACGCGCGATACGCGTCCACGTCCGACGCGACCGTCGGCACGCACGCCGCAAAGTACGCGAGCACCTTCGCCGGCACCTTGCTGCGAGTCCACACGTCCTCAACCTGCGGCGCGATCGCGATGTCGAAGGACTCGAGATCCGCCACCTCCGTGTCCGGCGAGAACTTTCGATGCTCGACCGTCACTCCCTCGAGCGGGATGGCCTCGTCGCACAGAATGCGCAGTTTCAGGCCTTCGTGGCGGCGGCAGAGTCGAGCCAGCGGCTGCTTGACCACATCGAGCTGCGCCAGCATGCCGGGGGTGCCGGCCCAGCCGATCACGACCGGCCCGTCCTCTCGCGCCCCGCGAGCGGGCCACCGATCGAGATCGATGGCGCTCGGCAGCACATGTACACGCGACGGGTCCTTCGAGAGGCGACGAGCCAATTCCGCGAGCTGTTCGTTCGCCGCAATGACCGCGTCGGCATCCTCCACCGCGCGACGGAAGCGGCGCTCGCGCGTACCCGACGCGTGCACGCCTTCGGCCGTCTTTTTCAACGTGACCGCGTCGTCGAATTCGAAAATGAGGCGCTTCGCGAACTTGCGCAATCGGCCGCTGATGAGCCGCGGCAGGAGCCGCTTCTGAAGAACGACCACGTCGAAACCGAGGGCGTGCTTCGCCGCTCCGAGCTTCCCCAGGACTCCGGCGGGCAGCTCCTCGACGCGGCACTTGACGCCCGCCTTCTCGAGATGCGGTATGAGCTGCAGCACGCGCCAGCGGGCGGACGGCGTATCGAGCTTCGGCACCAGCCAGAGGACTTTCATGTGCGCTATTTCTCACACCTGTACACCATCGCCGGCGGGAGGTTGCGCCACACGCCGCGACTCCGCGTGACCGTCTTGAAGTTCGCCTCCAGCAACTTTCGGAAACGGCGCGCCTTCGGAAGCCACGTCGCGTGCAGGTAGGCGAACGTCGCGAAGCGCCCTCCCGGCCGCAACGCGTCCACGATCGCCTTCATCAGGCGCTGCTGGAGGTCGAGGGGAAAGCCCGCCCACGGGAGGCTGCAAACGATCGCATCCGCCGCGTCGACCGCGCGCTCTTCCAAGTGCTTCCCCACATACTCGGCCGAGCCGTTGATGACGTCGATGCGCGGAAATCGCTCCGCCAGCTGCCGTGCGAAAACCGCATTCAGCTCGACGGCGATGACGCGAGCGTCGCGGGGAACGGCATCGATGATCGCCCCCGTGAAGGCTCCTGTCCCAGGACCGATCTCGACGACGGCCTTCGCCTGGTCCAACCGCATATCCTCGATCATGCGGGCGGCGAGGTATCGCGAGCTGGGCGCGATGGCGCCTGTGGCCTTCGGGTCCTTCAGGAAGTGCAGGAGGAACCGCGCGCTGTCGCCGAGAGAGGACACGACGCAATATATATCGGAAGGCGCTCCGGCGACGGAACTAAATACGTTGCCATCACCCGCGTCGCGTTCATAAAATTCCCGCTCTCACGTTCAGGAGGTCGCATGCTGCGGAAACTTGAGCTGTACCTCATGCCGTCGAAGTTGGACAAGATGCGCGAGATGCTCGTCAAGAAGGGCGTCCAGGGGATGACCTTTTACCCCGCGCAGGGGTACGGCACGCGAAGCAAGTCCAAGAACGGCGTGCCGCAATTCGAAGACCGCGTCAAGGTCGAGGTGGTCGTCGCAGACGATCTGCTCGAGGACGTCGTAAAGAACATCAAGGACCTGGCGGGATCGGGTGCCGTCGGCGGGGGGATGGTCTTCATCAGCCCCGTTGAGGACGCCATCCGGCTGTCGACCCGCGAGTCCGGCAAATCCGCGATCGTGTAAGGAGGCGTCATGCCCGTGAAAATGAAGTCCGCGAAACCCGCCCCAGCGGCCGAGACGACTGCCGCGGACATCCCGAATCCGTGGCACATCGCGTTGCAGCAGCTCAAGCAGGTGACCGACCTGCTCGGATACGACGCCGGCCTCAGCGCCACGCTCGGCACGCCGCGCAAGGCGCTCACTGTCGCCGTCCCCGTCCGCATGGACGACGGCCAAGTGAAGGTGTTCACGGGCCACCGCGTGCAGCACTCGACAACGCGCGGCCCCGCGAAGGGCGGCGTTCGCTATCACCCCGGCGTCACGCTCGACGAGGTCAAGGCGCTCGCGATGTGGATGACGTGGAAGTGCGCGACGATGGGCCTCCCGTACGGCGGCGGCAAGGGCGGCATCACGTGCGAGCCGAAGTCCATGTCTCAGGACGAGCTCGAGCGGATGACCCGCCGGTACACCAGCGAGATCCTGCCGATCATCGGCCCCGAGAAGGACATCCCCGCGCCGGACGTCAACACGAACTCGCAGACGATGGCGTGGATGATGGATACGTACAGCGTGAACAAGGGCTACCCCGTACCGGGCGTCGTCACGGGCAAGCCGCTGGCGATCGGCGGATCGGCAGGTCGCGACAAGGCCACCGCGCGCGGCCTCATGTACTGCGTGCTCTACGCGCTGAAGCATCTCGGCATGCCTTCGAGCGGCCTGCGCGTGGCGATCCAGGGATACGGCAACGCGGGCATGTTCGCGGCGAAGCTCCTGCACGAGCTCGACTTCAAGATCATTGCCTGCTCCACGTCGCGCGGCGGCATCCTGGTCGAGAAGGGCTTCGATCCGGACGCCGTGCAGTCGCACTACGCGAAGACGGGTGGCGTGATCGGCTACAAGGGGGCGGACCAGATCTCGAACGAGGAACTGCTCGAGCTGGACTGCGACATCCTGCTCCCGTGCGCCCTCGAAGGGCAAATCACTCATCGGAACGCGGCGCGCGTCAAGGGCAAGATTATCGGCGAGGGCGCGAACGGGCCGACGACCCCCGAGGCAGACACCATCCTCCATGAGAACGGACAATTCGTCATTCCGGACATCCTCGCCAACGCGGGCGGCGTAACGGTGTCGTACTTCGAATGGGTGCAGTCGCTTCAGAATTATTTCTGGAGCGAGCGCGACGTCAACCTGCGCCTGCGCGATATGATGGAACGCGCGTTCGAGAGCGTGTGGAAGATCCGCACGGAGCGGAAGGTGCACACGCGACTCGCGACGTACGTGCTGGCGGTGAGCCGGGTTGCGGAGGCGCACCGACTGCGCGGGTTGTATCCGTAGTTGAAGGAATTCGACGGCGCGGGCCGTCTAGGATAGTGAGACTCGTCGGAGGCACACATGCGGCGTCTGTTGATGATCTGTGCGGTGTTCGCGGTTGCGGTCGGCATCGGCTGCGGCCCGCCGCCGTCGGACAAGCACTTCCAGGACGTCGTGATGGTGCATTTCAGCCAGCTCAACATCGAGGGCGAGACTGCGCGCATCGACGCGCGCGTCAAGAAAGCCGCGGCCACGGCCCCCGCAGGCGGCCGCCAGTACAGCACCTACTCGTGGCATCCGGAGGGCGTGATCCTCGAAGACGTCGAGTGCAACAAGTGCCGGACGCGTCAGACGGTCGTCGCCTACCGCGGCGAGGATGTGCCGTGCTCATCGTGCGGATCGCCCGACCGCGACAAGACGACGGGCAGGATGTCGAGCCCGCTCCTGCGCGGCGGCCAGACTTCGCAGCAGCTGCTGGACCTGTACCGCGAGAAGGCGCGCCCGATGTTCGAGCTGCGCGCGGAGCTCGCGAAGGGGACGAAGGAGAAAGTCGCGATCGTCCGTTATGTGCGGCAGCATTGGATCATCGACGATCTCGGCAAGATCGACATCAGCGAGAAGGCGATGCAGCGCGCGGGCACGACGTCGAAGTTCGACACCGAAGGCGGATATCACCGGCCCGATTCGATGTTCATCGGAACGACGGCGTTCTTCTACACCGGGGCGGCGCAACAGATCGACAGTGCATCGGTCGCAAAGATCCTGAAGGGGGAGGCCGACCGCAAGCTGTGGAAGCTCGGCAGCGCGATGCCGATCGAGCAGCCGGTACGGCCGTGGGACGCGCCGAGAAACATCACGACGCCGGGCGCGCGCGGGAACTGATTTCGGCGCGCGCACGACAGGCGACTGAGCGTCGATAATTCGCCCGGAAAGTTGCTAAATCTCTTGCTTCATCGCGGCCGATCCATATAATCGCGCACTCCACGGGTGGATGGAAATCACCTGCGGCCAAACGGGCGGCGATAAGAGGGGAAACGTTCGAACCGCATCGCCGCTCGGCTGTTAGAAAAATTGTCAGGACGTGGGCTGAGTTGGCTCCGTCCGAAGGCTCATTGAAAAGCGGAAGGTCTGGCGGCGCACGCAAATGCAGTACTACCTCTGGTGCGCTGTTGGACAGGCTGAAGGTTAACGAAAATAATCCAGCGCTTTAGGAAGGCACAATCCGTTTACAGAAAGGGCGAGAACGGCCGGAAGGTTGTTCAAACCGCCTTGTCCTGCGTAGGCCGCAAGACACGAATTAAGCCGTGACTCAGCGGAGCGGGATGAGTTTTCAGTATATGCGGATAAGCTACTAAGGGTGCATGGGGGATGCCTTGACTCCGAGAGGTGATGAAGGACGCTGCGAGCTGCGATATGCCACGGGGAACCGCTGAGCAGGTTGCGATCCGTGGATTTCCGAATGGGGAAACCCGGCGGGAGTAATGTCCCGTCACCCCGAAAGGGGAGCCAACGGGCCGAAGTGAAACATCTCAGTAAGCCCAGGAACAGAACGAGCCATCGATTCCGTCAGTAGAGGCGATCGAACGCGGAACAGCCTAAACCGATGCATGTGTCAAGTGGGCGGACGTTGCATGCGCGGTGTCGTGGGATACCCTTTCCCTGCCGCCCGGCGGGAGGGGATTTGACAAACGGTGACATTAGCAGAAAGGTCTGGAAAGGCCGGCCACAGAGGGTGACAGCCCCGTAAGCGAAAATGTCGTCGTTTCCCTTGGGAGTGTCCCAAGTACCACCTGCCACGGGAAAACAGGTGCGAATCTATGCGGACCATCGCATAAGGCTAAATACTCCTCGGAGAGCGATAGCGAACTAAGTAGCGCGAGCGAAAGGTGAAAAGAACCCCGCGAGGGGAGTGAAAAGATCTGAAACCATGCACTTACAATCTGTCGGAGGGGCGCAAGCCCTGACGTCGTGCCTTTTGCTTAATGAGTCCGGGAGTTACTGTCAGCTGCGAGCCTAAGGTGTTCTGCACCGAAGGCGGAGCGAAAGCGAGTCCGAAATGGGCGATTGAGTGGTTGGCAGCATACCCGAATGCCAGTGATCTACGCACGGCCAGGATGAACCCTGAGTAACATCAGGGGGAGGTCCGAACTCGTGAAGGATGAAAACTTCTGAGATGAGCTGCGTGTAGGAGCAAAAGACTAGTCAAACAGGCGAATTGCTGGTTCTCCCCGAAAT
>CAYXVY010000026.1:0-15269 GCA_964468745.1 uncultured Planctomycetales bacterium | reverse complement strand
AGATGATCTGTGCGGGCGCATGGGAAGCGACCGTGCGAGGACTCAACGTGCCAGAAACGTCATCCGAACGGACCCTGAGCCGATAGTGGGACTTATGTTGCTTACACGCCCGCCCGGCGTAGTTTAGAATTCTGACGACTGATCGACTTCGAAGCTGTCCCCCGCGCTATCGGGCGGCGACCGCGCGGGACCGAGGCCCGCCGCCTCGTCCGCCATCCCCAGCGACTCCAGGATCGCACGCACCGCCGACCTCTTCGTCACGCACGCGATCACCCGCATGCGCGCGCCGCACTTGGGACAGGCCAGCACGTCCATCCCGAACGACCTCCGCATCAGCGTCGCCCAGTCCGTCCGCGACTGCCGCCGCCGGCGACCCTCGCTGAGCCGCGCGCCCGCCGACGCCTCCTCCCCTCCGCAGCCGGCACGATCTCGCATCGACTCCTCGCCCCGGCGCGGGGCGATCGAGCGTCGCACCCGGCTCCGCGCCGCCAACACCCCGTGGTACCGCACCAGATGCGACCTCGGCGGAGCGACGAGTGCCGCCAGCTTCTCGACGAACTCCACCGGCCGCAACACCAGGTGCGTCGCCCCATCCATCCGCGGCTTCCGAAATTCGTACGACACCCGACCATCGTTCAGCCACTCCAGCCGCTCCCCCGCGAACGCCGGCCGCAACAGATACCGGCACAGCTTCTCCAGCCCCGCCCTGTCCCCAGCGCGGATCCGTACCGTCGCGTGAAGGCTCCAGCCGTCCACGGCCACGCACAGGTCCGGTAACGTCGACATCGAGACGGCATCCTCCGAGCCGCCCACGTACGGCACCTTCCTCGCCTCCCCCGACAACCCGATCCACTCCCGAATGCTCGCCGCCTGCATCACGTCGAACGCCGACGGATCCTCTCCGCGGCTCTCCTCGCCCAGGATCATCCCCTCCTTGACCAACATCCCCCCGATCCGCCGCCGCACCCGATCCAGCACACGCCCCAGTTCCTCCGGCTCCGGCGCGCGCAACCGCCGGAAGCTCACTCCTCCGCCCGCCCCGTTCGCGAGATAGACCCCATCCAGCGCCAGCGTGTGGAAGTGCACGTTCAGATTCAGCGCGCTCCCGAACCGCTGCACCGCCGTCACCGCCCCGTATCGCCCATCGCGAATCCGCCTCAATCCCGCCCTGCGCGCCGTGCACCGGGAGATCTCCTCGACGAAGATCCGCTCCGCACCTCCCAGCAGCTTCGAATCCCGCGCCAGCCAATACCGCGCCTGCTTCGGCATCGACAGCACCCACTGTCGCACGGGCACGCGCGGCAGCACCGCATCGACCAGATGCGCCGCCGTATCCGCCATGCGTCGACCGGCGCATGACGGACAGATCGAGCGATCCTTTCACGAAAACCCGACCAACATATCCAGCCGGCACTTGGGACACCGAACCCTCGCGAACCCCTTCTGCAGAATCCCGCAGTCGAGATACCGCTTCAGCGCCTGCGACACGTACTTCGGAACGCCACGCCCCTCACGGTCCCGCGCCTTCGCCTCCTCGAGAAACGTCGCGAGATGCTCGCGCACCACCTCGTGCAGCACCGAGTTTTCAGGCTTTCGCCGCTCGTACGTCGCTGTCGCCATCGCGACGATAGCGCAAGTCCCGTGCCTCGACGATTGCGCGCGGGAATCGCACGTCGCACGAATCGTCGCGTGTAACCTGGAAACGCCGCGTTACCAAGGGAAACGTCTTTGACGCGTGCCCCACTACGACACACCTAAGCAGGGTCGTTTAAATAATTGCCCATCCTTGCGACCCTGCTTACCCCGAGCGGAGCGGAGCGGAGCGAAGTCGAGGGGTTGCCTCTACAAGGTCTACAGGGGCCAACCGTTCGACTCGCCTGCGGCTCGCTCACGGTAAGCCGGCGGCGAGGTGAGCAACTATTTTGTTCCACCGGCTTACTCCGTCCGCAGCCGGTCCCGCAGCTTCTTGAACGCGTCGTTCTCGCCGAGAAACTGGAACTCCGGCAGATCCAGCAGTCGGGCGTCCCGCAACCCCACCTTGATCGCGCGCTCGATGAACTCCAGCGTCTCCCGGCTGGCGCGCCGGCTTCCGAACAGCCTCGCCACCAGCAGCGCCGCATTCGAATCGTTCGGACGCAGCTCCACGATGCGCAGCAGGTCGTGCTCCTCGGGACCCTGCATGCCGAACGCGCTCGCCATCTGGCCGCGAAAGCGCAGGACCTCCACATTGTCGGGATCCATCAGGAGATGGCGACTCGCCGTCACCCATGCCTTCAGCGCGTCGATCGTCCGGCGGCCAGTCCGGAACGTCTGCGCGGCGCGATTCACCTCTTCCAGCATCTCCTCCCGCGTCACCCCCTCCTCGGGCGCCCACGCGAGCGGGGGCAGCTCGGACCCGGCCGTGCGCATCTGCCGCGCCATCAGCCAGTCCCACGCCGCCATCTGCTCGTCCCCGGCTCCGATGCGGCCGCGACGCAACAAGTACTGCCGCGCCGGCGTCACCGGCAGCTTCGCGAGTTCCACCGCTGCGTCTTCGAAATCGCCCTGCAACGACAGGCACGCCGCACGATCCAGGCCCTTCGCTTCCGCCGCGACGCGACGCACGAGCGCCCCCAGCGCGCGGCGCGATTCCGGCCCGGCTCCGCGCACCACGTCGTCGAGCGTGCACGCCGCTCCGTACGGATCGATCCGCAACGCCTCCGCGATCGGCGACGGATCGTCGCTCGCCATCGCGAGGTAGATCCGGGCGCGAATCAGGCGCGTGTCCCGCTCGATCGCCTGCCGGTAGAGGTCCGCAGCGCCCGCCCGGTCGCCCCGAACCATCTTGCCGCCCGCCGCCAGCTCCAGGTTCGCCGGATCGGTCAGCGTCGCGGTATCCACGCTCAGATCCGAACCGCGGAGCACGACATTCGAGATCCTCAGCTGCGTCCACGCCGGATGCATCGAGTGCGAAAGCAGCGCGTCCCCCCCGGCATACTCCATCGCCACGCCGAAGAGGAGCGGACCGCCCGGCATCGGCGTCGCCTCCGCCCGTCCGCGGAAAATCGTCGCTCCGTCGGCGTCGCGCACCTCGAGCGTCTGCAGCCCGGCCTCCGGCATGTACGAGAAGAGCATCCGCCACTTCCCGCGATAACATCCCGGCCGCGACGTGACGCCCGACCCGGGCAGCGTGAACCGAACGCTCTGCTTGTCCCACGTCGTCGTTCCGTGCAGCACCGTCTCCAGCGCGCCGTACATCGGATTCCCGGATCCGCCGGTCCGCGGCACGAGTCCGAACTGCGCCACGGCCGACCAGACGCTCGTGCGCAGCTCCAGGTCGAGCTCCACGGTCACCCCGCCGCGAGCGTAGAGCACCGGCACCCCCGCGACGATGCGATCGGAGTGCGAGTCGAGAATCACCTCGAGCGTTGTGCCGTCGCGCCGCACCCGCGACGGCGCATTCGTGACGAACGGCAGCGCATCGGCCGCGGCATCCCCTTCGATCACGCTCTTCAACGAGACGAGCCCGTCAAGCGTCTTGATCTGGCGATCAACGCGCTTGTCGTCCGAGGCGCGGGCGCACTGCAGCGCCGCGGTCAGATCGTCACGCTGCTTCGCGAAGTCCAGCGCCAGGCGCGACGCCTCCGCCGCGAACATGAGAAAACGACGTCGGATCTCGCCGCGATCCGAGAATCGCGCCGCAACTTCGCGCGCCTCCACGGCAGCCTGGCGGCATCGCTCGACGGCCCGCTTTTCCAGGACCAGCGACGACGCGGGCCGCGTGTTCATCTCGCGATCGGCGACAGCGAAGACGAGCTGCGCGGCGAGGAGGAGCACGTCACACCGGAGCCGAAGCGCGTCGCTTGCCTCCGGCCGGTCCGGGAAGCGGTCCGCAATCTCCGCCAGGATGTCGCGCGCCGCGTCGAACGAATCGGACTCGATGAGGTCGTTCGCGGAGCGCAGCAGCAGCGCTGCCTCGTTCGCCGGCACGGCCTCGGATTCCACCGTCGGCAGCTTCGGCGCAGGCCCCTCGCGCCGACCGAGCACCACGAGGCTGTCTTCGAGCGCCGCGATGATCTCGCTCTCGCCGTCGCCGTCCACATCGTAAACGTGGAACGATCTCAGGTTCCACGGCACGCCCAGCACGTGCGGCTCCGAGGAAGGCTCGCCGAGGATCACGCGCAGGCGCTGCCCTTCCGTCTTCTTCTGAAGCGGATCGAACGCGCCGCGTACGGTCGTGTAGCAGATGGCGGGCCGGCCGGCGAGCGTGCCCGCGCCGACCGAGCCCACGTGCGCGTTGCCCGAGACATTGGCTCCCGCCTTGGAGATGTGGCGCGCAACCTGAGTGATGCCGTCCTTCGTGCGGCGCACCACGGCGAACACGAGCGCGTCCTCCTCGAGCACGCCGAACTCCCCCTGAAGTTCCTTGTTCGGATAGTCCGCGAACGCGCGAGCCGCGATCGCGAGCCGCCCGTCCGGCAGCACCGTCAGCGTCGTCGCCTCCCCGACCGTGTAGTGATTCGTGCGTGTGAACTTGCGATCCTGCACTTCGAAAAACTCGACCCGCGCTTCAAGCTGGCCGGAGCGGCCGAAGAAGGCCTCCTGCTTTCCGTCGCCGTCGAGATCCGCCACGCCCGCCGACAGGACCCAGGGGCGCGCGCCGCCGGGCTCGAACGGGGTGATCACCGGACGGTCGCGCCACTGAACGATCCATTGCGAGGTCGAGCGCCACATGAAGATGACGAAAACTTCGTCGCGCTTGTCGCCGTCGATGTCTCCCGCCGCGATACAGATCGGCTCAGCGGAATTCGAGTAGTCAGGCGGACAGCGCAACTTCCACCCGTCGCCGACGCGGTCGATGATCGCGAATCCGCCGCCGCGATTTCCGCGATACACGGCTGCGACCACCTCGCGTCGTCCGTCGCCGTCGATGTCCGCGTCGCAGAGATCGGCCACGGTGTCGGCCGGATCCAGCGCGGAAAGCGGCGACGTCGTCGGCACGAGGCCGTCGCGCGTGATGCGAAACGCGGGGCGCCCCTCGCGGCACGGCAGCACCACGGTCGGCGCGTCGAGGCGCAGGATCGGCATGCGCTCGCAGCCCTGCGGCGCGAACGGCACGGCGTACGCGATGCCCTTGAGCGGGATCGTCTGGCGGCGGCCGAGGATGGCGTGGAGCAGGGCCGCGCGCTCCGGCTGCGCGCCCGACTCGAGATACGCCGCGAGCGCGCCTTCGAGATCGCCACGCTCCGCGAGGACGTCGCCGATCTCGGCGACCGCTCGCTTCGCCGCCTCCGTTCCCGGGAAGCGGCTGCGGATGCGGCCGAGGATCGTCGCCGCCTCCGCGAGGCGCAGATCCGTGCGCAGCTTGCGGGCCACCTCGATCTGCGCGTCGAGCCCCCAGTTCCCCGTCGGATCGTACCGATAGGCGAACGACCATTCCTTCTTGTGATGATGCGCGCGCGACAGCAGCGGGCCGGTCCGGTACGACGCGAGGCCGCGCTCGACCGCCGCCTTTTCGCCGTCATCCTTCGCCGCCATCTTCGCGCGCACGCGATCCGCGATCCCCTTCGCGTCGCGGATGACCGCGTCAGCGTCCCCCTCGATCTGCTTCACGAGGCGCGCGTCTTCCGCAACGCACGCCGTCGCCGCCGCCTGCTCGATCGCGGCGATATGACGGCGCAGCGACGCCGCCTTCATCGCCGGCCCGAGCCAGAAGGCGTAGGTCAGCGTCGTCGCGATGCCGAGGAACCCGAGGCTCGCGGTGATCGAGATCGCGCGGTTGCGGCGGACCCACGCAAACGCACGGCGCAGCACGGTGACAGGGCGCGCCGTCACGGGGACGCCGTGGAGGAAGCGGTCGATGTCCTCGCGCAGCGCGGCCGCGGTTTGATACCGTCCGGCCGGTTCCTTCGTCAGGCACTTGAAGACGATCGCCTCCGCGTCGCGAGGCAGGGCCGCATGGAGTGCGCGGATCGGCTTCGGATCGATTTCGGAGATCTGGAGCAGCACGTCGAGCACGCTCGTGCCGTCGAACGGGAGCGCCCCCGTCATCATCTGGTAGAGGCACGCGCCGACGGCCCAGATGTCGCTGCGCGCATCGATCGCGTGGGTCTCGCCGCGGGCCTGCTCGGGCGACATGAAGGACGGCGTGCCGACCATCGTTCCCGTGCGGGAGAGCGACACGTCGTCGGCGACGCGGGCGAGCCCGAAGTCGCTGATCATCGGCTCGCCGCGTTCGTCGAGCATGATGTTCTGCGGCTTGAGGTCGCGATGGACAACCCCCTGCTCGTGCGCGTAGGCGAGCGCGTCGGCCACGTCGCGGATCAACTCGAAGGCGCGCCGGGCGGGCATGCGCCCTTTCTTGAGAAGATCCTGGAGGTTGCCACCGGTGATGCAATCCATCGTGAAGTAGTGGCGGCCGTTGTCTTCGCCGACTTCGTGGACGGAGACGATGCCGCTATGGCGGAGCCGCGCGGCGGCGCGGGCTTCGCGCTTGAAGCGTTCGATGTCCTCGGCGTCCGCGTCGACGGGCAGGAGCTTGATGGCGACCTGCCGGCGCAGCTCGGGATGCCGCGCGAGGTAGACGGACCCCATGCCTCCCTGGCCGAGAAGTTTCTCGAGCCGGTACGGGCCGACCTTCGGTGGAGGCCCACTACCGGGCTGTGCGTTGGGAAGAGTGGGAGAGGTTGGGAAGTCGGGCACCGGAGCTTATTCTACGCTGTAGCTCCTATAGAGGAGACGCCCATCGGCGGTTCGGGGGGAGGGAATGCCCCACCTCGCTCCAGCCCACGCGCTATAATCGCGGCCGCGCGACGCAGATCGGCGCGCCGAAATCGAGCCGGCGCACGTCGCCGGAGTCCACGTCCAAGCGGGGGAATACTGCATGTTCAGGATCCTGATCGCGGCGGTGCTGGTCTATGGGAGTGCGGCGTCATTGCGCGCCCAAGACCCCGAGATCAAACAGGTGGAGCGCAAGAACACCCAAGGCACGGTCGTGGAGCGCTATCGAACCGTCGACGGCAAGTATGACGGCGAATACGAACGCTTCTACGACGACGGCAAGCTCTGGGAGAAGGGCGTGTGCCGGGCCAACAAACGCGAGGGTGCATGGATCTTCAACCACAGCAACGGTCACAAGAGCTTCGAGGGCACGTACAAAGGCGGCCTGTTTGAAGGCGCGGCCTCGCAGTACCACACCAGCGGCCGCAAGTACGCCGAGGGCGCGTTTACCAAGGGCCACCTCAGCGGCAAAGTGACCTACTGGCACGACAGCGAACTCGTGGACCAGACCGGAGACGTCAGCAACAGCGGCGAGAACTCGTTCAGCTACATCACCCGCCAGGGCGCCTGGACCTACAACCACGGCAACGGCAAGAAGAGCTTCGAGGGCACGTACAAAGACAACCTCCTGGACGGCGCGGCCTCGCACTACCACCCCAGCGGCCGCAAGTACGCCGAGGGCACATTCACCAAGGGCCGCCTGAGCGGCAAGGTGACCTACTGGCACGACAGCGAACACGTTGAAAGCACCGGCGAGGCCAGCAACAGCAGCGAGAACTCGTTCAGCTACATCACGCGCCAGCGCGCCTGGGTCTACAACCACGGCAACGGCAACAAGAGCTTCGAATGCGGCTACGTGGACAACATTTTCGACGGCCCCGCAACGAAGTACTACGCCTCGGGTCCGAAGGCAGTCACGGCCACGTTCGATCGCGGGCAGCTCACCGGCGAATGGACCGCCTTTCACGAAAACGGAAAGCTCGCCGCGGTGGGCGAAGCCATGGGTAGCGCCAGGGCGGATTCGATCGACCATCCGGTCCGCGCCGGCCTGTGGGTCGAATACCACGACAACGGCAACCGCAGCTTCGACGGCACCTACGTCAACGGCGAACCGGACGGCTTCGTCTCGCTGTACCACCGCAACGGCGAGAAGTGGGTGCTGGCCGCCTACGTTGAAGGCAACGTCAAGGGCGGCTGGACCAGTTGGTTCGAAAACGGCAAGACGGCCGCACACGGCCACGCGTACACCACCGCCTCGCCCGGTCGCAATGCGCAGAGCGTCAGCCGCCACGGCCCCTGGATTCTCTACCACGACAACGGCAGCAAGGAGTCCGAGGGCCGCTATCACCTGAACCAGAAGGCCGGCCCGTGGGTCTACTACGACCGCGACGGCAAACTGCGCGAGGTCAAGAACCACGTGCCCGAGGGCGAAAAAGCTCCGATCTCGAGCGCCGAACTGGCGGACGGCAGCAAAGTCTACAGCACCGTCAATCCCGACGGTTCCACGGATACGCTCACATTCGACAAGAACGGCAAACTCACAAAGCAGGAACACAATCTTCCGCTGGACAAGCAGAAGGCCTATGTGAGTTACACCGACCCCGACACCGGCGAAACCGTCGTCATCACACACGACGCCGACGGCACCCCCAACACCACTCGCAGCACGACAACCACCGGCGCCGATGGCGCCAAGCGCACGTCCGAAGCGGACAGCGACGGCACCACCCGCGAGATCACCGATAGGCCCGACGGCGCGCGCAGCATGGTCGAGTCCCGGCCGGACGGCACGCGCGTTACGACCGAGCGCGCCAAGGACGGCACGGTCACGCGCCACTACGACAATCCCGACGGGACCTCGCGCGACTACACGTATCGCCCGGACGGCAGCCGGATGCGCGTGCGCCGCGACGCCGACGGCAAGGTGCTGGACACCACCAGCCGTGACCCCGTCGGCGTGGAACACATGAAGCTGGCGGACGGCACCGAAGTCCGCCGCCACAAGGACGGCGACGGCAACCTCGTCGAGACGCGTACGACGCCTGGCGGCGACACGACACGCATCGCGCGGGACAAGGCCGGCAAGGAGATCAGCCGCGACGACAAATGGGGAAAGCGCGCCCCGGGCGAGTCGCTGTACTCGGACATGCAAGGCGGCAAGGACTGGTCCGGGCTCACCGACGAGGAAAGGAAGTCCTTCGCCGACCGCGAAGCGGCCATGAAGGACAAGGGCATGCTCGACGAAGCCCGCCGCGATGCCGCCAACGCCGATCTTCGCCGCGCGGCCAGCCCGGACTTGGACGCCGACAAGACCGCGGCCGACACCGATCTGGCGCGCAAGCCCGCCACCGACGCCGCGAAGCGTCTCGATGACCCCGAGAACATCGCGGCCGCCGGCACGGCTCTCAAGGTCTTCGACTGGTTGCTCAGCCTCCCGGAGACGCGCCTGCGGATGATCCAGGAAGAGTTGTCCAAGGCGCTCGAGGACAAAGACAAGGACAAGCTTGCCGAGCTTCTAGCCACCGACCGCAAGGGCCTGGTCTCGTTCCTCAATCGCAACCCGGGGCTGCTCAAGGCCTGGGAAGAGAAGATCAAGCCTACGGCCAACGCGGCCTCGTCGCTGGTGGCGATGGCGCTGAACGTCGCCAAGGGCGTGGACTGCGCCATGAAGGGCGAGTATGGCGAGGCGATCAACTCGTTCCTCGACGCCGGAATCAGCGGCCTGAAACTTATCCCGCCCGCCGAGATGGCGAAGCTGGAGCGCGAGCTGCGCGCGAATCCCAGCACGTACATGACCGCGATCAAGAACATGATCACGTTCGGGCGTGAGCTGAACCGCGAACTCAAGCCCGGCGAGTCGCGCAACTACGGCACGCTGCTGAAGGAAGGCGCCGAGTTCATGCTGAACGCGTACCGGTCGCTGCCCGAGGCCGAACGCAAGCACTTCATCGAGCGCCGCATGCCGCTCTTGCGCAACATGTTCAAGAAGCTCGAGGACGGAACGCCCGGCGCCAAGGTCGTGTTGGGCCTGATCGAATCGGCGCCCGAGATCTACAAGCTGCTCGACGAATGGAACTCCGAAAACCGCGCGGCCAACATCACCGCCGTCGCGCAGAAAGTCGGCCCCAAGACCATCGGCTTGCTGGTCAGGCTCTCCACGGGCAGTGATGCCGCCGCCGAAGCCGCCGAGTTCCTGGCGCAGGTCGGCACCGACTACCTGGCAGGATTGGGTAACGAGGCACGTGAGGCGGCCAGGGCCGCCCTCAACGCCGCCGGCACCGAGGCCAACGCCTACGCCAACATGCGCAACGTCATGCAGGAGGCCGCGCGCAAGTCCGGCATGTCGGCCGCGGACGCCCGCGACTACGAACACCTGGCGAACCTGATCAGCGGCCATGGCGGCCGCACGGTGCTTTCGGACATGCAACGCAGGAAGGATCTGCTGGGCATCCGCGAGGCCACCCAGGCCTGGCGTCGCGTGGACGCCCACCTGCGCGGGGGCTCGGGCGCCGTGGGCTTCTTGTATGCAAACCTCCAGGACGACACCAAGCGCAGGAGAGAAAACGAGGACAGCTATCAGCGCTGGCTTCAGACCCACGTCGGCAACGCCGCGCGCACGGTCCGGTACATCGACAAGGTCATCAATGAGTATCCCAAGGGCGGCGCGGCCCGCCGCTTTCTCTTGTCGTGGCGCGCCGATCTGCAGTTTGCGGTGGACACGCTCGGCCGTTGAGGCGCCGATCGTCAGAATACGAGAGTGCGCCGCGCCGGCGTGGGTTCAGCCTGGTCGACGCTATCGGCCCCGGCTGCGGGCCCTGACCCGACATCGCATGCCCGTTCAGATGTCCCATGCCCCGACTGCGTTACACTCAGCGTGAGAGGTGACGCGATGATGACGATGCTGACGCTCCTGGCGCTCGCGCAGATGGAACCCCAGGAGACGCCCGCCGACAAGGCGCTCGACGCCGCCAACGGGCTCTTACAGGAAAAGAAGTACACGGAGGCGCTCGCGAAGTACGAGGAGTGCCTGAAGCTGGAGCCCGACCGCCTGAGCGCCCTCTTCAACGGCGGGATGGCGGCCTTTTTCGCCGACAAGGCCGCGCGCGCCATCGAGCTCTGGGAGCGCCACCACAAGCTGGAGCCGGAGGACACGGGCACGCTGGGCAAGCTCGTGCAGGCGTGCCAGAAGGCGGGCGATCTCAAGAAACGCGACGCCTACCGGAAGGCTCTCTCGGGCGTGCGCGACGCGATGACGCAGGAGGAGCGCGCGAAGTTCCCGCGCTTCTGTCGCGACCAGTTCAAGGTCAAGGACGTCGCGGTGATGACGTTCGAATACTTTGAGCTGAAGGGGGAACGCGCGGTCCGGTATCGTTTCAGCGTGCTCAACGCCAAGGGAGACGCCGAGGAGTACCACCTCTCGCTCGGCTCGTACGAGATGACGACGAAGATCGCACGCGAGGCGGGCACGATCGGCAAGGACGAGCGGATGTTCCACCTCGACGGCTACTTCGACGGCGGCAAGCGGCACCGGACGTACGGCATGATCAAGAGCGAGCCGTCCTACGACGATGCGCGCAAGCTGGTGGAGGAGGTCCTCAAGGGCGACCGCGAGGCGCAGTCGGGCACGGACAAGTAGTCGGTCGTCTTCGCGAGCGGCGAGCCGTAGCGCAAACGCGCGCCGCCCATTCCGCGCGGCTTCGTGGTATCCTCCCCGCGGGGGCCGCACCCCCGCCATGCTCACCGAGGACGACCTACTCTTTGGCAAGATCGCCATCGATCTCCATCTCCTCGACCCCGCGCAGCTGGAGCGCATCAAGTCCGATCTCGCCACCGCCAACCGCCGGATCGGCGAGTACCTGATCCAGAAGGGCATGCTGCGGCTCGACGACCTCGGCGCCATCCTGGCCGAGCAGAAGAAGCGCAAACTGCAGAGGGCGCTGGAGACGGCCCCCGCGATCGTCCCCCGCACGCCGCTCCCGCCGCCGGTCGCGAAGCCGGCCCTCCTCCCTCCGGTCAGCGCGCCCCCGGAACGTTCGACCGCGGTAAGTACGCCACGGGTCCCCTCGATCGCAGTGAGCCCTCCGCCGGCACCGGAGCTCCTCGCGTCCGACCGGCTCCAAGAATTGCTCGCCGAGGCGCGCCGGCGCGACGCATCGGATCTGCACATCTCCGTCGGCTCGCCGCCGTTCCTCCGCAGGTACAAGCGGATCGAGCCCCTCGGCGACCGGCCGCTCACGCCGGAGCAGACCGAGGCCATCCTCTTCGGCGCCATCAGCGAGGCGCAGAAGCGAAACCTCCTCAAGGACAAGAGCCTCGGCTTCTCCCTGCGCGTCGGGGCGAACGAGCGCTACCGCACCTGCATGTACAAGCAGGTCAACGGCTGGGAGGGGGTCTTCCGCGTGATCCCGGACAGGATCCGCACGTTCGACGAACTCAAGCTGCCGCCGCCGCTCCGCCGCCTGACCGAGTATCACCAGGGGCTCGTCCTCGTCACCGGCCCTTCCGGCAGCGGCAAGACGACCACGATGGCCGCACTCATCGACCTGATCAACGCGACACGCGAGGATCACATCATCACGATCGAGGATCCGATCGAATACGCCTTCCCGTCGAAGAAATGCCAGGTTACGCAGCGCGAGCTCGGCGCCCACACGATGTCGTACGCGGCCGCGTTGCGCGCGGCGCTCCGCGAGGATCCCGACATCATCATGATCGGCGAGATGCGCGATCTGCAGACGATGGCGCTGGCCGTCTCGGCGGCCGAGACCGGGCACCTGGTGTTCGGAACGCTCCCGACCGGCTCCGCCATCCGGACGATCAGCGCGGTGCTCGACTATTTCCCGCCGGACCAGCAGGGCCAGATCCGGAGCATGATTTCGGAGTCGCTGCGCGGGATCATCTCGCAGCACCTGTTCGCGCGGAAGGACGGCAAGGGGGTCGCGCAGGCCATCGAGGTCCTGATGGTGGACCCGGCGGTCTCGACGATGATCCGTCAGAACCAGCTCCACCAGCTGACGTCGAAGATGCAGACGAGCAAGGCGAAGGGCGCGATGCTGATGGACGAGTCCCTCCTGGAGCTCGTCCGGAGCGGCGCGATCGATGCGGCGGAAGCGGCGCCCCTCTCGGACAACCCGGCGGTGATCCTGGGCGCGGCGAGGAGCTGAGCATGGCGACGATCGACGAGCTCTTCCGGACGATGCTGGAGTCCAGCGCGTCGGACCTCCACCTCGCCGAGGGCCAGCCGCCGAAGATCCGCCTGCACGGCGCGATCCGCGCGATCGAGGGTCGCCCGTCGCTCACGCAGGAATCGCTGCGGGTGCTGCTCGAGGAGATCTGCCCCCCGGACCGGTGGGAGGTCTTCCGGAAGAACCGCGACCTGGACTTCGCCTACGCGTTCGGGGAGAGGGCGCGCTTCCGAGCGAACTACTACAACCACGCGAACGGCCTCGGGGCGGTGTTCCGGGTCATCCCGACGGAGATCAAGTCGCTCGACGAGCTCGGCGCGCCCGCGGTCCTCAAGACCTTCGCCGCCGCACGACGCGGCATGATCCTGGTGACCGGCCCAACCGGCAGCGGCAAGTCCACGACGCTCGCGGCGGTCATCGACCACATCAACCGGAACGCCTCGCGCAAGATCCTCACGATCGAGGAGCCGATCGAGTTCATCCACCGGAACAAGAAGTCGATCATCGTCCAGCGGGAAGTCGGGATCGACACGCCCTCCTTCGGCGCGGCGCTCATGGACGCGGGGCGGTCGGACTTCGACGTCGTGCTGGTCGGCGAGATGCGCGACCTCGAGACGGTGAGCCTCGCGCTGTCCGCGGCCGAGAAGGGGATCCTGGTGTTCGGCACGCTGCACACGAACGGCGCGGCCAAGACGGTGGACCGGATCGTGGACACGTTTCCGGCGGAGCAGCAGTCGCAGGCGCGGGCGATGCTGTCGAACTCGCTCGAGGGAGTCTGCTCGCAGTTGCTGATCCGCAAGGCGGACGGCAAGGGGCGGATCGCGGTCCACGAGGTTCTCGTGCGCACGCGCTCGATCTCCAACCTGATCCGGGACGGGGACAACAGCAAGATCTCCGGGGTGATCCAGACGAGCCGCGCGCAGGGGATGATCCTGATGGACGATTCGCTCGAGGCGCTGCTCAAGGAGAAGAAGATCTCCGGCCATGACGCCTATATGAAGGCGGCGAGCAAGGAGCGGTTCGCGCAGTATGCGGGCGACGGGGGTTAGCCGGCCCGACGTGCTGGTACGATCCATGCATGGATCCATCGGAACTGGCGCATCACTGGGACATCAAGGCCGAAGAGTGGGACATCCAAGTCGGCGAGGCGGGCGACTACAATCGCCGCTATAGCTCGGATCCCGTGCTCTGGCGCCTTCTAGGAGACGTCGCCGGCCACGACGTGCTCGATGCCGGTTGCGGGACGGGATACTTGAGCCGGCAGCTCGCGGCCCGGGGGGCGCGCGTGACGGGAATCGACATCTCGCCGGAGATGATCCGCGTCGCGCAGTCGAAGGCGGGGGCGGGAGTCCACTACGCCGTGGACGATCTTTCGTCGCTGCGGGCGGTGCGTGACGGCGGCTTCGACGCGGTCGTGTCGAACTATGTGCTGATGGATCTGCCTGACGTGGACGGCGCGGCGCGCGCGATCCGGCGGGTGCTCCGGCCGGGCGGACGGGCGGTTGCGGTCTTCAGCCATCCGTGCTTTCCGCTCGACCAGCTGGATCGCGTTCAGGGCAGGCAGGAGGTGCGGTTCCGCTGGGACGGCTCGTACTTCGAGGAGCGCCGCCTGGAGGCGCCGCCGTGGCGCCACTTCACGTCGCCGTTCGTGCACTTCCATCGCCCGCTCTCGCGCTACTGGCAGGCCTTCGTCGCGGCCGGTTTGCGGGTGGAGGCGTTCGAGGAGCCGGTGATCGATGCGGCGACGGCCGACGCGCTCGCTCTGACGCCGGAGCGGCGCTGGGAGATCCGGAGCGCCCCCTGCTCGGTTGCGTTTCGTCTGGGATCATCTCAGTGACGGCCGAACAGCGCAGGTACGCTGGACTCCTGCCGCGATTCATCGCTCTCGTCGTCGACTTCGCGATCTTCTGCGCCGTGTTCTTCCCCATCGGCCGACTCGTGAAGGGCGTGTGGCTGATGACCCATGCCGATCACCTCTGGCGCAGCGGATCGTTCGTCATGGACCCGCTCTGCATCATCTTCTTCGTGGTCATGGTCGCGTATTACGTGCTCTTCGAGGGGCTGGCCGGCTGGACGCCCGGGAAGCGCGTCGCGGGAATCCGCGTCGTCGACGCGGCGGGCCGGCCGCCGGGGATCCGTCGCAGTCTCGCGCGCAATGCGCTGCGTCTCGTGGACGGCCTTCCGTTTCTCAATCTTCTGGGCGTGCTTCTCGTCCTCACGTCCCCCGAGCGCGCCCGCTTGGGCGACCGCATCGCCGGCACGCGGGTGGTCATGACTCGGTAGTGCCGCTGCGACGTTTCCCGTTTCCCGTCTCCCGTTTCCCGT
>CAYXVY010000025.1:0-13632 GCA_964468745.1 uncultured Planctomycetales bacterium | reverse complement strand
CGTTGGAGTGTCGGCGAGCTGGCGCAGGACCGACGTGATCGTGATCGACGACGGCTCGCGCACGATTGAGACCTGCGCTGGCAGATCGCCGTCGCTCGTATCGTGCTTGACCGGAGTGATCGCTGCGCCGCCCGATGCCGCGGAGATCCGCCAGAGCTTGATGAGGCCGAACCCCAGCGCGCCCGCGCCTGCCGGCGGGAAAGCATGGACGGAGCGTACTTCCAGCGTCCGCCGCATGTCGGTAGCCTCGCGGTTGAGGATCGCGGCGATGCCATCCATCAGCGCGTCGCTGCGGCAACCTTCGAGCAGAACCGTGTAGGAATCAGGCATAACTCACGAGAGATCGACTGCTCCCGATGCGTCAAGACACACAACCTCGCCGCGGTCGCGACCGCGCTCGACGAGGTAATCGCGGTGCTTCCGTGCCTCCTCGAGCGAGTTGACGAGGATCGCGTGCCCGGTCGCCGTGTCGATGAGCCAGTACATCGCTAGCTCCCCGCGTCCGTGAACTCGATCTCGAAGTCGTTCGACCCGACAGCGCTCGTCCCCTGCTGCCGGATCTCGTATCCCTGGTTCGCGCGCGCGACGACCTTCTGAACGTCAGTGTCGCCATACCCCGCGTTCCACACCTCGGCGAACGGCACGAGGAGCTCCCACTCGTCCAGCGTCGCGGCCGAGACCGCCGGCTCGTCGTTGGACCAGAGATACTTTCTGAGGAGCGCGCCGACCGTCGTCGTCCGCCCTGTCCCTGCCGTCGCGGCGGCCTCGAGCGCAGAATTGTTCGTGTCGTGCGCGACGGGGGTGACGCTGGTGCCTGCGCTCGACGCCGTGATGCGATTGACGCGCATCTCGGTAAGCACGCCCGTCACGGCCGTGACGCCATTGTTGAACTGGTACATCCGCGCCACGCGCAGCACGCGCGTCGCCGCGCCGCCGTTGAATAGATCGATCATCGACTTGCCCGAGGCGAAGGCCACTGCCTGGGCCGTCGCACGCCATGTGTTCGCCACGTTAATGTCCTCCGTAGATCACGATGTCACCTTTGCCATTGCCGCGTTCGCCGACGATCCGCTGGCGGACGCTCCCGCGCTCAAGAAGCCCGATCGCACGCTCCAACTCGTCCTTCCTGTTCCCCGTCGGCAGCGAGCGCCAGCGGTCGCGCTGCCGGGGCAGCGCCCAAGCGACGAGCCGGTCGAGCATCGGACGCGAGAGTGCGGCCGGAACGTCCACGAGCCAGCCGTGGATGGCGTCCCAGTGAAGCCTCATTGCGGCGTTCATGAGCTCTCGATTCCAGAGAGCTTGAGATTGACGGACGTCCCCGCCGAGGCGCGCGCCTGGAGCGTCGAGCCCGTCGGCCAGATGTCTCCCTTGGCGAGTTCCACGAAGTCGTTCGCCCCGATGGAGAACTGCCAGAGGATCGCGTTCGCCTGCAGCGGCGACCCCGCGGCGGGGACGAGGCAGACGTCGACCGTCTTCGCCGCGCCCGACGCGTTCACCAGATGCAGCACGGCCGCCGTGAAGCTCGTGCTCGCGGGCACGGTGTAGATTGTCTGGAAGGCCGCGGTCAGCTCGACCACGGCGACAGGCTTGAGCGTATTCGCCATCAGCGCACCGCCAGAATGAAGGGATCGGTTACAGGATCGAAGCTCACGGCAAGTCCGCCCGCGTAGCCGGCACCCATCTCAGGCCGCTCCTGGTCAAGCTTGAACGGCTCGCGTTCTTGCCGTCGTTCCGGCTCTTCCTTCTGCGGCCGGGGGGGTTCGGGCGCCGGCTCGAAGCCATACGGCGCTTCGTCCGTCGACCTGTCGAACCTCCCCAGGAACCCTGCGTCCAGCAGCGTGAAGGCCTCGCCGGCAATCGCTTCATCGGGCGTCAGGGCGGGCCCGCTCGCACGCGGGACGACGATGGGTTCGCTTGTAAGTGCATCCATGGCTCATCCAGACCTTAGGTCGTTCCCACGTTGGCGCGGAGCTGCAGGCGAGCGATGGCGTCCTGCGTCTCGAGCACGAGACTCACCGGCCAGTACACGCGGTAAGTCGTGTGTGCCGCGCCTGCGACGAGGACCTCCTTGACACGGATCATCTTCGAGCCGAAGGCTGCCGGAACGATCCCGTAGAGGCCGCCGCGACCCAGGCAGATGGCGTAGATCGAGGTGCCGTTGCCGAAGCCGCCGACCGTCTCGTTCGTCAGGACGTTGTCGTCCCGGTAGATCGGGGTCCCGTCGAAGGCCATGACCTTGCGAGAACGCATCCCGCCGTTGGCGTCCGGTACTTCGACCGTGACGAAGTCCGGGTGCATGCCGCGGTTGTAGTAGGCCTGCTGGATGTTCTTGTACGCAAGCGGACCTGTGAAGAGCACATGCGGACGCCCGTTGTTGGCGCGGATGAGCGCGACGAGGCGAGCGAGATCCTCAAGCTGCAGGAAGAAATTCGCGACGTCGTTGGTCGTGATCGTCTGTGAGCCGATCGTGAGTTTTCGGATGCCGCTGAACTCGGCGGCCGTGACCGATGCATCACCCGCGTAAAAGGTCTTCCAGAACTTGTAGAGCATGCGACGCGTCGCGAGTTCGAGCTGCACGCCTGGCTGAGAGTTCACGTTCGACTCCGCGTACGCTGTGTAGTCCGCGACGATGACGTCCTGTACGAGGAGCTTCAGCTCGAACGTGTCTTCCGTGGCGGCGGCCGGAACAGCGAGGCCCTCGCCGGGGTTGGCCGAGGCGCCACCGCCGCCGACGGCGTCGAAGGTCGGCTCGGCGCCGCGGTTGGCGGCGCTCACGCGCTCGACGCGCAATAGGTGGCCGTTCACGGGCATGAACGGAAGCGTCGGTGCGAGCTCGATACGGTCCTTCTCGTTTTCGAGCAGGTGGGCGAGGAGTTCGTCATTCGACAGGAACAGGCCCTGGGCTTTCGTAAGTGGCATGGATCACTCCAAAAAAGAAGTTTCAGTTCGAGAAAATCACACGGGGAATATCGTGGGCCGCGGTGGGCCGGGGCCGTCGCGCGCCACGGGCGACGCCCCGGACCGGTGAGCACCCAGAAGTTCGGCTTCGATCATTCGCAACCTCGCGTCTCACGACTCTCCATAGAGTTCATGCGGAAACAGTCGAGGTGTACACCGGGAAAATGTCCTGGATTCGTGTTGCGCAGCGCGGCAATGGCGTGCTGGCGTGCGAGTTCGAGCCGTTTCTGCAGCCCGGCCAGCGATAAACCCATGAGCTGCGCGAGCGAGCGGAGCGACCGGCCCCGAGCCAGCTCCGTCAGGATCAGAACGTCGCTGTCCTGCAGGCCGGCCAAGGCGTCGTCGAGTCGCCCGAGAAGCTCAACACCTGCGTCCGATTCTGCAGAATCCGCAACCGGCAGTCGCAGCGCTTCGGCTTCGTGATCCTCCCAGCGCGCGTGCAGATTCCACCAGTCGTGCTCCTTGCGCAGCGCGCGTCGCGCGCACAGCAGCAGGGCCTCCCCGCGCGTTACATCGGGCCAGCGACACAGTGCGTCGATGGCCGTCTCCTGGAGGGCGTCCTGTCCGAGGTCCCACGAAACGCCTGCGCGTCGCGACCAGCCGTCCACCCGACTCCAAGCGGCGTCGTACGCGTGGAGGAGCCGATCGAGTTTCTGGGGCGTGTCGATCACCGCGCGCCTCCGTTCGGCCCGATGCGAATCTGTCTCTCGGCATCCACGATCTCTTCACGAATCTCCTTGAAGGTTGGAAAGCATGCGGCCGCGAATCGCAAGGCACGCACTCCCGCGTGAAGGCTGCCGGCGGCAGCGAAGGCGCGGCCCGCCCAGAGATGAGTGTCTCCCCTGTAATCGTCCGGGACATCCGCGTCATAGAGGGTCCCGAGGCGTTCCAAAGCCTCTCGGCCCGCGACATTGTCGGGCTTGAGGCAGACGCGCCTGGCCAGCACTTCGAGCAGGCGGTCGAGAATCCAGTCGTCATCATGGCCGCCAAGCCACAGCGCTTCGAAGTCCCGCGCTGCGTCTTCAAAGTCGTTCGCGCGGACCGCGACGTCGGCCCCGAAGGAAAACGCTGCGCGCTTGCACTTTAGTCGCGCGCGAGCATGGATCGCCGCTGTGTCGTCGGGGCAGAGCCGCAGCACTTCTTCGATGTCGGCGAGCGCGAACATCAGCGCCGCGTCGTTGCCGAAGATGCAGTCCACCGTTCCGAGGAAGCTGAGCGCCCCGGCGCGTCCACTGAGGGCCGCAATGCTCCCGGGCTCCAGCCGAAGCGACGCGTCGAAGTCGGCGAGGGCAGCCTCGTAGTCAGTCAGCTCGCCCCGGGCCTGCGCGCGCAAGAGCCAAGCCTCCGCGCATTTCTCGAAGCGGTCCAGGACTGAGGAGACATCCTTGACCACGCCGCGCAAGAGACGCTGACGGGAAGGATGGCCCCGTGCACGATCGGCACATTGGTATCGGAGCCGAGCGCGCCGCCATTGCGCGTCCTCTTCAGGGGTCGCCGGCCTCCATCCACTTCCCAAGCGCCTGTGTTGCCTGCGTACTTCGCGATCTGCGATTTGCAGCATGGCCTTCTCCTACGCGGGCGTGGAAGGGGAATGCGTGTCCGATTTTCGATCGCCGTTCCTGCCGTTGCTCCACGCTGAGGCGGCATCCACGGCGCTTTCTCCCACGACCCAGCTCGCGAGGATCAGGACGATGTGCTGAACCGTCTCGTGACGCAGCCCCAGATTGAGCCCGTCATTGAGCCCGACGAGCAGCGCGCCCAGGATCGCCGTCGTGAACTTCCGGGACGAGAAGATCTTCTTCATGCGCCACCTCCGCGGCGGACGGCGGCGCCGGCGAGCTGGAGGAGACCCAGGAGGAGGCTCGCCAGCGCGCCGCCGAATTTCGATCGCTTTTCAGCCTCTGCACGCGGTAGTGCCTTCTCGACGAGCTTCCGCGCCTCATCGCGCGCCACCTCGCCGATCTTCTTCGCGTTTTCCTCGTCGACTCCGGCCGATTTCGCCTTCTCGTACGCCTTGAAGGTCGCCACGTCGGCAGCTTCGTCGAGGATGGCCTTGCGCTCATCGGCGGTGAGTGCACATCCGCCGAGTAGCGCGGCTGGGACCAGCAGAATCACTAGACGCATTGCTTCCTCCCTCCTTCGCCGAGCTCACCAGGCCGCATTCCTCGCGGGCTTCGGAGGGCAGGCCTCGCCGGGAAGCGGACACTCAGCCCCGAATTCGGGCCGCCAGGCACGCCGAGCGCAGTTTCTACGAAGGCGTGCTTGCGCAAGTCTTCGAGCAGCGCAGCACTGCGGACGCGTGTGCGCACGAGCTCCTGCGAGACGGGGCGAGGGATACTCGACGGCCTCGCGCGGTAGATCTCAACCTCGTCAATCCCCTCGGTGAGACCGCGCGCGCAGAGCCCGCGGATGTAGAAACGGTTGAACTCCCCTTCCGCGAGAACGGTGTGCGCGTTCCAGGGCACGCGGCGCGTGGCGTACTCCGCGCGATCCCGACGGAGCGCACGCTCGAAGGCAACGAGATAGCCACGGACATGGACCTGCTCGGCCAGCCAGGCTGAGTCGTGACGCTTCAGTGCTTCGCGCAGCAGGGCCGCCCAGTAGAGGCGGCCCCGATCGTTGAGGCGTGGGTCGAGCCAAAGCGCGCCCCGCCGCACGTCGCCGTCGAGCTCCGCGATCATGTACTTCCGCGTCAGATCGTCGGCGTGGATCAGCTCCAGCGATGTCGAAGGCGCCCGACGCCGATCCCGCATGAATTCATCGAACTTGCGCTCCAGTGCCTGTGCGCGCGCATACGTGCGCCGGATGCGATCGGCGAGGGTGCGAAGACGCGCTGCCGCGCTACGATCACCGCATGCTTTCATGGCCGATTCCCTCCAGATGAAGGCGTCGACTGGCAACTGTGCGCTGCACCACCGTGCCGTTGCGGGCGACCACGCGCACCGTGACGTCGATGCGGTCGAACATGGAGAAGTCGTACTCGGGCTTGCCCGCGTCCGGTGTGCCCTGCGGAATGGGCGAGAGCTCGTAGCGGTAGACTTCCGTGTTGCGGAGCTGCACCCATCGGCCGTATCGGCCAGGCTCGAGATCGTCCCAGCGGTTCTCATAGGCCGTGACCTGCTCGCGGCCATCGCATCCCGTCGCGATCAGTCTCGTGCTCACCGACACGTCCGCGGGCACGGCGCGCGAGCCGCGAATCGTCACGCGAAACGTGAGATTGAGCGACTCGAATGGTCCATAACGCGCCGGACAATCCACCGGGTCGACGTAGATGAGGCTGCTCGGCGCCGAGATGTCGGCGGGGAGCAGCGGATTATGCAGTGTCGGCAGTCTCATGCTTGGCCTCCTTGAGGGAAAAGCTGAACGTACGCTCGGTGGCGCTCTTGTCCTGCGTGACCGCGCGCACGGTGAGTTCCACGCGCTCGTGTTTCGAAAAGTCGAACAGGGCCTTGGGGTCCCAAAAGGCGCGCGGGCTGTCGTTCAGCTCAAAGCGATAGATCTGGCTGCGGCGCCTCTGCACGCAGAAACCCGTGCTGCCCGGCCAGAGATCTTCCGACCGCGGCACGTACTTGAGCACATCGCGCACCCACCGCCGGCTCAGGCCCGCACGCCAGCGCGTCACGAGCTTGACACCCACCTCGACGGCGCCCGGGAGTGCTTCCTCGCCCAGGAAGGTCACCCTGAAGACCATCACCGGGCCGGTCTTGCCATTCTCGGCGGGGCAGAGTCCCAGGCGCTCGATCCGCGCCACGGTTTGCACGTCCTGCATCGCTTCACCTCACTGAGTCGCCGACTCTCTCGCTGGCCTTCCCACGTGTCCCTCCATAGACGTAGTGCTCACTTCTCGGGCACCTTCCGGGGAGAATCGCATTTGAATTCGTGTTGGGTCCTATCCTGACACGATCCTCCGTACACTTTTACTTCGCAGGGACGAATTCCGCGAAAGGAGCCGCCAGAAGTGAGCACTAAGTCTATGGAGGAGCTGATGCTGGACAGGGAGGAGCCCCGCGCGGGTCCCAACGTCACGGCCACGCGGGAGGAGATCTACCGGGCCTATCGAGAACTGACGGAGGCGCAGAAAAACCGAATGATCCTCTACGCGCGCTATCGCCTGCGATGCGCTCACGAGGCGCCCGCGCCCCGCGACCACGAAGACCTGATTCACGACGCTTTGGTGGCCACGGCCAGCGGCAGCCGCCCGTGGCACCCCAATCGCGTCAGCTTCCTGATGCACTTGTGCGGCGCGATGAGGAGCATGACCAGCAACTGGAGCCGTCCCAAGGCCGTGCGCGTCACGAGCGATAGCGAAATGGCCGACGCGGTCGGGAGCATGAGGGCCGTGGATGGAAATAGCTCGAATGCCTGGGCTCGCCTGCGCGAACTTGCGGAACGCTTCGAAGGCGATCCGCTCGTGATGCCGATCCTGGACGCGCTGACGCGCGGGCTTGACGGCGCGGAAACAAAGCAGCGCTTGGCAATCACTGACGGGCAGTACGCAGAGGCAGCGCGACGCATTCGCGACGCGATCGCCGAGATGGAAGGGGGTTCCCATGGTCGATGATCGGGATGCTGAAGTGCGGTGGCGACGGCTATTCGAAGCGACGGCTGAGTCGGTGCTTGGTGCATCCGACGAGGAAATCTCGCAGGAATCCACGCGCGAGGGCATCAGCTTGGAGGATGCGCGGGCACGGCTGGACCAGTTTGTGAAGCGCACGCTGCGGCCGACTGTCCGCGGAATCACCTTGGGTGCGTGTCTGCGCCGCTACCTTCGCGGTGCGGGCGTGACAAATAAGAAGCTGGCCTACGAGCTGTGCTGTCCCCCGGCAAAGGTGGACGAGCTTCTGAAATGCGAAGAGCCTGTGACTGAAGAGACGCTGGGAGACGTCGTGCAGAAGATCGCCAGCTTTGAAAGCGTTCGCTTCGAGGGGTTGGGCATGGCGGTGGCCGAGGGTCTGAGGAAGAACGCCGCCCGCCCTGCGCGAAAGGCAGCCCCCAAGCCATCACCGCCGCAACGCCGGGGGATTCCGATCGTCGGGCGAATCGCGGCGGGCGTGCCGATCGAGATGATCGAGGACCTCCAAGGCACCATCGATTTCGAGGCTTACGCCGGGTCATTTGCGGTGAGAGTTTCGGGCGACAGCATGGTGGACGCGCGATTCTTCGATGGCGATCTTGCGATCGTTGCGCCGGAGGAGCCGGTCCGAGACGGGGACATCGCAGCCGTCGCTCTGGGGGGCGAAGCTACGGTCAAGCGCGTGTATCGAGAAGCAGGCGGACTAAGACTGGTGCCGGCAAACCGCGAGCATCAGGAGAAGTTTGTTCGAAGCGACGAGGTGCAGATTCTCGGTCGTGTGATCGCCTGTGTTCGGCGGGGACCGTGAACCCGTACTGAGGAGATCACCATGAGTGTGGGCACGTCGTTCCAGTCGGCTGACGCCCTCCTGACGGAACTCGGCGTCGAGAAACCGGAAGACATCGACCTGGAGGCGATCGCGCAATACTGCGAGGCGACCATCGTCTATCAAAAGCTGGACAGTCGCGATGCCGTACTCCTGAGTCATGCAGGCCGCGCGATCATCATGATCAACATGGCGCAGCCGCGCGGTCGTCAGCGATTCTCGGCCGCACACAAGCTGGGGCACTGGCTGCTCGATGGCGGGCGAGTTCTCTGCGCACGCTCCGAGGGGGGACCCTCGCTCGACGAGGCACCGCACCCCGCCGAATGCAATGCGAACACCTTCGCGGCGGATCTTCTCATGCCGCTGAACATGTTCCAGCCGCTGAGTGCGGGAAAGCGCCCTTGCGTCGACCTCGTGCAGGAGTTGGCGGAGACGTTCAAGACCAGCCTGATGGCTACGGCGCTGCGCCTGGTCAAGACGACGAGTCATCGCTGCATCCTCATCTGCTCGCAGGAAGAGAATCGACTCTGGACGTGGGGCAGCCGGGCCGTGCCCCGAGGCGTGCCCCTCCTGCAGCCGGCGATTGCGACGATTGAGTCGCGGATCGGCCAAGGTCCTCGCCAAGTTGAGGCCGCACGATGGTTCGAGATCGGCGGGGCTGATGAGCACACCGTCACGGAAGAGCATGTTGTCGATGAAGGCTACGTGTTGACGCTCTTGACGTGGGATGCGGAAGAGTGACGACGGCCGCCCTCGCAAGAGGCCGCAGGTGAATGGATGCGCCGCCCTTCGGGCGGCTATCCCGACAAATTATCGCGATTGCTGAGGGCGATCGACCTCACCGCCGAGTTGGTGAAGTCGCGGACCGGCTGCCTTCTGCAGCGGCCAGACATGCAAACAGATGTCGGCGGTCATTGCCCGCGTCGCTCCGGACCCGATGCCCGGGCAAAGGGTTCGGGGTGGAAGGGCGAAAGGCGGGAAAGGGAGCGCCACACTGCTGGCGCGGGAAGGGGAAGGGTTTCCGCCGTTGCGTCTGCGGCTTCCGCCGCCCGGGCTCCGCACAACAGCGGACGGGCCAGTGGGCGGACGCCGCCCGCTCCCGGGCGGCTGGAATCTGGACTTTCTGCGAAGAAATCGTCGCGGTCGGAGTAGGGAGCCGGGTTGCCCCGGCCCCCCTCCGCGGATCCGTACGAGCGGCACTACCGCATACGGCTCTTGCCTTGGGTTCTGGCGCGAAACCGAACGTTGGGATACGGATGCAGGATCTTCGCATAGGGTATCCAGCGCTTGACGGTCCGGCTGAAGCGCTCCCACGAGGTCCGATCCTTCTGGCTGCGCTGCCGCAAGGCGTGCAGCCAGTGACGGATGGCCTCCCGTCGAAACGCCCGCACGGACTCGCCGTTTCCGGGCACGGCATGGTAATTGGCGAAGCCTCGTACAACAGACTTCAGCCACGCGCCCTGCTCCTTGAGCGAGAAATGTCGACGCGCAAGAAGCGCCTCGCGCACTCTCTGGAGCGTTGCGGCCATGCGCTTGATGGACCCGACCATGAAGGTCGCGCAGGCGCTCCTCCAAGCCGACTTCGTACTCCTGCCACGTTACTCCATCGACGCCTGCGGCGGCGTGACGCTTCAGATCGTAGAAGCTCATCCGCAGCAAGGTCGGCGTGACGTGATGCAGCAAGGCGGTGAACCGCGCACGTCGATCTCGACGTGCCACTTCGCGCACCCCCAGCAGTCCGGACGACGCGCCGGTCCGGCTCTGTGTCCGGGGCGCGGCGGCCTGCTGAGAGTTCCCCTTGGCCAGTCGCCTTCCCTCCACAGCCTCCGCCGACGGCACAGACGGCCCGCCTTTGTTCGGCTGCTTCTCAGGTACTACGCGACTGTCCGACTCCCCACGACCATTCACGCCGGGCGTTGGCCTTGGGCCTTCCCCGGCTGTCCCGTCGGCACCAACTCCGGCGGGCGTTCGTGGGGCCTCCCGATTTCCGTGTGAAGAGTGTCCACGCATGCACAGGGTCTTCGACTCCGCGGGGTCCGGGCGAGACTCACCAATAGCGCCCCGTCCGATGTTGCCTTCCGCTTGGGGAAGCGGCGTCGGCACCCCGGACTTTATCGTGATTTCGGAGCCCGTAACCTGGCCTGCGTTTTCCCCTGTCAACGCTTCACGTCTGGCCTTGCGACCAGCCGCGCATGACTCGGGGCCAGGGTGGCTGGTTGGGCCTTCCCTGTACGGCTCTTGCATCCGCACCTCCTCACCGGCACTTTCGAAACAATATTCGAAAAATCGGCGCACTTCCCCTTCCGAATCGGGCTTGAAGGGACCCTTTAGGTAGAGGACCTGATTGACCAGGAGGTGATGCCGAACGAAGACCGGGACCGCCGGGCCCGGGCGGTGGGCCGAATGAACTCGCCGTCGCGCTCTTTGAGAACCGACCCGAAGCTGGGGCACTACCCCCTTCATGAGACCGACACGAGTCCGTCACGAGAAATCCTTGAAGCTGTCTCTCCCTTTCGTCGCCGGCGCCGACCGGCGACGGTTGTGCTGATTCATTCAGCGAGAATCGTACCGAGTCGTAGAGCATGGTAGACCGGGCGCGCTCCCGCGCCCGCCCCTTTGCGGCATTCATGGGCCGTCCCGCCCTGGCGGGCAAGCGCCGTGGAGCCGCGTGAACGAAGAGGTTCCATGAGGGCGCGACCGTACCCTCCGGCATCGATTTCCGCGCAAGCATGGGCGGAGCAGCGAGCCGGAGGACGTCCGTCGCGCATTCTAGACACAATCGAGATGCACGCGTAAGGCCGCTCTCTGCGGCCACGCCTCAGATACTCCATCCGTCCGTCTGCCTACATCAACCTCCGCTTCGGGTCCGTCCGCGTGGTGGTTTTTCAAGACCCGAACTGGAGACGACAGCGATGGATGCGAACGATGGAAGTGGAGCGGTCGATCGGCAGGAGATCAACAGGCAGATCGCCGAGGCTTACCAGAAGATCCTGGATTGGATGGCGGAGAACCTCGAGATCGAGGCGGAAGACGCTCGGGAGCCCTTGCACGTGGTGATCCTTCGCGTGCTCAGCATGCGCGCGCCGCGGATCAGGGACTGCGAGCATTACCTGACCCGCGCCGCCGTTCGGGAGCACAAGCGGTCGCTTGGCAACGGGACGAAGCCGGTCCTCTTCAGCGACCTCCACAGGGACGAGCGGGAGTACGTCCAGTTGATTCCGGCACCCGGGCCTAGCCCCACCGAACTCGCGGCCGACAACGAGATTGTCGCCTTCTCGAAAGACGAGATCGAGAAGATGCCGCCGCGCCGGCGGGACGTGATGAGGCTCTTCTTCGGCGTGCTGTCCCCGGAAGAGATCGCCGCGACCCTCGGAATGAAGGCGGCGACCGTTCGGTCGCACATCCGGTACGTGATGGCGAAACTCAGGAAGAAATTTGGCGTTGCACACACACGCCGCCAGAAACCTCGAACCGGTGGAGGGGCAGGAAGACCAACGGCCCCTCGAAAGGAGAGCCGGGATGGGGGAAACGACAGAGGCGGGTTTTCGCGAACCTCCGAGCGCCGATGCGGTTAAAGGGAACAGCGGTCGGCACCAACGCCCCGAGCCTTCGGGAGCGTGCTCCAACGAGGCCCGCTACGACGCACATTCGAATCAGGAATCGCCCCCTCCCGCTCTCGCTCTGCCGACGACTCGTCGGCATTCTCGGCGAGGTCGGCCGGCGTTCCACGTGGAGGCCGTTCGCCTCCGCGACGTTCCGCGAAATCGTGAGAACCCGTACTCGTCCCTTTCGGCTGATGAAAGATACGAGTGTCTGATGAAGCGCTTGGCGGAGATCTGGGGCGCAATCTGCAAGCGCGAAGGCGCGTTCCGCGTGGACAAAGGAGATCGGCGGAAAGCCGCATGAGGAACGAATGAAAGAGACCAAAGCGATCCGGTGTCACGGCTACGTACGCGTCTCGACGCTGAAGCAAGCGGATATGGAGCATGGGTCACTCGACGCCCAGGCGGACGAGATCCGGCAATACCTGAAATTCCGCCAGACACCGCAGGCCATGTTCGAGATCAGCGAGATGCTCCGGGAGGAAGGCCGCTCCGCCAAGGACACCGACCGTCCGGAACTGAAGAAGCTCATGGCGGCCATCCGACGCGGAGCGGTCGATGCAGTGGTCGTTACGAAGCTCGATCGTCTCACGCGCTCGGTTAAGGACTTCTACGACCTGTGGGGCGTGTTCCAGGAGTTCAACGTCCAGCTCATCTCCGTCCGCGATCAGTTCGACACGACCACGCCCATGGGCAAGGCGATGGTCAACATGATCCTGACCTTCGCGCAGCTGGAGCGCGAGATGACCGCCGAGCGCGTGAAGAACAAGATGCTCTGGCAGGCCGAGCAGGGCTTCTGGACCGGCGGCCGGCCGCCCGGCTATCAGCTCGACCCGAAGCAGAAAGGCATCCTCATCCCCCACCCCGAGGATCGCGGGCTGGTGGAACTGGCTTTCAAGAAATACCTGGAGATGGGTAGCGCGTGCGAGCTGGTCAAGTACCTGGCGCGGCAGGGCATCAAGACGCCGGCGTACACCAGCCGTCGCGGCCGCAAGATGGGCGGTCACCCGTTCTTCGTCTCGAGCATTCTCAACATGCTCCGCAACCCGGTGTACCTCGGCAAGATCAAGCACAACCAGAAGGTCTACCCGGGTAAGCACGAGCCCATTATCTCGGAGGACCTCTTCAATCTGGTGAACGAGCATCTGACCGTCCATGCGCCGCGCCACAAGAATCCGCGCACGCCGCGCCAGCACGTCTATATCCTCCAAGGCGTCGTTATCTGCGGACTGTGCGGCTCGCACATGACGCCGAAAGGCTGCACGGGCAGCAAGCGCGTAAACTTCTACTACCAGTGCACCCGTAACGCGCACTCGATCGGCACGGCCTGCACGATGCGCTACGCCCCGGCCGAGGCGCTTGAGACGGCGGTGCTCGCCAAGCTCCGCGAGATCGCGCTCAACAGCGGCGAAATCGAGCGGATCGTCCGCGACGCCAACGCCAACTCCAGCGACGCGCTGCGCGAGCTGGCCGAGAATCGGCGGCGCGTGGACGGGCTCCTACAGGCCGTGACCGACAAGGCTCAGAGGCTGGTGGACGTCCTCAAGGAGCAGGGCGTTGCGGCTCTCCAGATCGTCGGTGACGAGCTGAAGAAGCTGGAGACTGAGCGTGTGACGCTCGCGGCGCAACTCGCCGAGATCAAGCAGCAGGCGAAGCTCGTCGAGACGGAGTCG